>JAOTWJ010000030.1 GCA_029862925.1 Gemmatimonadota bacterium
GTGGTGCAACCGGTCGAGCACGCGACCGACGGGCGACAAGGTCGCGTGACGCACCGGGTCCAGGAGGCCGCCCACCGGGAACCAGTCCAGCTGCTGGCCGAAGATCACGAGGGCCAGCAGCCCGAGCCAGAAGACCGGCATCGCGTAGAGCGTGATCGTGACGAGCGACAGGAGCTGATCGGTGAGGGTGCGCGGTCGCATGCCCTGCACGACGCCGATCCCGACGCCGACGGTGAGGTCCACGAGCAACGCCGCGAGGGCGAGCAGCAGCGTGTTGGGCAGCGCGTCGGCGAGCGCCGCCAGGACGGGCCGGTGCTGGGTGAGCGAGACGCCGAAGTCGCCGCGGACCAGCCGGCCGAGATAGCGCACGTACTGTTCGGGGATGGGCCGGTCGAGCCCGAAGCTCCGGCGCATCCGCTCGAGCGCCTCGGGCGCAAGCTGCGGCTGGTCGCTCAGGACCGTGAGCGGATCGCCCGGCGCCGCCTGTAGCAGCACGAAGACGAGGGTGGCCACGGCGAACACGACCACCACGCCCTGCGCGAGACGGTGGATGACGTAGGACAACGGGGTGGCGCCCATGGACACCCGCGAATCTGGCGCGTCAGCGCCGCCACGTCCACGCCGGGTCGGCGAACCGGCCCCAATCATCGAGTGGGGGCGGTGGGCTGGTCTCCCAGGTGCCGGGCCAGGCAGCGCGTGCCGCCCGCGCGATCGCCCCGGCGACGTCCGCGAACGGCACGACTCGTCCGAGCGCGGCGGCGACGGACGTTGCGGCGGACGGAGGCGCCGGTCCGCGCGTCACCGCGGCCACGAGATCCTGGCCGTCCACGAGCAGGATCGAGCCGTGCTGCAGAAACGCGCTGCCCTCGCGGACCTGGGCGCTTCCCACCAGCTTGCGGGTCCCCACGATCACTTCTCCGCCCGCCGGACGCGCGAAGCAGGCGCCCGCCCCTGGCGCGACCGGCGCCTGGGGGCCGGCCTGTGCGGCCGGCACGCCGAGCGTGCGGAGGGCGGCGGCGATCACCCCGTGGATGGCGCGGTACGTGTCCGCGAGGGATCCGAAGCACACGCTGGGTGCGGCGACCGCGTACGTGACCTCGGCGTCGTGCCACACGGCGCGGCCGCCGGTGGGGCGCCGCACCGTGGCGAGTCCCAGCGCCGCGATGCGGTCACGGTCGTACCGGGCGACGGCGGGCTCGTGGCGGCCGAACGAGAGACAGGGCGGCTGCCAGCCGTAGAGGCGGAAAAACGCGACGCCCTCCTGCGCGCGGCGCAGGAGAGCGTCATCGATCGCCATGTTCTCGTGGCCGGGTCGCCCGCCCGGCTCGACGATCAGCGACCATTGCATGCCGCGCTCAGGCCGACGGCGCGTACTCTTCGATCGGCGGGCACGCGCACACGAGGTTGCGGTCGCCATACGCCGAGTCGATCCGCGCCACCGCGGGCCACACCTTCTGCACGCGGGTCGCCGGTGACGGGAAGCCCGCGCGCTCGCGCGCATACGGCCGGTCCCACAGGTCGCTCACGACCTGCGCGAGCGGATGCGGCGCGTGCTTCAGGATGTTGTTCTCCCGATCCGCCTCGCCGCGCTCGATCTCGCGAATTTCCTGCCGGATCGCGATGAGCGCGTCGCAGAACCGATCGAGTTCCTCCTTGGACTCGCTCTCGGTCGGCTCGACCATCAGGGTGCCCGGCACCGGGAACGAAACCGTCGGCGGGTGGAACCCGTAGTCGATCAGCCGCTTCGCGATGTCCTCGACCTCGACGCCCGCCGACTGCTTGAAGGGCCGGGTGTCGAGGATGCCTTCGTGCGCCACCAGCCCGTGCGCGCCCGCATACAGCACCTCGTAGTGCCCCTCGAGACGCTTCATCACGTAGTTGGCGTTCAGGATGGCTACCTGGGTCGCGGCGGTGAGGCCCTCGGGTCCCATCATCGCGATGTACGCCCAGGAGATGGGGAGGATCGACGGACTGCCCCAGGGCGCGGCGGAGATCGTCCCACACGGCTGCTCCCGCCCCAGCGGCACGACCGGGTGGTCGGGCAGGAACGGGATCAGGTGATCCGCCACGCAGATCGGCCCCATGCCCGGGCCGCCACCGCCATGGGGGATACAGAACGTCTTGTGCAGGTTGAGATGGCACACGTCGGCGCCGATCGCCGCGGGGCTGGTGAGCCCCACCTGGGCGTTCATGTTCGCGCCGTCCATGTACACCTGACCGCCGACCCGGTGAATCAGGGCGCAGATCTCCTTGATCGATGCCTCGAAGACCCCGTGGGTGGACGGGTACGTGACCATCAGCGCGCCCAGCGTGTCCCGGTGCCGTTCGGCCTTGGCCCGGAGATCGTCCAGATCGATGTTGCCGTGGCGGTCGGTCTTCACGACTACGACCTCCATGCCGGCCATGACCGCGCTCGCCGGATTGGTGCCGTGGGCCGACTGCGGAATGAGGCACGTCGTGCGATGGCCCTCGCCGCGCGCGCGCTGCCACGCTCGAATCACGAGCAGGCCGGCGTACTCGCCCTGCGCGCCGGCATTGGGCTGGAGCGACACACCGGGCAAGCCGGTGATCTCGGCCAGCCACTGCTCGAGCGTCTCGAACAGGCGCCCGTACCCGCGCGCCTGGTCGCGCGGGGCAAACGGGTGGAGCCCGCCGAACTCCCGCCACGTGATGGGCAGCATCTCGGTGGTGGCGTTGAGCTTCATCGTGCACGAGCCGAGCGGGATCATGGCCGCCGTGAGCGAGAGGTCGCGGTTCTCGAGCCGCTTGAGATACCGCAACATCTCGGTTTCCGACCGGTAGCGGTGAAACACCGGGTGCTCCATGAATCCGGTCGTGCGGCGCAGCGCGGCGGGCACCGCGTCGGCGGCCGGGCCTTCGAGCCGATCCAGGGCGAAGTCGGCGCGACCGCGGGCGGCGAACACGGCCACGAGGTCGGCGAGGTCCTCGGCCGTCGTGGTTTCGTCGAGCGAGACGCCCAGCCGGGTTGGTGCGAGCCGTCGCAGGTTCATGCGGCGCTCGGTGGCCGCCCGGAGGATTCCCGGCGCCGCGTCGCCCACGTCGATGGCGAGCGTGTCGAAGTAGCTGCGGTGGGCCAGCCGGTGGCCCAGCCGTTCGACCGCGTCCGCGAGCCGGCCGGCCAGGTCGTGGACCCGCCGGGCGACGCGGTGCAGGCCCTCGGGGCCGTGCCACACGCCGTACATGCCCGCGATCACCGCGAGCAGCACCTGGGACGTGCAGATGTTGCTGGTCGCCTTCTCGCGGCGGATGTGCTGCTCGCGCGTCTGCAGGGCCATGCGCAGCGCCATGCGGCCGTCCACATCCCGGGAGACCCCGATGATGCGTCCCGGAATGTGGCGCTTGTGCTCCTCGCGCGTGGCGAAGAACGCCGCGTGCGGCCCGCCGTAGCCCATCGGGACGCCGAACCGCTGCGAGTTGCCGACGGCGATGTCGGCGCCCCACTCGCCCGGCGGAACGAGCAGCGCGAGCGCCAGCAGGTCGGTGGCGGCGGTCACGAGCGCCCCCGCCCGGTGCGCGGCGTCGCACGCCGCCCGGAAATCCCGCACCTCGCCGTCCGTCGCCGGGTACTGCACCAGGGCGCCGATGACCTCCCCGCCGAACGCGAATTGCTCCACGGCGCCGACCCGGATCTCGACCCCCCGCCACTCCCCGCGCGTGCGGACCACGGCGATGGTCTGCGGGTGACAGCGTTCGTCCACCAGATACACCGGACGCTCGCCGTGCTTCACGACGCCGAGGGTCATCGCCATGGCCTCCGCCGCGGCGGTGCCCTCGTCGAGGAGCGACGCGTTCGCCACGGGCAGGCCGGTCAGATCGCCCACCATCGTCTGGAAATTGAGCAGGGCTTCGAGCCGCCCCTGCGCGATCTCCGGCTGATAGGGCGTGTACGCCGTGTACCACCCCGGATTCTCCAACACGTTGCGCTGGATCACCGACGGCGTGATGCAGTCGGCGTAGCCCATCCCGAGGTAGGAGCGAAACACGCGATTCTCGGCCGCGATGGCCCGCAGTTCTTCCAACACGCGCCGCTCGCTCCGCGCGGACGGGAGCGGCAGCGGCCGCCCCAGGCGGATGGCCGCCGGGACGGCGGCATCCGTCAGCGCGTCGAGCGAGGCGTAGCCGAGCGTCGCGAGCATGGCGCGCACGTCGTCCGGGCGCGGACCGAGGTGGCGGGAGGCAAACGAGTCGACCGGGTCGATGACGGGGTCGTGCGACATGAATCCTTCCGTAGCAACGCCCCGGGGCAGGCCCCGAGGCGTCGTGCATGCGTCCAGTGTCGAGGCGGACGGCCGGGGCGCGTTACTCGCCGATGTGCTGCTGGTAGTCGGCCGCGGTGAGCAACTCCTTGAGGTCCGCCTGGGTGCGAATCCGCACCTTGATCATCCAGCCCTCGCCATAGGGGTCCTTGTTGACCAAGCTGGGATCGCCCTCGAGGGCTTCGTTGATTTCGACGACCTCGCCCGGGACCGGCGCATACAGCGGCGACACCGCCTTGACGGCCTCGATGGTGCCGAACTCGTCCATGCGCGTGAGGCTCAGGCCAACCTCCGGCAGCTCGACGTAGACCACGTCGCCGAGCTCGCCCTGGGCGTAGTCGGTGATGCCCACGGCGACGATCTCGGGATCGTCGGTGAGCCTCACGTACTCGTGATCTTCGGTGTAATGGAGGCTGGAAGGGATGTCGGACATGATCGCTCACTCGTCCGCGGGAGGTCGTCGAACGGCGGGAAGGTTACCCGGCGGTCTTGGCCAAGTCAAGCAGTTGTTGCCACGCGGCGCGCGCGCGAAGGCGGAGGTCGTCGACGGTGCCGTCATTGTCGATGACGATGGCGCTGCGGCCGCGTTTGACGGTGGCGGGCCATTGCGCGGCCATGAGCCGATTCGCCTCGTCGGCAAGCAGGCCGCGGGACCGCATCAGACGCTCGCGCCGTACCGCGTCCGGCGCATCCACGAGGATCACGACGTCGAACGTGCCCGGATCGAGCACTTCGAACAGCAACGGGATGTCGTTCACCACGATCCGGTCGCCGCGGCGGCGCGCCTCCGCGACGAGGGCCATGCGGCGGGTCTGCACGGCCGGGTGCACGATGCGGTTCAACGCCTCCCGCGCGGCCGGATCGACGAACACGACGCGCCGCAGCGCGGCGCGGTCGAGCGTCCCGTCGGGCCGGATCATGGGGTCGCCGAAGCGCTCGCGGATGGCCGTGAGCACGGGCGAGCCCGGCTGCTGCACCTCGCGGACGAGGGCATCGGCGTCGATCACCGTCGCGCCCCATTCCCGGAACCACCCGGTGATCGTGGATTTCCCGGCGGCGACATTGCCGGTGAGCGCGACGTTCAGCATGGGAGGCGGGCGGCTAGCGGGCGCGGGGATGCGCGCGGGCCGAAGGCGGTGCGGTCTCGAACAAACGGCCCTGACGCTCGTCCACGAGGGGCACCTGATGGCAGTGCCGGCAGCGCGCCTCGTACGTCTCGCTGCCGCCGACCAGAATGGTAGGCGAGTCGTACGCGGCCGGGCGGCCGTCCACCAGGCGCTGATTGCGACAGGCCGGGTCGCCGCACACGACGCAGATGGCGTGGAGCTTGTCCACGAGCTCGGCCACGGCCATGAGGGCGGGCATCGCCCCGAACGGCTCGCCCCGGAAATCGGTGTCGATCCCGGCGACGATCACGCGGACGCCGCGGTTGGCGAGCGTGACGGCGACCGTCACGAGGCTCTCGTCGAGAAACTGGGCCTCGTCGATCGCGGCGACTTCGGTATCGGGCCGGACCCGGCGCAAGATCTCCGCGGCCGAGTCCACGGGGGTGGCCTCGACAGTGATCCCGTCGTGCGTGGAGATGCGGTGGACGCCGCTGTAGCGGTCGTCGAGGTGCGACTTGAACGCCTGCACCCGTTTGCGGGCGATCACGGCGCGTCGCACGCGTCGGATCAGCTCCTCGCTCTTACCGCTGAACATCACCCCGGCGATGACCTCGATCCAACCGGGGCGGATACCGTGATACATGCGGGTGTGTCCTTCGCGTGTCGCGGGCACTACGTTACCGTACGGGCGGGCGCACGACAAGCGGCTTGCGGCCCGTCGGGGGGGGGCGATATTGCTCCAGTGCAGATCGACCCACGAAACGACAACGGCCCCATGAACGACAATGGCCCTATTGTGGAAGGAGTACGCCGGTGAACAAGGCTGAACTGATCGACGCGCTCGCGGCGGACGCGAGCCTCGCCAAGACCGATGCCGCCAAGGCGGTGGACGCGCTGTTCGGCGATCGCGGGATCATTGCCCGCGAGCTGCGGGCGGACCGCAAAGTGCAGATCACGGGTTTCGGGACGTTCCAGGCGCGGGCGCGCGCGGCGCGCACGGGGCGAAACCCCCAGACGGGCGCGCCCATCAAGATCGCGGCGAGCTCGCAGCCCGCGTTCAAGGCCGGCCAGGGGCTGAAGGACGCCCTGAACCCATCGCGCTGACGCGTTAGCGTCGTTCCGGGCGGGCGGTCACGCGGCGGCCGCGCACGGTCGTGCCGGTAAGCCCGCGGACCGCCCGGTCGGCGTCCTCCGCCCGCACCTCGATCAACGTAAACGCGTCCCGGATCTCGATTCGGCCGACACTCGTCTTGGGCAGGCCGACCTCGTTCAGCAGCGCGCCCACGAGATCGGCGGGCCGCGCCCCGTCCCGTTTGCCCACCGTCACGAACAGCCGGACGAACGCCGGGGTCTCGCTCCGGGGCTCGGGTTCCAGTCCCGCCAACGCGAGCGCGGCCGCGGCGACGAGCGCGGGATCGTGCTCGTCGAACAGCGGCGCGAGGGTCAGCAACTCCCCGTCCAGCCCGCCCTCGCCGAGGCGGGCGCGCACTCGGCTCCGCAGCTCCAGCGCTCGATCGCGCGCGCGGTCGGCTTCGGACGGCAGACGGAACGGCCGGCTCGTCCTGACGAGCCGCTCGAAGTAGGGCTGCTGTCCGGCCCGGACCAGGACGATGACGTCGGCGGCGGCGGCCGCCAAGGCGCTGAGGGCGGCGGCGGAGACCAGGTCGGTGGCGATCGCGAGCGCGACGGGGTCGTCCCCCGGATCGCTCCCGACGCGCACGGTCGGATCGGCGGCCAGGGCCGCCCACCGGTCGGCGCGTCCCGGCACCGGATCCCACACGAACGCGCGCTCGGGATTCACCTGGTCCAGCAGCTCCCGTACGGCGTGCCCGCGTCGGCTCTCCTCGACCACCGCGTAGCGCGCGGTGAGCGTGGGCGCGGCGGGGGGCGCGGCCGCGATGAGGGTGGGGGCGCGGTGGGCATGGCGCGTGAGGAAGTCGTGCAGCGCGTCGTGCCGTTCGTCGGTCGTGACGATGAGCCGCTGGGCCTCCCGGGTCTCGGCCAGCACGGTCTCGAGGGTGGTGTCATGACCCAGCGTGGCCATCACTTCCGGCCAGGCGACCACGAGGTGCCGGATCTGATCGAGCTTGAGGACGGCGCGGCGGGCGAGCTGCAGGACATCGGCCGGGGTCGCCACGAGGGTGTGGAACGGCGTGGTACGCAGCAGCCGATCCGTCCGCGCGCCGCCGGTGACCGCGTGGGACGGCTGCAGGGCGTCCTGGCTGCGCACCGCCGCCCCCACGTCGGCGACGTCCGGCGAGTCCGGCGCGAGCACCAGCACCGTCGGTCCGTCGCCCCGGGGCGCGGGCAGACGGGCGAGCAGCGGCACGAGCGCCCACCCGGCGGGTGGACACACGTAGAGCAGCGGCTTTCCGGCCTCGAGCGCCGCGCGGTGCGCGGCGTCGAACGGCGGGTCGAATTCCCAGGACACGGCACCCTCGATTGTCAAAGAAACGGCGGTAGCAGCGACCGCGATGGGATGCTACCTTCGCCAGGACTTGCACGCAACGGGCGGGTCGCGGCCGCGCGCCGCCCGTCCCGGTGCCGTGAGCATCCCACGTCGAAACCAAGGAGCCTCTGGATGCGGCGACGCGCGCCTTGGCTTGCGCTCGCCCTGACGGGCGCGGTCGTCGCGCCGGCTACGGCGCAAGAGGGCGCGCCGCGAGCCTCTGCGCGGGCCCTGGGCGTGGTCGTGGGGATCCTACCGCCGGGGCCGCGCAACGCCATCACCGATGTCGCGGGCGTCCGCGTGGGACACGCGACGATCGCCTCCGGCGATTCGCTCAACACCGGGGTCACGGTGATCCTGCCGCACGGCGGCAACCCGGTGCAGGTGAAGGTGCCGGCCGCCATCGTCGTGGGAAACGGATTCGGGAAGCTTGCGGGGAGCACACAGGTGCGGGAACTCGGCGAGCTCGAGTCCCCCGTGCTGCTCACCTGCACGCTCTGCGTCCCCCGGGTCTGGGACGGGGCGCTCGACTGGCTGCTCGCGTTGCCGGGCAACGAGGAGGTCCGGTCGGTGAACGTCGTGGTGGGTGAGACGAATGACGGGTTCCTGAGCGACATCCGCCGTCGTGCCGTCGCGTCGGCGGACGTCCGGCGCGCGCTCGCGGCCGCCGATACCGGGGCGGTGGCGCAGGGGAGCGTCGGGGCGGGACGCGGCACCGTGGCGTTCGGCTGGAAGGGCGGGATCGGGACCGCGAGTCGCCGGCTGCCCGACGCGCTGGGCGGCTGGACGGTGGGCGTTCTGGTCCAGACGAACTTCGGCGGCGTGCTGACCATCAACGGCGCGCCCGTGGGCCGTGAGCTGGGACGGCACTACCTCAAACCCGAGCTCGATCCCGCGGCCCCGCGCGCCGCCGTACCCGCCGTGCCGTCCGCCGCCGACGGGTCGGTGATGATCGTGGTCGCGACCGACGCGCCGCTCGACGCGCGGAACCTCGAGCGGCTCGGGCGACGCGCGCTGGCCGGCCTCGCGCGCACCGGCAGCAGCATGAGCAACGGATCGGGCGACTACGTGATCGCGTTCGCCACGGTTCCGGTGGCCCAGCTCGCCGCGCGCGGGCCGCTCGCCAACGAGGCGATGAGCCCGCTGTTTCAGGCGGTGATCGAGGCGAGCGAGGAGGCCGTGTATAATTCGTTGTTTCTCGCGACGGCGGTGCGCGGGCCGCGGGGTCGCGTGGAGGCTCTGCCGCTCGACACGACGCTCGCCATCCTGCGACGGTACGGAGCCCTGCGCCCATGAGACTGTCGAAGAACCTCGAGCACCTGAAGCCGTCCGAGACCCTCGCGATCAGTCAGGCCGCGCAGCAGAAACGGGCCACCGGCGAGGACGTGATCGATTTGTCGGCGGGGGAGCCCGACTTCGATACCCCGCGGCTCGTGGCCGAAGCCGGCATCCGCGCCATCCAACAGGGCAAGACGCACTATCCCCCCAACCACGGCCTGCTCGAGCTGCGGGCCGCGGCCGCGCGGCACTTCTCGCTACTCTCCGGCGGTCGCCCCGTCAACGCCGACAACCTGGTCGTGTCGACCGGAGCCAAGCAGTCGCTCTTCAACGCCATCTTCGCCCTGTTTGGGCCGACCGATCGCGTGTTGATCCCGGCACCGTACTGGGTGTCGTATCCGCAGATGGTGCGGTTTGCGCGGGCGGAGCCGGTGGTCGTGCCGGGGGCGGTGGAGTGGAGTCTCAAGGTGGGCGTCGAGGATCTCGAGCGGGCGCGCGACTCGCTCACCCGCGGCGTGATCCTGTGCTCGCCGTGCAACCCGACGGGCGCCGTGTACACGAAGGCCGAGTTGCGCGCGATTGCCGAGTGGGCCCGCCGGCACGAGCTGTGGCTGATTGCCGACGAGATCTATCGGCGAATTCACTACGGCACCGGACCGGCGCCGTCGGTGCTCGATCTGCCGGACGAGTTGCTGAGCCAGGTGGTGATGGTCTCGGGCGCGAGCAAGGCCTACGCCATGACGGGATGGCGGATCGGGTTGGCGCTCGCCCCGCAGCCGGTGGCCAAGGCCATGGCCGGCCTGCAGTCGCACACGACCAGCGGGGCGTCGCACATGTCCCAGTGGGCGGCGGTCGCGGCGTTCGGCGACGACCGTCTGGAGCAGGAGGTGGCGCGCATGGTCGATGCGTTCCGTGCCCGCCGCGACCTGGTGGAGTCGTATTTCCGGAAGCACCTGCCGGGCGTGGAGTTCGTGGACCCGGTGGGCGCGTTCTACTTTTTCTTCCGCGTGGACCATCTGTTTTCCGGGGATCTGACGAGCGCGGCCAAGTTCTGTGAACTGCTGATCGACCGGGAGGGGATCGCCCTCGTGCCCGGCGATGCGTTTGGCGATCCGCGCTGGGTGCGTTTGAGCTACGCCGCCTCGGAGGCGAGCCTGCAGAACGCGCTGGACCGGATGGGCCGCTTCATGGCGGGGGCGTAGGAGTCGCGAGATGACCGTACGTGCCGAGATCCGACCGGCCGACGAGCTGCTGCCGGCGTTCGATTTTCACTGGGATGCCGAGACCGAAATCCTCGCCGGACGGTGCGCGGTCGCCGCGAGCCGCGGGGGGTTCACCGGGTCGGTGGAGCTCGAGAGCCCGGAGGGCGCGGTGCTCCTGCTCGAGGCGGAGGGCGGGGTGCTCAGCGGCGTGGAGGTCGTGGTCTGGCCGGACCCGGAACGGCCGCAACGCCTCGTGGCGCCGCACGACGCGGTGCCGGGACGCGTGGTCCTGCTGCCGCCGGAGCCCTCGGCCACGCTCGTCGAGATGGACGCGCCGATCGCCGTGGCCACCCCCCCCAACGAGACGCTGGTGCACCTCACGTTCGGCGGGCCGCGTGCGCGCACGGTGCGTGTCGCGTCCAACGTGCTCGTCGAGCTCGATGCCCACGACCGCGTGGTCGGGCTGTGGTTGCTCGATCTGCCACCGTTCCCAGGCGCGGGATGAGCGAAGCGGCGGACGAGCGGCTCGCGCGGTACATCGCCGACCTGTTCGCCCGCGAGGACGATGCGCTCCGCGCGATCCGTGACGCACACGGTCCGGCGGACCTGCCCACGATCCACGTCTCGCCGTCCGAAGGCGCCATCCTGCATCTGCTGCTGCGCGCCATCGGGGCGCGCCGCGTGCTCGAGGTGGGGACGTTGGGCGGGTACTCGGGTGTGTGGATGGCGCGTGCCCTTCCGGCGGACGGGCGGCTGATCACGATCGACGGAAGTGAGAAACACGCGGCCGTGGCCCGCACGGCGTTCGCCCGGGCCGGCGTCGCGGATCGGATCGAGTTGCGCGTGGGCGACGCGCTCGACACGATGCAGACCCTCGCGGGCCCCTACGATGCCGTGTTCCTCGACGCCGACAAGGAGCCGCTGCCCAGGTATCTCGCGGAGGCCCTGCGTCTGCTCCGCGTCGGCGGGCTGCTACTGTGTGACAACACGCACCTGGACGGCCGCGTGGCGGACCCCTCGGCGTCCGACGGGGATGTACGCGGGATGCGCGCGTTCAACGCGCTTGTGGCTGCCGATCCACGGCTGGTGGCGGCGGTGATCCCCGTGCGGGACGGGCTGCTGGCGGCGGTCCGGACCCGACCGTGAGCGTCCGGGGGCAGGTCCGGCGGGCGCTCGCTCGTGCCGGCGGGAGCATGGCCCGCGGCCTCGCGCGCGAGGCCGCGCGTCAGCCGGGCGGCCGCCCGTTCGCCGAGGCCCGGGTCGTGGAGGGGCGGGACGTGCGCGCCATTCCCGTCGGCGAGCCCGTGACGGGGCCGGAGGGGATGGGGTTCGTCGACGGCATTCAGCGGTTCGCCGTCGAAGGCCATTTTGGGGTGACCCCGGTCGTGCGGGCCCAGGTGGCGGCGGCCGCGCTGGAGCGCCACGGGGGAGCGCTGCGCTGCGCCGCCCGAAGTGTCGAGGAATTCCTGACCGTCCCGCGCGACCGCCTGACCACGGACCAGTGGGAGGCCCTGACCGACGTCGGACTCCCGATTCAGGAGAGCGATCCCGGCCCCCGTCCCCATCCGCTGCTGGATCGGTGGGCCGCCGTGCAGGTGATCGAGCAGCGCCGGGACCGGTGCGAGGCAGACGCCGCGGCGCGGTTTCTCGCGGCGCGACCGGACGCGTGGTTGGTGGTCGACGGGGGTGTGACCGGGCTCGCGGCCGTGCGCGGGGCGGACCGGGCCATCGGCGTCGTCAAGAGCCACGAGACGCAGTTTCTCGAGGCGACCGACCTCGAGGCCGCGCTGACCCTGCCGGCCGGGAGCCGGTCCAGCGCCTTCGTGCGGCGGGGCGCCGGAGGCGTGGAGGCGACCTCGTGGTACCTTAGACTGTGGCCCTGGTCCGAGGAGGACCTGCTTCACGGGCTGGCGCGTGTCGAACGACTCACGGCGCGTGGCGCGCTCGACAGCGCGGACGACGTGAGCCGCTGGCTGCTGGCCGAGCGGTCGCCGGTCGCGGACCGCGACCCGCGGTGGGAGCGGCTGCTCTACCCGATGCACCACGTCGAGATGTACATGCGCGCCGAGGCTGGAGGGTGGCACTGACCCGCGACTCCGTTCCCGTGATCGGCCGCGTCGTCGCGACCGAGACGTTGCCGGCGAGCCCGCACCAGTTCCATTTCTGGACGCCGACCGCCACGCCGATCGGCATCGGAGCGATCGTGCGGGTGGACGGGGAGGACCGGACCGTCTTCGGCGTGGTGCTCGACGCGCGCGCCTATTCGGATCTCGTGACCCCGCTGCACGAGGTGATCGGCGCCGAAGGCGACCCCGGCGCCGCCGCCCCCCCCACGCGCCGGGCGGAGATCCGGTTGTGGACCGCCGCGGTGCTGCGCCAGGAACCAGAAGAGCCGCTCCAGCCCGTGCCGCTCGCCCGCGTGCGGCTCGCGACCCCGGCCGACGTGACCCTCGCCCTGCGCATGGACGCGTACGCCCAGAGCGAGCCCCGCAGCGCCATTCCGGTCGGGCTCTATGCGGCCGGCGGCACGCGCGCGCCGGTCTGGCTGGATCCCGACTTCCTGCTGGGCCCGGAGTCGGCCCACCTCAACATCAACGGGGTATCCGGGCTCGCCACCAAGACCAGCGCCGTGCTGTTCCTCCTGTCGGCGGTCTTCCAGCATTTCCCGCGGGGGAAGGGACGCATCGCCGCCGTCTGCTTCAACGTGAAGGGTCCGGACCTCGGGTTCCTCGACCGGCCGGCGGCCCTCACGCCGCAGGATCTCGAGATGTACGCGGCGCTCGACGTGGCGCCGGAGCCGTTCGACCGGGTGCGCTTCTACGCGCCGTACAAGGCGGACGGCGTGAACCTGAACACCCTGCGCACGCATCCGGCGCTCGCGGGATCGGTCGAGCCGCTCGTGTGGGGCCTGCGCGAAGTGCTGGACTACAGCGAGGTCCTGCTCAACCGCGACGACATCGACGCCAAGGCGGACGCGTTCCTCGACTTCCTCGCCGACCGCGTGGTCGGCAAGCCGTTCATCGACGAGTGGGGCGGGCGTCACGCGGTGGAGAGCTTCGGTGATCTGGAGCGGCTGTTCCGCGCGATCTTCGACGGTCTCGAGGCCGCGGGTGGTCGGGACATGTGGCGCACCCACCACGTGGCGACGATTCGCAAGGTCCGCAACCGGCTCATGAACATCTCGACCCGTTGCAAGGGTCTCGTCACCGATGACGCCGACGGCAACGACCTGCCCTTCGGCGCGTTCGAGGACCGGACGGTCTACGTGGTGGACGTGGCTGGGGTGGATCAGCTGGGGCAGGATCTGGTCTTTACCCGCGTGGTCTCCAAACTCCGCGAGCACCTGGAGCGGCGCGACCTGGGCGTCGAACACGTGGTCGCCTTCGTGGACGAGCTGAACAAATACGCGCCGGCCGACGGGCCCGAGACGTACGTGCGCAAGATGCTCCTGGACCTGTCCGAGCGCGGCCGGTATCTCGGGCTCGTGCTGTTCGGGGCCCAGCAGTTCCGCTCGCAGGTGCACCGGCGCGTGGTGGGAAATGCGGGGACGACCGTCTACGGCCGGATGGACATGGACGAGTTGGCGACGCCCGGCTACCAGATTCTTTCGCCCGCCACCAAGATCAAGCTCGCGACCCTGCCCAAGGGCGAGCTCATGGTCCGCCACCCGCACTTCACGCAGCCGGTGTTCGTCCGCTTCCCGCGGCCGGCGTCACTCCAGGGCCGGCAGGGCGTGGAGCAGTTCCCGCCGGTGCCGGACGTGGCGTTCGACGATGCGGTGGTCCGCCAGCTCGCGGCGCTCGACCGGCGCGTCCCGGCCGCGCGCGTGAAAGACCTCATCGCGGACCGCCGCGAAGACGACGTGCGGCGCGCGCTGCTGGCGACGCGCCGGGCCCGGCCGCACGACGTGCTCGCGTTCTTCGCCGCCCGGCTGGGACCCGCCGTGCGCCGGCAGACGATCGGCGACCCGGCGCCCGGCGCCGATGTCGCGCCCCTCCGAACGGTGGAGGATCCGTATGCCCCGTAACCTGCTGGTCCTGGCCGTGCTGCTCGTGGCCCGCGCCGCTCCGGCGCAGGATGGGGTGACCCTGCGCTACGCCCCGACGCCGGGGGCGACGGCGCGCCTGCTGACCGAGATCCGGACGACCACGTCGCTGACCGGGTTCCCCGCCGTGCCCGACGGCGCGACGGTCATCACGGAGACGCGCGTCAACGCCACCCAGCGCGTGCTCGATGTCGCGCCGGGTGGGTGGCTCGTCGAGGTGGTGGTGGATTCCGTGCGCGCGCGGCGACGCAGCGAAGGCGCGGCCTGGGTGGACGCGGTGGACACGGGTATGGTGGGACGCGCCGCCCGGGCCGTGATCTCCGACCGCTTCGAGGTGACCGGCATCCGGACGACCGGTCCCACGGATGGTGAGGTGCTGCGGCTCCTCGGGGCGGGGGTGGCCGGCCTCGGGTTTGCGTTCCCGGTGAATCCGGTTCCGGCGGGGACGACGTTCGCCAGCGGCGGTCGTGTCTACGCCCGGGCGCACGCCGGGCTCGAAACCGGGATCGCGCTCGACGAGACGGCGTTTGCCGACCTGTCGCTCACGCTCGACAGCGCGGTGGCGGAAGGCGGCGACGAACTGGTGTACTTCCATTTCCGGGCCCCGATGACGCCGCGCACGGTGGGGCGCGAGAGCGAGGACGGGAACCAGGTCGTCACGCTGTCCGGCGGCGCCGCCGGCCGACTCGTGTGGTCCCGCGCGTGGAACGCCTTCGTGGGCGGGGCCACCCGGCTCCGCGTCGAGGGGACGATCCGGGCCCGGACTCCGACCGGCGCGGTCGACGCGCGGGCCGGATGGGATACCACGATCCTCCATCAGCTCCGTCCGTAGCGCGTGAAGCTCGCTCACCTCGCCGATCTCCACCTCGGCTTCCGCCAGTACACCCGGCAGACCCCGCAGGGGATCAACCAGCGCGAGGCGGATGTCGCGCTCGCGTTCCGGCGGCTGCTCGACGACGTCGTCGAGCAGCGGCCCGACATCGTCCTCATCGCCGGCGACCTGTTCCACTCTGTCCGTCCCACGAATGCGGCGATCCTCGATTCGTTCCATCGGCTGCGCCAGTTCCGCGTCCGGCTTCCTGACGCGCCGATCGTGATCGTGGCGGGCAATCACGATACTCCCCGGTCGAGCGAAACGGGCACGATTCTCCGCCTGTTCGAGGCGGTGGACGGCGTCCACGTGGTGGCGCACGAGCCGCAACGCCTGGTGTTCGACGCCTTGGAGCTGGCGGTGCTCTGCGTGCCGAACCTCGCCTGGAGCATGCTCCCGCGACCCTCGGTGGACCGCGAACCCGGCATCCGCCGGAACGTGCTCGTGACGCATCGCGAGGTCGAGGGCGTGCTGCCCTACGAAGCCGCGGCCGCGGTGGGCTACGGCGGCCAGCCCATCCGGCGCACGGACCTCCGGCCCGACGCCTTCGACTACGTGGCGCTCGGCCACTACCACGTGGTCACACAGGTGGATCGCAACGTCTGGTACGCCGGCGCCCCCGAGTACGTGACGACGAACCCGTGGAGCGAATCCCGCGAGCGCGGGGCCGCTCGCCGGGCGGGCGAGAAAGGGTGGCTGCTGGTGGAGGTCGGGGCGCGCCTGACCGTACGGTTCCGTCCGCTCCCGCCCGCGCGCCGGGTGATCGATCTGGACCCGATCGAGGGCACGGGGCGCGCCGCCGCCGATCTGAACCGGGCGATCGCCGACGCGGTGGCCGCGGTGCCCGACGGGATCGACGACCAGATCGTGCGGCAGGTCGTGCATAATGTCCCGCGCATCACGGCCCGCGATCTGGATCACGCCGCGATCCGCGCGCTCAAGACGCGGGCCCTCCACTACCGGCTCGATCTGCGACGTCCCGAGGCGAGCCGCGAGCCGGGCCTCGGCCCGGCGACGCGGCGGCGCTCGCTGCCGGAGATCGTGGACGAGTACCTGCGCGCGCGCGACTTGCCGCCGGGGGTCGCCCGCGAGCGGTTGCTCGCGCTCGGCGAGCAGTACATGGCGGAAGCGGAATCGGGGGACGCGTAACGTGCGGCTCCACCGCGTGCGGCTCACCAATTTCCGGCAGCACGCCGCCACCGAGATCGAATTCGGTCCCGGCATCACGGGGATCATCGGCCCGAACGGGGCGGGGAAGAGCACGCTGCTCGAGGCCATCGCCTGGGCCTTCTACGGCTCTCCGGCCGCCCGAGGCGGGCGCGACTCCATCCGGTTCAACCGCGCGCCGGCCCGCTCACCGGTGCGCGTCGAGGTGGAGTTCGCGCTGGGGCCGCACGAGTACCGCGTGGTGCGGACGCTGTACGGCGCGGAACTTTACCTCGATCGCGGCGACACCGCGGTCGCGAACAGCGCGCAGCAGGTGACCACTCGCGTGCAGCGCGTGCTCGGCATGAGCCGCGAGGAATTCTTCAGCACCTACTTCACGGGACAGAAGGAGCTGGCCGTGATGGCCAGCCTCGGACCGGCCGACCGGGGCCGCTTCTTGTCTCAGCTCATGGGGTACGAGCGCCTCCGCGTGGCGCAGGAACGGCTGCGGGCGCAGCGGGGCGGGCTCAAGGGTGAATTGCAGGGGCTCGAGATGGGCCTCGCCGATCCCGAGGCGTTGGCTGAGGAGCGGGCGGAGGCGGCGGCGCGGCGCGACGAGGCCGCGGCGCTCGTGGCGGAGGCCGAGACGCGGCTCGGAGCGGCGGAACAGCGGTGTGCCGCCGAGGGCCCGGCATGGACCGCCATGGTACAGGTCCGCGAGCGCGCGCTGGCCCTCGACGGTGACCGCCGGGTGGCGGAGAAGGAGGTCGAGGAGGCGCGTCGGGACTTCGAGCGACTGGACAAGGAGCTGGCGGACGCCCTGGGGGCGCAGACTGTCCTGCGGGAGTTGGAGCCGCAGTTGGGGGACGTGGAGCCGCTCCGAACGGAGCTCGCGCGGCTCGACACCGACGCGAAGGCGGCCGGGCAACGGCGGCAGCTGACGGGCCAATTGGCCGAACGGCGCGAACAGCTGACCCGACTGACCGAGCGGCGCCACGCGCTCGGCGACGTGGCGGAGGCGGTGGCGGGCGCGGAGCGGGCGTCGGGCGCGGGTCGCGCCGAGCTGGCTGCCCGCGAGGAGCAGGAAGAGCGGGCGCATACCGAGTGGGTGCGCACGCGGCAGGACGTCGAAACTAAGCTCGACGCGATGCGGGAGCAGTACAAGGATGTGCAGGAGCACCTCGAGCATGTGCGGACGGCCGGCCCGGACGGCGAATGCCCCACGTGTCGCCGCGCGCTCGCGGAGGAATACGATACGGTCGTGGCCGCCCTGCAGAGTCAGCTGGAGGAGATCGAGCTGAACGGCCGGTTCTTCCGTCAGCGCCACGAGCAGCTGGCAGCGGAACCGGAAGGAGTGGTGGACGCCCGGCGGCGGGTGGCGGAGGCGCGGGCGGCGCTGGAAGCCGCGACGACGGCGCTGGCACAGGCGCGCGCCCGGGCGGCGGAAGCGGCCGAGGTCGATCGGGAGCACGCCCGCACGCAGGAGCGGCTCGCCGAGTTGGAGCGGACGCTGGCGGCCCTGCCCCAGCAGTACGATGCCGAGCGGCACGACACCGTGCGCGACCTGTTGCGTGCGCGGGAGCCGCTCGTGGCGCGCGCCGCGGCACAGCGGGTGAAAGCGGCTCGGGCCGAGCAACTCGTGCGCGAGGCGGAGGCGGCGGAGCGCTCGCTCTCCGGCAGCGAGGCGCGGCTCGCCGCCCTGTCGGGACAGATCGCCGAGTTGGGGTTCGACGAAGCGCGCTATGCCGCGACGCGCAGCGCCTACGAGGCGGCCGAGCAGGCGGTGCGCGACGCGGAGATCACCGTGCACACGCGGCGCGCCGATGCCAAGGCCGCGGAGGCGGCGCTCCAGGCCGTCGTGAAGCGCATTGCGGAGCGGGAGACGCGCGCCAGACGGGCCGACGCCGTCCGGGTCGAACTCCGGGCCCACGAGGCGCTGGACGAGGCGCTGGGGGACTTGCGGGGGGAGCTCAACGCCCAGCTCCGACCCGAGCTGGCGGAGGTCGCGTCGCGGTTCATGTCCGATCTCACCGACGGCCGGTATCACGACCTGGAGCTGGACGAGCAATACCGCGTCCTCCTGCTCGAGGAAGGCGAGCCCAACCCCGTCATCTCGGGCGGGGAGGAGGACATCGCGAACCTTGTCCTGCGCCTTGCCATCAGCCAACTCGTGGCGGAGCGGGCCGGCCAGCCCCTGTCGCTCCTCGTGCTCGACGAGATCTTCGGCAGCCTCGATGAACGCCGGCGCGAACACGTCGTGGCGCTCCTGCGCCGACTGGCCGACCGGTTCCCCCAGGTGATACTCATTACGCACATCGAGTCGGTGCGGGACAGCGTGGATCGGGTCCTGCGGGTGGCGCTCGACGCTGGTTCGGGCGCCGCGATCGTTCAGGAGGCGCCGGGAGACGTCGATGAAGATGTGGCAGCCTGACGGCCGGATCACGGGACCCTACCCGGCCCGGGAAGCGGAGATCGGAGAGCTGAACCGGCTCTTCGCGGAGGCGTTCACCGACCGCTACCGGCGGGATGGGCTGGTGGGCGTGCGGGTGCCGCCGCTCAATCCCGCCGTCTGGACTTATGCGCTGCGCGACGCGGGCACGGGCGCGATGATCTGGCGCGACGAGCAGGAGACGTTGATCGCGTTCAACATTGCGCATCACTCCGGTACGGAAGGGTGGATGGGGCCGCTCGCCACGCGGCCCGATCGCCAGGGGCTCGGTGTGGGACGGGCCATCGTGGAGGCCGCGATTGACTGGCTCAAGGCGGCCGGGGTCACCACGCTCGGGCTCGAGACCATGCCGCGCACCGTGGACAATATCGGGTTCTACAGCCGGCTCGGGTTCCTGCCGGGCCACCTCACCGTCACGCTGGGCGGCGACGTGAGCGACAAGGCGCCGCGGCGCTTCGGCGTTCGGCTTGGCGACCTGCCGCCCGACGAACGGGCCGATCTGGTTGCCCGCTGTCAGGCCCGCCTCGAACGCGCCGCGCCCGGCTACGACTTCACCCGCGAGCTCGAACTGACCCACGAGCTCGGGATCGGTGACACGGTGGTGCTGGAGCGCGGCGGCGCGATCGAAGGATTCGCCTTATGGCATTCCGCGGCCCTGGCCGACGCGCGCGCCGCCGACGAGCTGCGCGTGCTCAAGCTGTTCGCGGCGTCGCGCAGTGCGTTCGAAGACCTGCTGCGGGCGGCGGAAACCGCCGCGGCGCGGCTCCGCCTCCGGCGCGTCGCCGTGCGCTGTCAGGCGCGTTACGCGCACGCCTATGAAGCGCTCATGGCCCGCCGCTACGACGTGCGCTGGACCGATCTCCGCATGACGCTCGTCGGGTTCCCGGAGGCGACCCCGCCGGGCGACGAGATCGTCTTCTCCAACTGGGAGATCTGAGCCCCCCGCGACTCAGGCGACGCCCCCGGCGTCGGATTCGGGCATCAGCGTGTACGCCAACCGGGTGCCACTCCGCTTGCAGTGCCGTGCGTTGGCGTTCTGGTCGGGAAGCCCGCACGTGGCACGGCCGCGGGGGCCTGCCCCACGTTGGTCTGGGGCGCGATGTCGCCGTAGCCCACCGTCGTCAGGGTCACGCTGGCCCGGTAGACCTTGCGCGGGATGCTGGTGAATCCGTTGGCCGCCCCCTCCACGAGATACATGAGCGAGCCCGCGATCACGACGAGCGTGAGCACGGCTGCCACGAACATGGTGCTCTTCCGGGCGGCTGTGGCGCACCGCCCGCAACCACACGGCGTCGTGTGCCCGAAGATGATCCGTAGACGGTGGCGCGCGCTCGGGACAGGCACGTCGCAGACATGGAGGCTCCGACGGCCATGGCCGCCGCAACCTGGGGGGAAGGCGATCGCTTCGGTCGGGACTCCGGAACTTCAGGAGTTGCGGGGTCCTCCAGTGACTGCTAGATACGTGCCGATGCCGGAGACCTACGTCGAGAAGCCGGGGCGGCCGTCGGGCGGTGCCGGCCCGGTCACGCTCCCGAGTGAGCTGGTCGAGCGGGCGGCCAGCCGGCTGAGCACCGCGGCCACGATCTACGGCGTCGGCTACGTGTTTGCCTACGTGCCGTGGATGCTGCTGGCCCCGCCGGCGCACGCCTGGGACGGGCTACCCCTGGCGATCGGCGCGGTGGTCGGGTCGCTCCTGCTGGCCGTGTGGGTTCGCCGGACGAGCCTCGATCCGCACACCGTCATGCACCTCGGCCTCGTGTACGAGGTCGCGGGGGCCATCGGCATCGAGCACGGACTGCTGTACTGGTGGCAGGGGGCTGCCGTGGTGCCCAACGGCATCTCCTGGACCACGGTCTGGATCGTCATCTTCCCGCTCATCGTGCCGGCCCCGCCCCGCAAGGCACTCGTTGCCGCGCTGGCTGCCGCCTCGGTGCGCCCGGTCTTCTTCGGCATTCTGGCCGCGCGCGGGGTCGAGATCCCGGCGCTCGGCGCCCTGATCCAATTCTCGCTCCCGAACTACGTCTGCGTGGGCATCGCGTGGGCCGCCGGCACGATCGTGATCGGCTGGGGACACGAGGTGGCCAAGGCCCGGCGCATGGGCAGCTACCAACTGGTGGAACGGCTCGGCGAGGGCGGGATGGGCGAAGTGTGGCGGGCGGAACATCGCATGCTGGCACGGCCGGCGGCGATCAAGCTGATCCATCCGGAATCGCTCGGCAGCTCGCCCGGTGAGCGAGCCACGCTGGTGAAACGCTTCGAGCGCGAGGCGAAAGCGACGGCGGCCCTCTCCTCGCCGCATACCGTGCAGCTGTTCGATTTCGGCGTGACGGAAGACGGCACGTTCTACTACGTGATGGAACTGCTCCGCGGGCTGGATCTCGATGTGCTCGTCCAGCGGTTCGGACCGATGCCCGCGCCGCGCGCCGCCCACCTCCTGCGGCAGGCGTGCGCGTCGCTCGCGGAGGCGCACGCGCAGGGATTGGTGCATCGCGACATCAAGCCGGGCAACCTGTTCCTGTGCCGGGTCGGCCACGAGCACGATTTCGTCAAGGTGCTCGACTTCGGACTCGTGAAACGGGTCGAAGCGAAGGACCCGACTCTCACGGCCCAGAACGTCGCCACGGGCACGCCGGCCTTCATGGCGCCCGAGATTGCGTTGGGTGAGCCACGGATCGATGCGCGCGCCGACATCTACGCGCTCGGGTGCCTCGGCTATTGGCTCGTGACTGGCGCGAACGTGTTCCGGGCGTCGAGCCCGATGCGGGTCATGCTCGCCCACGCCCACGAAACCCCGGATCCGCCGTCCCGCCGCTCCGAGGTTGGAATCCCCGGGCCGTTCGAGGCGATCGTCATGCGCTGTCTCGCGAAGAACCCTGCGGACCGGTTTGCCACGGCGGACGACCTCATGGCCGCCCTCGAGGTCGCCGCCGGCGAGGACCGCTGGACGTCCCACGACGCGAAGCGCTGGTGGCGCACGCACCTCCCCGACTTGGCTGCCTGAGGCGCGCCGGCCGGCTGCCTCAGCCGCCGTCGGCCAGGGCGCTCGGCGACTGCATGCCGGGCACGCTCCCCCCGCCCGTCACCAACCGACGGTGATAGTCGAGCTGTCCCAGGTGATAGGCGAGATGTCCGGCGAGGTGCACCAGCACCTGTTCCGTGGCGAGGGTCGCGCCACCGATCGGGATGGGGAACGCGCGGGCCAGGTCGTCCGGCGCGAGCCGGCGGAGCGTGTCCTCCACGTCGGCCCGCGCGGCGGCGACCTCCGCCACGAGGTCCGCGCGGGAGCGGGTTCGCCGCGCGAACTCGGCCTCCCGGTCTCGCACGTAGGCCGTGCCTCCCAGTTGCGCGCCCACGAAGTGGCGCAGATTGCCCGCGAGATGGAGGGCGAGGGTGCCGCCGGGGTTGCTGATGCCGGGCGCCTCACGCCACAGGCTCGCGTCGTCGGGGTAGGCCGCGAGTTGGGCGGCGAGCGACGCGAGGTCGCGGAGGAGCACGCGGCGAATCCCATCGAGGGTCATCGGTCCCACTAAGCTCGCCTCCGGCCGACGGGCGGGCAAGCGGGCGTGCACGAGCCCGCGGCCGGCGCTACGTTGGGGACCTATCCCCCGGAGCGCACGATGCTGGCCTACGTCTTCTGGCACTGGAGTCTGCCGCAGGTGGCCCCGGCCGACTACGAGCAGGCATTGCGACGGTTCCACGCGGCGTTGGCGCAGGCGCCGCCGGCGGGATTTCTCCGCTCGTGGACGCATCAGGTCACAGGGGCCCCGTGGGTGCCGGGGCCGATCGGCTACGAGGACTGGTATCTCCTCGACGGCTCGGCGGCTCTCGACCCGCTCGATGTCGCCGCGGTGTCGGGACGCCGTCAGGAAGCGCACGATGGCGCCGCGCGGCTCGCCGCTGGGGGAACCGCGGGGCTCTATCAGCTGCGCGCCGGCGCGCCACTGCCGCTGGCCGACTCCGCCCGCTGGTTCGGGAAACCGGTCGGGGTGGGGTACGCCGACTTCCTTCCGAACCTCGAGCGCACGGTGGCCGGCAGGCCGTTCGCCGTGTGGATGCGACGGATGGTGCTGGGGCCAACCCCGGAGTTCTGCCTGCACGTGGCCGGAGCGGTCACGCTGCCTCCCGGTGTCACGCCGCTGCGTGTGGGGGTCACCCCCCTGGGACGCTAGCGACCATGCGCATCGTCGCCCGCCGGATACCGCATGGGCGGATGCCCCAGGAGACGGCGCAGGTAGGCGATCTGACCCACGTGGTAGGACTCGTGCTGCACGAGGAATGCGAGACCGCCGAGGGCCGTGCGATCCGCGATGGGGAAGGAGTGGGCCACTCGTCCGTCGAGCCTCGCCGCATCCGCGGTGTCCAAGCAGCCGGCGAGGTGGCTGGCCACGCCGTTCCAGTAACCCAGCAGCTCCGCCAGCGGCGGCAGCGCACGAACGTCGTCGATGCTGCGGGCCTGGTCGAGTGTCGGAGACAGGGGGTTGTCCCGTGGCCGGCCGAGGATCGTCGCCGCGAAATGGCGCGCGTCGGTGAGATGCGCGACCAGAAAGGCGATGGTGTTGCCACGACCCTCCGGCCGGTAGTGGGCGTCCGCCTCACTGAGGTCCTCGAGGCAGCGGCGCACGAGGCGGGTGTTCAGCTCGTAGAGCCACCCGACGGGGCGCAGCCGCGGGTCCACGGACGTCTCCTGCGCGCGGCGGCCGGCGCGGGTCAGTCCAGCACGAACGTGATCTTGATGAGCACGCGGTACTCCGTCACCTTTCCGGCCTCCACGACCACCTGCTGGCTCTTCACCCACCCACCGCTGATGTTGCGGATCGTCTTGCCGGCGCGAGCGATACCGGTTTGGATCGCGTCCTCGAAGCTCTTCTTGGAGCTGGCCTGAATCTCGCTGACCTTTGCGACTGACATGCGACTCTCCCGTGTGTGCCGTGTGTGGTGGCTCTCATGTGTGTGACCGTCCTTCCAAGGTAACCCCCCGTCGCGGCCGGCGTGATGCCGACGATCCGGGGCGGCGCGGATCAGGCAGGTCCGTCGGAAGGCGGGGTGACGATCGTGCTGGCGATGCGGTTCTTCCCTCGTTGCTTGGCCACGTACATCTGGCTGTCGGCCAGTTGGATGAGCGCGTCAACCGACGCCGGTGCCTGCGGGCACGTCACTACCCCCATGCTCACCGTCACCGGCCAATCGCCTTGACGCACCCGCTCGGTGAGGATCGTCTGCAGGCGGTCGACGAGGGTGCGTGCGGCGGGCGCGTCCGTCTCGGGCAGGAGCACGAGGAACTCGTCGCCGCCCAGGCGCGCTAGGGCGTCGGTGGCGCGGAGGCTCGTCGCGATCGTCGCCGCGACCGCGCGGAGCAGGGCATCGCCAGCGGAATGGCCGAGCGAATCGTTGACGGTCTTGAAGTTGTCGAGATCCACGTACACGAGCGTCAGCGGGCGACGATAGCGGCGCTGCCGGGTCAATTCCGCGTCGGCAAGCTGGTGGAAGGCGCGGCTGTTGAGGGTGCCCGTGAGGAAATCCGTCCGGGCCATGGCGCGAGCCTCGACGAGCGTCTTGCCGAGTCGGGTGACCAGCAGCGTGACGATCAGAAAGAAGGCCAGGCGCGTGCTGGCGTTCCAGTAGGGGATCCACACACGCGAGAACGTCTCGCCGGCGACGTAGTTACTGAACTGCCACACCGATGCGCTCGCAAGCGAGGTCACGACACCGCTCGCGCGTCCGGAAAACCAGGCCGCAAACGTCACGGGCAGCAAGTAGAACACCGCGAACGACAATTCGTATCCCGTCAGGTAGTCGAGCACGCCCAGGCTGGCGACGCCCGCGACGGCGAGGACGATGCCGCGGACCGGATGCAGCCGGCCGAATCTCCAGGGAGCGGCGCGCGTATCCGGGATCGGGTTGGGCTGCATGGCCGCCTAGGACCCACCGGCGCGCGCGGCGGCCGCGATGTCCCGCGACGCGATCACCTCGACGCCGGGCCGCGCCAGGGCGGCCCGCGCCACCATTGCCGCCGCGATGGTGTCCGCGTGCACGGGCCGAACGGCTCGCGGGGCCAGCGCGAGCAGCCAGCGGCTGAGCCGCTCCGCGGGACGCGATTCCCGGCGCGGCCCCGCGATGACGGACGGACGCAGCACGGTCACGCTCGCGAACCCGGCCGTGCGCACGGTCTCCTCCAGCTCCCCCTTGATCCGCGAGTAGAACACGCGCGAGGACGGGCTCGCGCCAAGCGCGCTCACCAGGGAGAAGTGGCACGCGCCACGGTCCTGCGTGAGGTGGGCGATTTCTGTCGGGTAGCCGTAATCCACGGTGCGGAACCGCTCCCGCGACCCCGCCTTCGTGATCGTGGTGCCGAGGGCGCAGAACACATGATCGGCGGCGAGCTGATCGGCGACGGTTGCCAGCTGGGCGAAGTCGACCACCACCTGCGCCACCTTCGGGTCGGCCACCGGCAGCGTGCGGCGGGTCAGTACGACGACCCGGCCGTAGACGGGGGACGCCACGAGCCGGGTGAGGCAATACCCACCCACCAGGCCGGAGGCGCCGCACAGCAGCGCGACGCGCGGTGGCGGGGACGTCATGCCGCCGGCCCCACGCGGCATCGGGTCACGGCGCCCGATCGCCCGCGCGTTCCGCGTCGGCGGCGACGATCGCGCGCACGATCACGAGCGCGGCCACCGCGAGTGGCAGGTGCACCCATCCGCTCGGCACGGCGAGGACGAAGGCCAGCACGATCCACACCGCCAGACAGACGATGGCGGCGAGGGCAAGCCAGCGAGACTGACGCATCGAACCGGTCCTTTCGGCGGTGGTTTGCCGGACGGGCGAATGGATGGTGCTCAAAGGCGTATCCGCCCCCCCGACGAAAGCACGGACTGCCGCCGCGCCGCAAGCCCGTCCAATGCGCGAGTGCCGACCGGGAGTGCCCGCGGAAAAAACGGCACTGGCCAAAAGACCAAGGGCACCGACGCGCTTCCGGAGCCCTCTTCACGCGAGTGGCGCCGGCTCGGCTGGAGCCGCGCCGCTAGCCCGGGGTTCCGAGGGATTGCGGGATCGCCGGCTCGGGGTAGGATCAACGTAGCCTCTGGTTCAGGGGCGCGGGGGCCGCCCGTGGCAGGAACGACGCTCGGTCCGAGCACGACCGGCCGGGAGGGCGTCACATGCCCAAGCTACCCGTTGACCTTCTGGCCCACCCAGGCAGGCGCCTTGGCGCCTTGCTCCAGTTCCCTGCGGCCCATGCCCGGTGGATGTGGCCTGCGGCCGCCCTCGCGGCCACCTCACCGAACCCGGCCGCCTGCCCGTCGGGAGCGTCACCGTAAGACGGCCGCGCGCACGATCACGAGCGCGCCCGCTGCGAGCGGTACGTGCACCCAGCCGCTCGGCACGGCGAGCACGAAGGCCAGCACGACCCACAGCCCGAGACAAGCGACGGCGGCGAGAGTCAGCCAGTGCGAGGGACGCATCGAACCGGTCCCTTCGGCGGTTGTTTGCTTGACGATGATGACGGCGCGACCCTATATTCGCCCTGAGCGTGGAAGCGGGGACCACATTATTGAGCCAACAGGCTCGAATGCGGGCCCGCTTGCGGTGATCGATGTCACGCCCCTCGGGGGAAGGCAGACGTCATT
>JAOTWJ010000031.1 GCA_029862925.1 Gemmatimonadota bacterium
CCGTCCACGTGGTAGCCGGTGAACCTGGCGCGCGGGCAGAGATTCTCGCGACCCGAGCGGCAGAACCCGCAGGTTCCACAGGTCCACCCCAGCCACGGCACCCCAATCCGCTCGCCCACGGCATAGCGACGCACGTCCGGCCCCACGGCGTCGATCGTCCCGACGATCTCGTGCCCGAGCACCAGCGGCAGTTTGGGCTCGTGGAGGTCGCCGTCGGCCACGTGCAGGTCGGTGCGGCACACGGCGCACGCCCCCACTCGTACGCGCACCTGACCCTTCGCCGGCTCCGGTACGGGCAGGTCGGCGGGTCGCAGCGGCGCCAGCTGGCGCTCGAGCAGCATGGCTCTCACCCTGCCACCTCCCTTCTCAATTCCGGACGGAAGAACGGAAAGAACCAACGACGGGAGGATCGTCTCAACTCACCCGATCACCGCGCACCGAATCTGACGTTTCACGTTCACGTTTCACGTTTCACGTTCACCCCATCCAAGATCTTTCTCGCCCCCCGAAACACGGCATGCCACATCGCACGGGTCAAGCGACCGGTGTTGGTATTCTGCCGGCTGGGGTGATACGACGTGATCAGCATCGTGCCGTCCGGCAGCGCAGTCACCACGCCGTGCCGGAACGACGGCCGTTCACGCGCCGCGAGGCGATCCCACCAGCCGCTGGCGCGGAGCCAAGCCGCGTACCCGACCCGGCCCAGCACCACCACCACCCGCACGCGCGTCAGCAGCGCCAGCTCCGCCGCCAGAAAGCCCTGACAGCGGGCGAGCTCCTCGCGCGCGGGCTTGTTGCCCGGCGGCGCGCAGCGGAGCGCCGCGGTGATGTAGCAGTCGGTGAGCGTGAGCCCGTCGTCACGGCTCAGCGCGTTGGGCTGATTGGCGAAGCCGTAGCGGTGCAGCGCCTCGTAGAGCCAGGAGCCACTCGCGTCGCCCGTGAACATCCGGCCCGTGCGGTTCGCGCCGTGCGCGGCGGGGGCGAGCCCCACCAGCAGCAGCCGCGCGCGCGAATCACCGAACCCCGGCACCGGCCGTCCCCAGTAGGTCTCGTCGCGGAACGCGCGCTTCTTCTCCCGCGCCACCCCCTCGCGCCACGCCACCAGCCGCGGACAGGCGCGACACGCGACGACGGTGTGGCTCAGAGCCCTGAGCGAGGCGGGAGAGATGGCAGGAGGGGCGGCGGCGGCGGCAGCGGGGCGCTTCACGTTTCACGTTTCACGTTTCACGACCGAGCCTAGTTCAGCCCGTACTCCTTGATCTTGCGATAGAGCGTCCGCTCGCCGATGCCGAGCTGTTCGGCCGCCTTGCGGCGGTTGCCGTCGGTTTCCTCGAGCGCCGCTTGGATGGTCGCGCGCTCCACGTCTGCCATCCGCATGCCCGACCGATAGAGCACCGACCGCGCTTCCTCGTCCTCCTCGGTGTCGGCCCCGTCCGGCGAGCGCACGAACGCCGCGCCCCCGCCCCGGACCACGGCGGCGCGTCCCACGTCGATCACTTCCACCGGGTGGGGCGTATCGTCGAACCGACGCCGCAGGTCGTCGATCTGCATCTTGAGCTCCACGAGCGAGCGGAAGATGAACTCCAGCTCCTGGCCGGAGATGTCGCGCTGGGTGTCCGGTACGCGCATCGGCAGGAGCCGTGTGCCGCCCTCCCGGATCTCGCGCGGGATGTCGGCGGCGCCGATCTCGCGCCCGGGTGCCAGCACCACCATGGACTCCACGAGGTTCCGCAGCTGGCGCACGTTGCCGGGCCAGTGGGCGTCGGTGAGGATCTGCATGGCCTCGGGCGTGATGCCGCGGAACTGCCGGCCGTGCTGGCGGCTCAGGTCCTTGACGAAGCGGCGCACCAGCACGGGGACGTCGTCGCGCCGCTCCCGGAGCGGGGGGAGGTAGATGGAGAGGACGTTCAGGCGATAGAAGAGGTCGTCGCGGAACTCGCCCATGGCCACCGCTTCCTTGAGCGATCGGTTGGCGGCGGCGATCACGCGCACGTCCACCCGGATCGGCTGCGTCCCGCCGACACGGAAGAAGCTCCGCGTCTCCAGCACGCGCAGCAGCTTGACCTGCACGGCGGGCGGCATCTCGCCCACCTCGTCGAGGAACAGCGTGCCGTTGTTGGCCAGCTCGAACCGCCCGAGCCGGCGTTCCGCCGCGCCGGTGAAGGCGCCCTTCTCGTGCCCGAACAACTCCGACTCGAGCAGCGTCTCCGGCAGCGCGGCACAGTTGACGGCGATAAACGGCTTCTCGCGGCGCGGCGAGAGACTGTGGATGGCCTGCGCGACCAGCTCCTTGCCCGTGCCCGACTCGCCCTCGATCAGCAGGGTGCTAGTGACCGGGGCCATCTGCTCGATCTTGACGAGCACCTCGTGCACCGCGGGGCTCTCGCCCAGAATGCCGGTGCGCTCCTGCAGGCGGCGGCGCTCGAGCAGCCGCTGGGCCACGGCCACGACGTCGCGCGGATCCACCGGCTTCACCATCCACGCGGTCAGGCCGAGGTCCTGCGCGAGCCGGGAGGGTTCGTGGTCGGCGGTCTCGAGCAGGCCGAGGGTGGCGACGCCGCCTTCCCGGGCGAGCGCCACCAGGTCGCGGGTGGGCCGCTCGTGCAGGGCGCCCGTGAGGACCACCACCTCCGGATCGGCGCGCCGCACTGCCGCGCGCACGTCGTCGAGCGACGACACCAGGGTGGTCTGGAACGACCCGGCCTCCAGCCCCGCGTTGAGCGGGACGGCGACCTCGAGGTCGTCCATCGTGACGAGGATTCGTCCGCTCATCAATGATCCGTGGGGCGGCCGGTGAGCAGGGCCACCGCGTGGTCGACGAGCGGCGCGAGCACGGCGAGACCGTCGCGCACGCCGCCCGGACTGCCGGGGAGATTGACGATCAGGCAGGCGCCGCGGGTGCCGGCCAGGCCCCGCGAGAGATCCGCCCGCGGTACGGCGGCGCGCGCGGCGGCGCGGATCGCCTCGGCAATGCCCGGGGCGTCACGCTCCAGCACGGCCCGGGTCGCCTCCGGCGTCACGTCTCGGGGCGCGAGTCCTGTGCCGCCGGTGGTGAGAATCACGTCGGCGACCCCGTCGTCCGCCCAGCGAACCAGCGTGCCGGCGATCAGGTCGCTCTCGTCCGGCACGATGGCGCGGGCGGCGACGTCGTGGCCGCACGCCGTCGCCCACGTCACGATGGCCTCGCCCGACGTGTCCGCCCGACGGCCGGCGGCCCCCGCATCGGAAATGGTCAGCACCGCGATCCGGACGGCCATGCCATTAGCGCTTGACGCTGCCCCCGGTGTAGAAGGGCAGCGCGACTACGGACGCCGGGACCCGCTTGCCCCGCACCTCGATCTCGAACCCCGTGCCGGGGGTGACGGAATGGGTCGGCAGGTACGTCGTCCCGATCGCCTGCTTGAGCGTCGGGCTGTAGCCGCCGCTGCGCACGACGTCCACCTTGCGATCGTTGAGGATCACGTCCATCCCGTGCCGGGGGATCACGCCCTTGGCGTCCGTCACGAAGCCCACCAGCTTGCGCCGGACGCCCCGCGTCTTGGCCTGCTGCAGCGCGGCCTTCCCCGTGAACGGCGCGCCCTTGTCGAGCTTGACGATCCAGCCGAGCCGCGCCTCGTACGGAGTGGTCGTGTCGTCGATGTCGTTCCCGTAGAGCGGATAGCCCACTTCGAGCCGCAGCGAATCCCGCGCCCCGAGCCCGATCGGCGCGGCCCGGCCCTCGCCCACGAGCGCGCTCCACACGGCATCGGCGCTGCGCGGGCGGAAATAGAGCTCGAACCCGTCTTCGCCGGTGTAGCCCGTGCGCGAGATGAAACAGTCGGCGCCCGCCACGGGCCCCACGTCGAAGTGGTAGTACCCAATGGCGTCCAGCCGGACGCGGGTGAGCGACTGCACCAGCGCCTCGCTCGCCGGCCCCTGCACCGCCAGCAGGGCGACCTCGGGGGAGATGTCCTTGAGGCGGACGTTCACGCCCGCCTTGCGGGCGACGAGGTGGTCCCAGTCCTTGACGGCGTTGGCGGCGTTCACGACGAGCATCAGCTTGTCGTCGAACCGGTACACGAGGCAGTCGTCCACGAAGGTCCCCGCGTCCGTGAGGATCGCCGAGTACTGCGCCTGCCCCGGCGCGAGCGCGCCAACGTCGTTGCAGGTGACCCGGTTCACGAACGCATTGCGGTCGGGGCCCGTCACCTCGAACTCGCCCATGTGCGAGACGTCGAACACGCCCACGCCGGTGCGGACGATCTCGTGCTCGCGCGAGATCCCCGTGGGGTACTGCACCGGCATCTCGAATCCCGCGAACGGGACGAGCTTCGCGCCGAGCGCCACGTGGTGCGCGTGAAACGGGGTGCGCGCCAGGCCATCCGTCATTCCTGCGTCCCTCCCATCACCATCGCCATCAGCGCCTTCTGCACGTGCAGCCGGTTTTCGGCCTGGTCGAAGACGCGCGACTGCTTCCCCTCGAACACGCTCTCCGCGACCTCCTCGCCGCGATGCGCGGGGAGGCAGTGCAGAAAGATCGCCTTGGGGTCGGCGAGCCGCATCAGCTCGGGCGACACCTGGTAGCCCTTGAAGGCGAGCATCCGCTGTTCCGTCTCGCCTTCCTGCCCCATGGACGCCCACACGTCGGTGTTCACCACGTGGGCCCCCCGCACGGCCGACTCGAGGTCTTCGGTGATCGAGACCTTGGTGCGGGCCTTCGCGAAATCGAAGATGGTGCGATTCGGCTCGTAGCCCTCGGGGCACGCGAGCCGCAGCTCGAACCCCAGCACGCCGGCGGCGTTGAGCCAGGAGTTGGCCACGTTGTTGCCGTCGCCGATCCACGCGACGGTCTTCCCCTCCCAGCCACCTACGTGCTCGCGCATCGTGAGCACGTCGGCCAGCACCTGGCACGGATGCAGCAGGTCGGTGAGCCCGTTGATCACGGGGACGGTCGCGTAGCGGGCCAGCTCCTCGACGTCGCTGTGCGCGAACGTCCGGATCATGATGCCGTCCACGTAGCGCGACAGCACGCGGGCGGTGTCCTTGATCGGCTCGCCGCGGCCGATCTGGATGTCCCGCGACGAGAGGAACAGCGCGTGCCCGCCCAGCTGGTAGGCCCCCACCTCGAACGACACCCGCGTGCGGGTGCTGCTCTTGGTGAAGATCATCGCGAGGGTCTTGCCGGCCAGCGGCCGGTCGCGGTAGGGCCCGCGCTTCATGCGCTGGGCAAGCTCGAAGAGTTGGAGAATCTGGTCCTTCGAGAAGTCGGGGATGGCGAGAAAGTCTCGTTTCGGCATAGTCACGGATGAAAGTCGGTCAAATTGACAGGCCCCGGGGATTCTATCCCCAGGGCCCGCAGGTGTAAAGCATCGCATGACGGAGCGACGGAGCCGGGAGATTCGCACTCCGATCAACCGATCCGTCGATCCGTCGATCCTACAGGATGTACTTCCGCAGATCCTCGTCGTCCACGATGTGCATCAACCGGGCCCGCACCCGGTCCGCGTCGAACACCACGCGTTTCTCGGTCACCTCGGGCAGATCGAACAGCAGGTCTTCGAGCAGCGTGGACATGACGGTGTGGAGCCGGCGCGCCCCGATGTTCTCGATCCGGTCGTTGAGCACGGTGGCGATGCGCGCCACCTCGTGAATGCCGTCGTCGGTGAACTCGAGCGTGACGCCTTCCGTGGCGCAGAGCGCCTGGTACTGCTTGGTGAGGGCGTTCTCGGGCTCCGTCATGATGCGCACGAAGTCGCCCTCGGTGAGCGAGGCGAGCTCCACACGGATCGGGAACCGGCCCTGCAGCTCGGGAATCAGGTCCGACGGCTTCGCCACGTGAAACGCGCCCGCGGCGATGAACAGGACGTGGTCGGTGCGCACGTAGCCGTGCCGCGTCTGCACGGTCGAGCCCTCCACGATCGGCAGCAGATCCCGCTGCACGCCTTCACGGGACACGTCGGGTCCCACCCCGCCGCGTTCCCCGGCGATCTTGTCGAGCTCGTCCACGAAGACGACGCCGTGATTCTCCACCCGGTCGAGCGCCTCGTTGACGACGTCGTCCATGTCCACGAGCTTGCGCAGCTCCTCGTCCACGAGGATGCGCCGCGCCTCGCCGAGCTGCACGGTGCGCCGCTTCTTGCGCTTGGGGAGCAGATCCTGGAGCATCTCGCTCCAGTTGACGTCCGGTCCCTCCATCCCCTGGGGCGGCGGCATCATGTCGAGCAGCGGGAATCCCTGCTGCGAGACTTCGACCTCCACCTGGCGCTCCTCGAGCTTCCCGTCCCTGAGCAACTGGCGCAGCTTGTCGCGCGTCCGGCGACGGCGCTCCTCTTCCGGCTTGACCGGCTGCGCTTCGCCCTTGGTGGACACGACGAACCCGCCCGGCGGCGGCTCGGCGGCGCCCGGCGGCGGCGTGCCCGCCACGCCCGCCGGGTCTGCCGTCTCGGCCGTCGGCGCCGGCAGCAGCAGATCCAGCAGCCGCTCCTCCGCGCGCTGTTCGGCCTGCGGGTAGAGGTCGTCCTCACGCTCGCCGCGCACCATGTTGATGGCCGCGTCCACCAGGTCGCGGATCATGGACTCGACGTCGCGGCCGACGTACCCAACCTCGGTGAACTTCGAGGCTTCCACCTTGATGAACGGCGCGCCGGCGAGCCGCGCGAGCCGGCGCGCGATCTCCGTTTTGCCGACGCCGGTGGGCCCGATCATGATGATGTTGTTCGGCAGGATCTCGTCCCGGATCTCCTCCGGGGCCTGGGCGCGCCGCCACCGGTTGCGGATCGCGATCGCGACCGCGCGTTTCGCGGGGTCCTGCCCCACGATGTAGCGGTCGAGCTCGGCCACGATCTGCTTGGGCGGCAGCTCTTCGAGCCAGGGGGGCGGCTCGTCAGCGGGCCGCGTGGACGGCGGGCTCGCGGCGGGCTGCGTGGCGGGCTCCGTCATCCGGCCCGTCCCAGCTCGAGAATCGTGAGATTGCGGTTGGTGAAGACACAGATGTCCGCCGTGATCTCGAGGCTGCGCTGCACGACGTCGCGCGCGTCGAGCCCGGCGCCCACGAGGGCGCGCGCCGCCGCGAGCGCGTAGTTGCCGCCGCTCCCGATGGCGAGAATGCCGTCGTCGGGCTCGATCACCTCACCGCTGCCGCTGAGCACGAAGCCATGCCGGGTGTCGGCGACGGCGAGCAGCGCCTCGAGCCGCCGCAGCACGCGGTCGCTGCGCCAGTCCTTGGCCAGCTCCACTGCCGCCCGCGGCAGGTTGGCGGGGAAGCGTTCGAGCTTCTCCTCGAATTTCTCGAACAGCGTGAGCGCGTCGGCCGCGGCACCCGCGAACCCCGCCAGCACCTTGCCGCCCGTCAGCAGCCGCACTTTGGTGGCGTGCGCTTTCATGATGGTGTCGCCCACCGTCACCTGGCCGTCCCCGCCCATCACCACCCGTCCGTCCTTGCGCACGCACAGAATCGTGGTCGCGTAGATGCGCTGTTGCACCGTCATCGTCCCTGGCCCCGGCGGGCGTCACCGCGCCCGCGGATGCGCCTGTTGGTAGACCTTCTTGAGGCGTTCGACGCTCGTATGAGTATACACCTGCGTCGTGCTGAGCGAACTGTGGCCGAGCAGCTCCTGCACGGCCCGCAGATCGGCGCCGGCGTCGAGCAGGTGGGTGGCGAAGCTGTGCCGCAGGGAGTGCACCTTGAGGCCGGTGCGCTCGCCGAACAGCCGCAGGTAGCGGCGCACGGCGCCCTGGACACCACGGGCCGAGAGCCGGCGCCCCGTGCGCGAGAGGAACAGCGCCCGCCGGTCGCCGCGGCCGGCCGGCAGCCGGGCGAGCAGCGCGTCCCGTTCCTGCTCGTAGTGCCGCAGCCCTCGGAGCGCCGCCCGGCCCAACGGGAGCAGACGCTCCTTCCGTCCTTTTCCCCGCACCTTCACCTGATCCGACACCGCGTCCACGTCGGCCACGTTCAGTCCCGCCAGCTCAGACAGCCGCATGCCGGTGCCGTAGAACAGCTCGAGCATGGCCAGGTCGCGGACTTCCTGGAACCCGCCCGCCGCCGCCGCCGCCGCCGCGATCCGGAACAGCTCCTGGGCCTGCGCACGGTCGAGCACCGCCGGCAGGCGCCGCTCACCCTTCGGCAGCCGCAGGCTGCGAGCGGGGTTGGCGTCCACGCCGTGGCGCACGCCGAGAAAGCGGTAGAACGTGCGCAGCGCCGACACCGCGCGCGCAATGGACCGTTTGGCCTGCCCGCCGCGCGCCAGCTCGCCCATGAAGCCGCGCAGCGCCAGACGGTCGACGGCGGGCCACGACCACGACCCGCCGTAATAGCCGTCCGCGAACGCCTGAAAGCGCAGCAGGTCGCGCCGGTACGCGCGGATGGTGTGGACCGAGTCCTGTCGTTCCTTCTCCAGGAACTCCAGGAACTCGGCCACCTCCGGCCGGGGCGTGGGCCGCGTGCTCACACCGCCACGGCGACCGTGTCGCGCGCGAACGTGCGCATCGCGTCGAGCGCCCGCTCCGCCAGCTGCCGGTTGCGCTCCCGCTTGTCGCGCACGCGCCGCTCCAGCGGCGGGAGCAGACCGAAGTTGGCGTTCATCGGCTGGAAGTGCTTCGGGTCGGCGCCATGCACGTAGCGCAGCAGACCGCCGAGCATGGTCTCCGCGGGCGGGACGGCGGGCGGCGCGCCGCGCAGCAGCCGCGCTAGGTTGAGGCCCGCCAGCAGCCCCGTGCCGAGCGATTCGGTGTAGCCCTCGACCCCCACCAGCTGTCCGGCGAACAGCAGCTGCGGATCGTCGGGCGCGGACAGGTGCGCGGTGAGCGTGGCGGGCGCGTTGAGGTACGTGTTGCGGTGGATGCTGCCGTAGCGCAGGAACTCCGCCTGCGCGAGCCCGGGCAACGTCCGGAGAATGCGCTGCTGCTCCGGAATGCGGAGCCGCGTCTGAAAGCCCACGAAGTTCCACATCTGCCCCGCTCGATCTTCCTGGCGGAGCTGCACCACCGCATACGGCTCGCGTCCCGTGCGGGGGTCGGGCAGTCCGACCGGTTTCATGGGACCGAACCGCAGTACGTCGTCGCCGCGGGCGGCCATCTCCTCCACCGGCAGGCATCCCTCGAAGTAGGGCACCCGATCAAAGTCGTGCGCCTGGAACTGCTCGCCCGCGCGCAGGGCGGCGAGGAACGCGAGGTACTCCTCGCGCCCGAGCGGCACGTTGAGGTAGTCGTCCCCACCTCCCTTGCCGTAACGCGAGCGGCGGTAGAGCCGATCGTGGTCGAGCGACTCGTCGCTCACGATGGGGGCGATGGCGTCGAAGAACGCGAGGGACGTCTGCCCGAGGCGCGCGGCGATGCGCGCGGCGAGGGCGTCCGACGTGAGCGGCCCGGTGGCGACGATACCCGGCGAGGGGAGGTCGGTCACCTCCGCGCGCGTCACCCGGATGCGCGGGTGCGACTCGATCCGCTGGGTGACGGCGTCGCCGAACAGCACCCGGTCCACGGCGAGCGCGGTGCCGCCCGGCACACGCACGCCGTCGGCGACCTCGAGCAGCAGGCTCCCCAACAGCCGCAGTTCCGCCTTGAGCAGGCCGTGGGCGTTGGTCAGCTCGACGGACTTGAACGTGTTGCTGCAGACGATCTCGGCGAGGCGGTCGGTCTGGTGGGCGGGCGTGCGCACCCGCGGGCGCATCTCGCACAGGAGGACGTCGTGTCCGTGGGCCGCCAGCGCCCAGGCGGCCTCGCACCCGGCGAGACCGCCGCCGACGACCGTGACGCTCACGTCGCCGCGGGGGTCGGGGCCCCTTCCTCCACGGTGAACTCGTTGCCGCACTTGAGGCACTTGCGGAACTCCCCACGCGCTTTCGTGCTGCGCATCTCGGCCCCCACGAAGCTGCACGAGGGGCACGGATCCGGCGCCGGCCGGTACCAGGTGGAGAAGTCGCACTCCGGATACCGTGTGCATCCGAAGAACGACCGGCCCCGCTTGGTGCGACGCTCCGCCACGTCACCCTTGGCGCACTTGGGACACGACACGCCGAGGGGGATGGGGCGCGTGAACTTGCATTCGGGATACCCGGTGCACGCCAGAAACTCGCCGTAGCGGCCCGTCTTGATCACCATCGGGCGACCGCACTCGGCACACACCTCGTCGGTGGGGCGGTCGGGCGGACGGTCCCCGCGCAACGGCTTGGTGAAGCGGCACTCGGGGTAGTTGCTGCACGCCATGAACGGCCCGAACCGGCCCGACTTGACGACCAGCGTGCCCTTGCCGCACTCGGTGCACGGCTGCCCTTCGAGCTCGCTGACGTCGTGCGCCTCGCGAATCAAGTCGGCCGGATCGATGGTCTCGAGCGCCTTGGCGAACGGTCCGTAGAAGTTCCGGAGCACCTGCACCCAGCCGAGCTCGCCGTCCTCCACCTTGTCGAGCTCGTTCTCCATCTCCGAGGTGAACTCCACGGAGAAGATGTCCGGAAAGCGCGCGACGAGCACCCGGGTGACCGTCTCCCCGAGCGACGTGGGCTGAAAGCGCCGTTCCTGGAAGGTGACGTAGTCGCGCGTCCGCAGCGTGGAGATGATGGCGCTGTACGTGCTCGGCCGGCCAATGCCGCGCTTCTCGAGCTCCTTCACCAGGCTCGCCTCGCTGTAGCGCGGCGGCGGATCGGTGAAATGCTGGTTGGGCGTGATCTTCTTGACCTTGGCTTCCTCGCCCTGCTCGAGCGCCGGCACCGGCTTGAGATCTTCCAGCGTACGGCCTTCTTCCGCCTCGTGCCCCTCGTGGAACACCGCGTGGTAGCCGTCGAACTTCACGACGGATCCGGTCGCCCGGAACAGGTACTCCCCGATCTCGAAGTCGATGGTGGTGGTGTCGTAGACCACCGGCGCCATCTGGGAGCCGACGAAGCGCTGCCAGATGAGGCGGTACAGCTTGGCCTGGTCGGCGGTGAGCGACTTCTTGAGCTGGTCGGGACGTCGCAGCACGTCGGACGGACGGATGGCCTCGTGCGCGTCCTGCGCCCGGGCGGCCTTCTTCTGCGCGAACGTGTTGGGCCGCTCCGGCAGGTACGCCGGGGCGTATTCCTGCTTGATGAACGCGCGCACGGCCTCGATGGCTCCGGGGGCCACCCGGGTGGAATCCGTCCGCATGTAGGTGATCAGCCCGACGGCGCCCTCGTCCCCGATCTCGATCCCCTCGTAGAGCTGCTGGGCGACGCGCATCGTCCGCTGGGAGGAGAAGCCGAGCTGCTTCGCGGCCTCCTGCTGCAGCGTGCTGGTCGTGAAGGGTGGCGGGGCGTACTTGCGGCGCTGCCGGCGGGTGACGGACGAGACGATGAACGGTTTTCCGGTGACGGCCTTCACGACCTTCTTGGCCGCGGCCTCGTCCGGCAGGTTGGGCTTGTGGCCGCCCACCTTGTGCAGCTTGGCCTCGAACCGCTTGCGCCGCGCCTCGAGGTCGACCTCGATGGACCAGTACTCCCGCGGCTTGAAGGCCCGGATCTCCTCTTCGCGCTCCACGATCAGCCGCAGCGCGACGGTCTGCACGCGCCCGGCGGAGAGGCCCGTCTTGATCGCCTTCCAGAGGAGCGGACTTGCCTTGTAGCCCACGAGCCGGTCCAGGATGCGACGCGCCTGCTGCGCTTCCACCTTCAGGGTGTCGATCTCGGTGGGCGCGCGCATGGCGGCGCGCACCGCGTCCCGGGTGATCTCATGGAACAGCACGCGCCGGATTTCGGGACCGGACGGCAGCTGATCGGCGACGTGCCAGGCAATGGCCTCCCCCTCGCGATCGGGGTCGGTGGCGAGGTAGACGGCGTCGGCGCTCTTGGCGGCCTTCTTGAGCTCCGTGAGCGTCTTCCCCTTGCCGCGGATCGTGACGTACTTGGGCGCGAAGTCCTTGTCGACATCCACGCCAAGCTCCCGCTGCGGCAGGTCGCGCAAGTGGCCCACCGTGGCCTTCACGGTGACCTTCTTGAACCCCTTGCCGAGGTCCTTGAGATACTTGCTCAGCGTCCTCGCCTTGGTGGGCGATTCGACGACGACCAGCGCGTTCTGTGGTTTTGCCATAGGCCTGAGTGTAGTTCCTTACTGCTGATGGTCGGCGCCCACGCACCCTGCCCGATGCACTTCAAAGCGCCGTCAACGCCGCGGACCCCCGCAGAGCCAAACGGCCCAGCCGGGCAGGCGGACCCTGACTAGGCCGACGGCGCAGTCCATTGTCGTACAACGACTTGTAGCCTGGCTACCGGGCGTGCTCCGCTGCCGATCCGGGAGGGATTCTTACCACCCGCCGTGAGATCGCGCAAGCGCCGCCACGTCGCGGGCTACCTCGGCGGGCGCGCGATCGTCGGTGGGAACCACGTGGGACGCGCGCCCGTAGGCGGCCTCGCGTCGCTCGAGCAGCCGTCGCAGTCGTTCCAACCGATCGCCCGCGAGCAGCGGTCGTCCCCCGCCCGGCGTGCGCGCCGCGGCCGCCTCGACGCGACACTGCAGATAGATGATGACGGTCCCGGCGGGCACCGCCTCCAGGTTGCCCGGTTCGGCCATCCAGCCCCCGCCGGCGGCGATCACGTGCGACGGACGCGCCAGCGCGCGGCGCATGGCCTCGCGCTCCAGTCGCCGAAACCCGGGTTCCCCGTCCTGGGCGAAGATCGCGGGGATGTCGCGTCCCGCCGCCGCCGCGATGGCGTCGTCGAGATCGGTGAACTCGGCGCCGAGCCGGTCGGCCACCAGGCGTCCGACGGTCGTCTTCCCCGCGCCGGGGAGCCCGACCAGCACGACGTGCGCGCTCACTCCTCGGCGCCGGACTCGGCGGTGAACCGCCGCGCGAGCCCGTCGAGGTACTGCGTGACGTTGGCGCGCAGCTCCGCCAGCGAGTCACCACCGAATTTTTCGACCAGCGCGTCGGCCAGCACCAGTGCGACCATGGCTTCGCCGATTACGCCCAGCGCGGGCACGGCGGTCACATCCGATCGCTCGGCCTGCGCCTTCGAGGTCTTGCCAGTCACCAGATCCACCGTCTCCAGTGGGCGCATCAGCGTGGCGATCGGTTTCATGGCCACGCGGATCGCGAGCGGCTCGCCGGTGGTGATGCCGGCCTCCGTGCCGCCGGCCCGATTGGTGTCGCGCCCGAAGCCGCCAGCTTCCTTGGCAGGACCGCGCCGGATGGCATCGTGGACCTCCGACCCCGGGTGGCGCGCGGCGGCGAAGCCCAGCCCGATCTCGACGCCCTTCACGGCGGGAATCGACATCAGGGCGCCCGCGAGGCGTCCGTCGAGCTTCCGGTCCCACGACACGTGAGACCCCAGCCCGACCGGCAGGCCGAACGCGACGATTTCCACCACCCCACCCAGGGTGTCCCGCGCCCGCTTGGCGGCGTCGATGGCCACCACCATGTCGCGCGTGGCCTCATCGGCGAGACACCGCACCGGCGAGGCGTCGGCGGCGGCGTTCAGCGGCCGCGGAAGCGTCGCCGGGACCGGCGCCTCCACGCCGCCGATCGCCACCACGTGACTGCCGATCTCGACCCCGAACGCGCCCAAGAGCAGCTTGCCGACGGCCCCGCACGCCACGCGGGCCGCGGTCTCGCGCGCGCTGGCCCGCTCCAGCACATCACGCGCGTCCGTGCGCCCGTATTTCAGCACGCCCACCAGGTCCACATGCCCGGGCCGCGGCCGATGCACCTGACGCCGGCGCGGTGGCGCGCTGGGCGCATCCGGCTCCGGCGCCATCACGTCGGCCCAGTTGGACCAATCGCGGTTCGGGATCAGCATGGCGATCGGCGAGCCGATCGTTTCCCCGGCCCGCACCCCGCTCACCAGCTCCACGCGGTCGGCCTCGATCTTCATACGCGCGCCGCGTCCGTGGCCCATCATTCGCCGCCGCAGCTCGCGATCGATGTCCTCGGCGGCGACGGCCAGCCCGGCCGGCACCCCCTCGAGCACCGCCACCAGCGCGCGCCCGTGGGATTCCCCCGCCGTCGTAAAGCGAATCATGCCGTCACACCCCACATCCCGTCGTACCCAGAACGCGCGAGCCCGGCTCGGGGCCGGGCTCGCGGAACCACCGGTCGCGGCACCGTGCCGCGCGTCCGTCCGTCACCGCCCGCTGGCCGCCACCTCCGACGCATCGTCGATGATGTGCGGCGTCACGAGGATCAGCAGATCCCGTCGCTGTTCCCGTCGCGTCGTGAAGCCGAACAGGTTGCCGATGATCGGCAGATCCACGAGGAACGGAATCCCGCTCTTGGCCACCGTCAGCTGCGTCACCGTGAGGCCGCCGATGACCGCGGTTTCGCCGTCATTGACGAGGATCTGATTGGTGGCGCGCTGCGTCTGGAACGTGAAGCCGAGCTCGGCCGGCGCCTCCCGCAGCGCCGAGTTCTCGGCCTTGATCTGCATGAGCACCTGGCGGGTGCTCGTGACGTGCGGCGTCACCTGGAGGATGATGCCCGTCTCCACCAGCTGCGTCGTCGCGCGGGGAGCCGTGGCGCCGCCCTGCGGCGAGCTCACGTCGATGATGCGGATCGGCGTGCGCTCACCCACGAGGATCTCCGCCGGCGTGTTGTCGGACGTCGAGATCGACGGTTCCGCCTGCAGGTCCGCCAGCTCGACCCGCTGCAGGGCCTCGACGAACGTCGTCAGCGTGTAGCCGCCGATGGCCGTGGAGAAGATCAGGCTCAGCGCCGAGCTCGGGATGATGGCCTCGGCGTTGGCGATCGCCGACAGCGTGTTCCCGCCCAGATCGACAATGGTCTGCGCCGGATCGTACGGCTCCGTCGTGAAGAAGTCGTTCACGCCGTCCCCGTCGAGGTCCTCCCCTTTCGTCGTGGCCGGATCGGGCCGCTGCACCAGCTTGTTGAAGAACTGCGAGGAGGTGCCGAGATCGTACTGCACGCCCAGGTTCTCGATGTCCGTGCGGTCCACGAAGATCAGCTTGGCGTGGATCGAGACCTGGGGCGTCCGGATGTCGAGCCGCGAGACGAAATCGCTCACGCCCCCCACCCGGCTCTCGACGTCCGTGATGATCAGGCTGTTCGTGCCGGTGTCCGCGACCACCTTGCCGCGCGGCGAGAGGATCCCGGTCACCGCGGGCACCAGACCGCTCGCCCGCGCGTAGTTGATGCGCATGAGCCGCGTGGCCAGGGGCTCGAGCGAGTCGCGCGCCGCCAGCACCTGCGGATTGTCCACACGGATGATGCCGGATTCCTCTTCCTGCGCCGACAGCCCCTGCGAGGAGAGGATCGCCTGGAACGCGATGTCCCACGGCTGATTCTTGATCTCGGCGACCACCACACCCTCGACGTCCTTGCCGAGGATGATCGAGCGGCCGCTGAAGGCGGCGAAGCCGGCCATCACGTCGGCCACCGAGGCCGAGTCGTACGTCACCGTGATCCGGGGCTGCCCCTGGACCGGTGCCGGGAGCGGCGGGGGTGCGGCGTACGGCGACGCCAGCCGCCCGCTCGTGGCGGCGGCCGCGAGGGCCCGCGGCTCCAGCGACGACCAGGCGGCAAACGTCCGGTCGGCCCCGAAGGACACGCGGATCGCGTCGTCGCTCTGGATGATGGAGTAGTCGCGCAGCGCCTCGAGCTCGATCACGACGCGCACCACTTCGGCCTGGAACTGGGCGTACCGCACGTTCACGATGCCGCCCCGATTGACGCCGTCATAGGCGGCCGTCGTGCGGCTCAGCGCCGCGCCGGAGACGTCGATGACGAGTCGTGCCGGGCGTTCGAGCGTGAAGTCCTGGTAGCCCACGGGGCCGCGAACGTCGATCACGACCTCGGCGCGTCCCGGGCTCGGGAGGACGCTCACGGCCGTGACCTCGCCCGGTCCGGCGAGGGCGCGGGGCGCCGCCAAGAGCAATCCGGCGGCGGCGAAAACGAGCGACGGCTTCATGGGGTATCCTCCTGGCGACGACGGATCGGCAGCACCAGCGGCCGGTCCACGCCGAACTCCTGCACGACGGCCACCACTTGCGTGGCCTTGATTTCGAGGATGCGCACCCGGCCGATCACGTCCCCGGAGCGCACCGTATAGCGGCGCCCTTCGGTTGTGTCCCGGAGCGTGGCGACGCTGCGCTGCGGATACCGCGCGTCGAAGTTGATGCCGGTCACCCGCAGATCACCGGGCAGGGGCCGCACGCCCCCCGACTTGAGCAACGAGATGAAGGGATCGCGCCCCGATCCGCGGTACGCGAACGCCTCCCGCGACAGCTCCATGGGCGCGCCCTCCGCCGTCGCCTGCGCGGCGGCGGGCGCCGGGGCCGGCGGCTCCACGGCCGGCTGCCCGGCCGGGGCGGCGGTCTCGCCGCCGCCACAGCCCGCGAGCGCGAGCGCCGCGGCGAGTGTCAGCATCCGGCTGTTACCGCCCACCACCGGTGCCTCCTTCGCCCTCCAGGGGCGGCTGCTTCACGAACGTCCTCAGCTGGAACGTGGCCTGCAGCAGCGCCCCGGTCGTGTCGCCGAGGGACCGGGACGACTGCTCGCTGGCGATCTGCAGCGACAGCTGGTGCGGCACCATGATCCGCCGCAGAGACGAGATGTCCGACAGGAACGCGCCGACGTCGTCGTAATGCCCCAGCACGGCAAAGCGGTAACGCGCGATGCGATACTGCCCGCCGTCCTCGTAGCCCAGCGGCGACAGGTCGGCCACGTGCACGTTGCGCAACTTGGCCCGATCGGAGATGTCGTTGATCAACTGCGCGACCTCGTTGTCGGTCGGCACGAGGGTGCGCATCAGCACGAGGCCGGCTTCGTAGTCGGCCACGCGCTGCCGCATCTCCTCGACCGTGCCCGCGGCCAAGTCGCGCCGCGCGGAATCCACCGCGAGCTGGAGCGAGTCGATCACCCGCCGCGCGTCGGCCGCTTCCGCGGCCATCGGCTCCCGCTTCATGAACCAGAACAGCGCGATGGCCCCGATGGGCACGATCATCAGCAGCATCATGAGCTGCCGTCTGTCTTTTTCCGTCAGCGCCATGCCGCCTCCCTACCGCACCGAGCTTTGCACCGGAACGGTGCGGATGAACGCCGAGTCGGCGGTGCGGAACGTCACCGTCACCGTGAACGCGCTCACGGGACGCTCCTCTTCGATCACCGACTGCACCGCCCCGAACTCGGCGGTCTTGATCCACGGCGACCGCGCCAGGGCGCTCACGAACCGCGTGTACGCCGACAGGTCGGACGTGCGGCCATCGATCTGGAACCGCACCGGCGGCCGCGTGACCGTCGTATCGTCAGTTTCCGCGAACTGGGGCGCCATCGCCTCGATGGACACGAGCCACGTGTAGTCGGGCAACGCCTTGGTGACTTCCTCGAGCAGATGCGGCCAGACATAGCGATCCGCGTCGATGGCACGGATGGCGCTCAGCTCGGCCACGAGCGAGTCGCGCAGCGCCTCGGCCCGGCGCTTCTGTCGGATGAGCGTGGCGAACCGGCGGGCCTCCCCTTCGATCTGCGACCGGTCCTCGCGGAGGTTCGCCAGCTGGCGCGCCTGGAACGCCCAGAGCCCGCCGACGATGACGACGCCGGCCGCCCAGGCCCCGATCACGCCCAGCAGGAGGGGGTTGCGCACCTTCGTCAGCATGTCGCCGACGTTGGGCATACGGAAGCCGGCGGCGCCCTTGCGCTTCTTCTGGGGTCCCGGCAGCAGATTGACACGAATCATGGCGATGGGCCTCGTGCTAGGCGCGCCGCAGCGCGAGCCCCACGACCTGCATCAGCAGGGGGGCCACTTCGTCCACGCTCAGGGGGCCAAAGGCGCCGTTCTTGACTTCCAGCGCCTGGATCGGATTCGCCACCTCGACCGGCATCCGGAGCCGCCGGCTCATGACGTCCGTGAGCCCCGGAATCCGGGCCCCGCCCCCGCAGCAGAACACGCGCGCGATCGTCGCCGAGTCACGGGACGCGGTTTGCAGGAACGCCGCCGCGCGCTCGACGCCCACGGCGATCTCCTCGCCGCGGTTCTGCACGTACGGATCGAGGTCCGGGCTGCGCTCGTAACCCTGCAGCAGGCCGTCGGCCGCTTCGGAGGAGAGCCCGCGCTCCCGCTGCAGATCCTCGCGGAACTTGCGGGTGCCGATGCTCAGATCCCGCGTCAGAAGCGGCACGCCATCCTGCACGACGTTCACGTTGGTGACCTCGTGCCCGATGTTGATCAGGGCCGCGACGCCGCGCATGGCCGCCGGATAGTTGAGCTCGAATGCGTTGTGGAGAGCAAAGGCATCCACGTCCACCACCTGCGCGTCGAGGCCGGCGTCGCCCAGCAACGCCATCTTGGTCTCGACCAACTCCCGCTTGGCGGCCACCAGCAGCACGTCCATCTGGAGCCCTTCGCCGTCCGGATCCAGCACCTGGAAATCCAGCTCCACGCCCTCGATGTCGAACGGGACGTACTGCTGGGCCTCCCAGCGCACGACGTCGAACGCGTCGGCCTCGCTCATGCGGTCGACCTGGATCTTCTTGACGATCACGTCCCGACCGCCGACGGCCACGGCCACTTTCTTCTGCTTGACGCCCGCCGACACGAACAGTCCCCGGATGGCGTCAGCGACCACCCCGGGATCCATGATCTCGCCCTCGACGATCGCGTCGGCGAGGACGGGAGTCACTGAAACCTGTGTCAGAACCGGACGGCCGGCGCTATGGTCGATCACCGCGAGCTTGATCAATCCGCTCCCGATGTCGAGCCCAACCGTCTTGCTCTGCTTCCCAAGCCCGAGAAACGCCATATGTCCCTAGGCTCAAAAGAGATAAGTGGGGTGAGCGGCAACCTACGTTACGGCCCACCCCACTTTTTGTCAAGCTCCAACCTACTTTAACCGGGTTGGGGCAAGTATCTGTTGATCAGTGACTTACGTCACTTAGTACAGATTCACCCAGCTGCGCTCCCGGAGTAGGCTGGCGGACGCCGTATTCTGCAAGGCCTTGATGACCGCGCAGTACGAGTAGTTCACCACGGCGTTGCCCAACACGTCGTTCTGCTCGAGCGAGATGTTGGCGGCCACCACGCCGCCGTGGAAGTGCCCACCGGTGCCCGTGGTCTTGAGCGCCTTCCGCACCAGCACCGGCCCGAAGAACTGGAAGCCGCCCTGCACGGAGAGGTTGCCGTTCACCACGAGCACGCCCTGGCCCTGCACGCCGTTGATGCTCAGGTCGCCCTCCGACCAGATGATCGGGAAGTAGTTGCCGCACGGCGCGGCTGGGGTGAGCGGGTCGCCCCAGTTGTTGAGATCCTCCTTGTTGCACTTCGTGCCGGTCAGCGACGGCGCGATCTGCCGGACGCCGCCCGGGATGACCACGTTCGCCATGGCCTTGAGCTCGTCGAAGCTCGCGTCGCCGAAGTTGGTGAGCGTGGATTCGCTGATGCTCGGGTTCTCCTTCACCTTCGGGTCCCCGGTCACGCACGTCATGTCCTTGCAGCCGGACGTGGTGACGTCGGCCGCCTTGGCGATCTCGATGCCGGGCAGGGTCGGCTGGATCGCCGGGCAGTCCAGCCATCCGGGCGGCGGGGTATCGTTGCCGTTGATGAACGACGAGCCGCCGATCTTGGTGGCACCCTGCGTCTTGAGCGCGGCCGTGATGTCCACCTCGATGGGCCGGAGCCGGACCAGGAGTCCCACCCGCTGGCGCGCCGTCGAGTCCCGGCTGAAGCCTTCGGAGTTGATCAGATAGAGCAGGTCGTTGAGGCGCCGCACGGACCCGCGATACCAGCCGCTGCCGGTCACGTTGCCGCCGAAGGCCACCGAGCCGCCCACGGGCGTCGCGTTGTAGACAATCGGGTCCCAGCTGGCCAGGCTCAGCTGGGCGCCCGCCTCCGCCGAGGCGAAGGCCTGGTTGAGCCGGACCGTGTTCCGCCCGACCAGCTGCTCCTGCCGGCCGATGAAGAACGACGAGGCCACCAGTACGCCCACGATGACGAGCGCGAAGATCGCGAGGGGGAGGGCGATGCCCCTGGTGTCACGAAGCCGTTGCATGAGTGTCGCTCCCTTGTGTGTCGCCGGCCGCATCAGTACAACGGGTTGTTGCGCACGGCGACGTGCGTCATGAGGTCCTCGAGCATGTAGCCCGGATACGCGCCGCCCGTGCCGCGCACCGCGCGCGCCGACCGGCTTTCCACCGCGATCCCGACGCGGGCGACCGCGGCGGGGTTGGCCGTCACGTTGCCGGCCACATCGAAGTACGACAGGGCAAGCCCGGTGGACGAAACCGGCCCCACGATGGGCTGCGTGGCGCTCCAGCCGCTCCCCTTCATGAACATCCGCCCGCCCAGCCACCACGCGCCGGCGGCGTCCTGATACAGCAGCACCTGCGCCGGCTGGTGCGTGCGGACGGGGGCGCCATTCTCCACGCCGCCCAGCTGCCCGGCGGTGACACCCGCCAGGGTGATCGTGAGGCTCGGCCGGGCCCCCGGGCACGCCGTGCCCGTGGCCATGGCCGTCACGTCCGCATGCAGCCATGCATCGTCGCCCCGGGTGCTGGGATCGTTCTCGGCGAAGACGAGTACCGAGTCCCGCCCCGGATCCATCCCCCGCAGCCCGAACACGTTGGTGCGGTCGAGCGTGAGCTGGAGGCTGCCCGTGTTGGGAAGCTGGCACTGCAGGTACAGTCCCTGCATTGCCTTGTAGCTGAGCGACGTGGCGGTCATGGCGATGACGTCACCGCCGCCCGCGCTCAGCTCGCGGATCTCCCCGGGCAGGATCGAGATGGCGGCACGGGCGTTCTCGTTCACCGCCACGCGCTCGGACTGCTGCCGGTAGACCCGCTGATTGCTGACCAGCAGTTGATAGAGAGCCGTTCCCACGATGCCGAACAAGACAAGGGCCGTGAGCAGCTCAACCAGGGTAAAACCGCGTTCGTATCTCATGGGCAGAAATGCACCGTCGAAAAGGAATCCGTCCGCGTTCCGCGGGTGGTTGGCGACCGCACGATCACCTCCAGGGCGCGGCCCTTGCCGCCGGCCAGACCCGCCACCCGCCACGAGATGTTGTAAGCGCCGCGCGTCTCCGCCCCGGTCGCGGCCGCGGGGCAGCCCTGCGCCCGCAGCACTTCGAACCGTTCGTTGGCGAGCGCCGATGCTTCGGTATAACGCTGGCCCTGCCCAATCATCCGGGTCACCAGGCCGGCGGTCGTCACGAGCCCGAGGAGGCCGATGGTCAGCACCATGACGGCGACCAGCACCTCCACGATCGTGAATCCTGCGCGCGTGTTCTTCATCGCATTACACTCCCGATCGCGCTGATCCGTAGCGTGTCCGCATACCCCGCGCGGGTGATGGCGATGTTCGTGGTCGATCCCTGCAGCCCGATCCCGCGCGGGTCGTACAGCAGCGTGTTGCGGTCGGCGTCGAGCGTGACCTTGAAGCGCTCGAACAGGTTCTGCCGATCCACCGTGTCGACCGCGCCCGTGACCGGGTGCTGCGAGATCACGAGGTATCGGTTGCCGTCCCGTACCAGGCTCACCGCCCGGCCGCGCTGCACGGCGAGGGCCTTGGCCTTGGCGTTGAGCGCCGTGATCGCGACCCGGGCCCCATCGACACTGCGGCGGTTGAGCGCCGGCCCGATGCGCGGGAACATGATCGCCGCGATGGCGCCGATCAGCACGACGACCACCACCAGCTCGATAAGACTGAAACCATGTCGGTTCATAACGTCCTCTCCGTCCCGACTCCGGTATAGTCACGTTCCGTGCCGTACCGTAACATGCTGTATTTGAATGACTTAGCCTTGTTTGCCGGCTGCCTGACTCATGCAAAAAGCAGCAGCCGTGCAGAAAGCTGCATTCACCCGAGGCCGAGGTCGCGCAGCTTGTAGTAGAGGGTGCGCAGGCTCACCCCGAGCCGGCGGGCGGCCTCCTGCCGGTTCCCGTCGGCCGCGGCCAGCGCCTGCTGGATGGCCGCGCGCTCGGTGGCCGCCACCGCGTCTTTGAGCGGGACTGGCTCGCCGAGGCCGGCGTCGGCCGCCGCGTCGGGGCGGGGGCTGCGCGGCCCGGCCTGGTGCTCGAAGGCGTGGCGGTCGATGACCTCGTCCGCGCTCAGCACCACGGCCCGCTCGACGGCGTTCTCGAGCTCGCGCACGTTCCCGGGCCAACTCCGGGCACGGAGCGCGGCCAGGGCGTCGGCCGCGAAGCGGACGCGACGGTTGGCCCGGGCGCCACTCCGGGCGAGCAGCACGAGCGCCAGCCGTTCCAGGTCGTCCGGACGCTCGCGCAGCGGCGGGATATGAATGCGGACGACATTCAGCCGGTAGTACAGGTCTTCGCGAAACCGCCCCTCGGTCACTTCCCGCTCGAGGTCGCGCGCGGTGGCGGCGAGCACGCGCACGTCCACGCGCCGCTCCCGGGTCTCGCCCACCCGGCGGATGGCGCCTTCCTGGAGCACGCGCAGCAGCTTTACCTGGAGCGGCGCCGGCAGGTCGCCGATCTCGTCGAGCAGCAGGGTCCCGCCGCTCGCCTCCTCGAACAGCCCCGTCTTGTCGCCCACCGCGCCGGTGAACGCCCCGCGCACGTGGCCGAACAGCTCCGATTCGAGCAGCGCCTCGGGGATCGCCGCGCAGTTGATGGCCACGAATGGCGCCTCGCGGCGGGGGCTCATGCGGTGGACGGCGCGCGCCACCACTTCCTTGCCGGTCCCGCTCTCGCCGGTGACGAGCACCGTGGTGGGATGGGGCGCCACGCGGGTGGCGAGGTCGAGCACATGGCGCATGGCCGCGCTCTCCGCCACGATCTCCCCTTCCCGGAACCGCGCGACCTCGGCCTCGAGCGCGGCGACGCGCCCGCGCAGGCGCTCCCGTTCCTCCGCCTTGCGCAGCGTCAGCAGCACCTCGTCCGGCCGGAACGGTTTCGGCAGGTAGTCGTACGCGCCGTCCTTCATGGCGGCGATGGCGGCATCTTCGCCCCCATACGCGCTCATCATGATGACGAGCGCCGTCCCACCCGTGTCCCGATAGCGGCGCAGGAACTCCAGCCCGTCCATCTCGGGCATGCGCACGTCGCACAGCACGACATCGAATGCCTCACCCGCGAGACGCGTCAGCGCTTCGCTCGCCCGCGAGACGGCGGCGACCGTGTGGCCGTCTCCCTCCAGGAGCAGGCCCAGGGAGCGACGCAGGCCCGGATCGTCGTCAACGACGAGGATTCTCACGGCCGGTCGGTCCCGTCGAGCGGCAGGAATACCTTGAAGGCGGCCCCGCCGCCGCGGCCGTCCTCGACCCACACGAGCCCACCCATTTCGTGGACGAGCCGCTGGACGATCGCGAGGCCGAGTCCCGTGCCCGCACCCGGCGGTTTGGTCGTATAGAAGGGATCGAAGATGCGGTCCCGCTCGGCCTCGGGCACGCCCGATCCGGCGTCGGCCACGAGCAGCAGCACGCCCGGCGTCCCGGGGGCGAGATCGGGCCGGCGCGGCGTTCGGGTCATGCGCCGCACGGGGGGCTCGGCGCCCGCATCGGTTCGCCGACTGCCGCGGGACGGTCCCGGGGCATACGCCCAGGCGACGGCCGCCACGTGGACCGGTCCGGTGGGGGCCGCATCGAGCGCGTTGAGCAGCAGGTTCACCAACACCTGCTCCAACGCCTGCGGCCGACCGCGCACGGGCGGAAGATCGGAGGCCACGTCGCGCGTGAGCTCGCGCCCCTTCAGCACGCCCTGCTGCTCGAGCAGGTCCACCACCCGATCCACCACCGCTCCCGGGGCGACGACCCCCCGGTCGCCCCCGACCGGCCGCGCATACGTCAGCAGCCCGCGCACGATCCCGTCGATGCGATCCACCTCGGCCCGCAACGCGGTCACCACCTCGGGATCCGCCGGGCCTTTGCGCAGTACCTCCAGATACGTGCCGATCGCCGCGAGCGGGTTGCCCACCTCGTGGGCGATCCCGGCGGCCAGCCGACCGATCCCCGCGAGCTTCTCCGCCTGCACGAGCTGACCGCGCGCGTCGAGCAGCGCGTCGGTCATGTCGTTGAGGCGCTCGGCCAAGCGGGTGAACTCCGCCGTCTCGGCCGGCGCCGCCCGCACATCCAGGTCGCCCGCCCCCACCCGGTCGGCGGCCTCCATCAGTCCCCGCATGGGACGCAGCACGAGACGGCCGATCAAGTAGCGGCCGAACAGCACCAGCACGATCAGGTCGGCCGCGATCAGCGCCAGCAGCACGGCGATGGCATACGGCGCGTCGAGCGACTGCGCGATCAGCCCCGTCGCGACCGCCAGCGACAGCGCCGCGGTCATGAGCAGCACCAGGTTCCACAGCAGCTCGCGGGCGAGTCCGGGCCGAGACGACCCGTGACGAGGGACGCCGGCCGAGGGGGTGGGGGCGGGCATCGAAAACGGGGGGAAACGAAAACGGGTGACCGGAGACCCGGTCACCCGTCTCCTGATGGACGGTGGCTCAGTTGCACGCCACTTCTCCCTCGTTCACGGCCGGCGCCGGGGGTGCCGCTGCCCCGTAGAAGATGGCGCAGCTCCTGGCCGGCGCGCCGGCATGGGTCGCCACCGCGGCCCAGCCGACATTGGATACCCCCTGGGGTGTAATTGTCACGTCCCGCGACGGCGTGAATGCAAGCGCCGCTGCCGGAATGACGCCGCCGTAGTACGTGTTGTTGTCGTAGAAGTAGCTCTCCTCCGCCGTCGCCAGATTCCGGAGATCCGACTTCATCGTCGCGACGTGCGCCTTCTCCTTCGTGGCGCCGAATCGCGGGATGGCAATCGCGGCGAGGATCCCAATGATGACCACCACTATCAGGAGCTCGATCAACGTAAACCCGCTTCGGTTCATGGTCGCGCCCCCGTGCAAACGGCCCGCGCCGGAGCGCCTCGGCTGGGAACACCTCAGCGCCCGGCGCGGAGTCATTTGATCAGCCTAACAGTGGTTACGCGTTGGCCGTGTGGTGGCTTACCAGCAGCCCACTTCGCCTTCGTTCACCACGGCCGCGTTCGGCGAGCCGGCGGCGCCAACGTACACACCGCAGGTCTTGGCCGGCGCACCAATGTGCGTCGCGGTCGCCTGGAAGCCCGTCGCGGTCACAGCCGCCGTGACCAGCGTCACGTCCTTCGTCGCCGTGAACAGACCGGCGCCGTTGACGGCCGCGTACGCGCCATACGTGTTGTTATCAGCGAAATACGACTCTTCGGCCGTGACGAAGTTCTTGAGATCGGACTTCATCGTGGCCATGTACGCCTTTTCCTTGGTGCTCGCGAACTTCGGGATCGCGATCGCCGCCAAGATGCCGATGATCACAACCACGATCAGCAGCTCGATGAGGGTGAACCCCTTGGTGTTCCGCAACATGATTGTCGACTCCTCGCTGTGGGTGTGACTAACCGCCGGGGTTCCCCCCCGGGGCGCTTGCCGTTCCGCCGCCCCCAGGGGGCAACCGGCATGCCAGTCACCGTAACAGCCGCACAAGCACTTATAAGACAACGACTTAATGAGCTGTCCGACCCTGGGATCGAACCCCCAATTGGGGGTGTTTTTCACGCGTATTGCAAGCCGCTTTGCGGTTCGCCGACCGAAGTAATCCCGAAGATTTAGCCAGGCTCCGACTCGCCCGACTCGTAGCGCGACAGCTTGCGGTACAGGGTCGAGGGGTCGATCCCCAGGATCTGCGCCGCCCGGCTCTTGTTCCCCCCCTCGTTCTGCAGCACCCAGGTGATGTAGGCGCGCTCGATGTGCTCGAGGGTCGGGTTCTCGTGCGTCCGCTCGCCCACCAGGGGTTCGGTCTTGCGCGCCGTGATGCGCTCCGGCAGCGCCGGCGGCGTAATCTCGTCGCCTTGCGCGAGGATGGCCGCATGCTCGAGCGCATTCTCCAGCTCGCGCACGTTGCCCGGCCAGTCGTAGGCCATGACCGCGTCCAGTGCCTCCGGCGCGAGGCGCAGGACCGCGATGTTCCGCTCGGAGGCGACCCGCGCGAGAAACGCCTCGGCCAGCAACGGGATGTCCTCCCGCCGATCCCGGAGCGCCGGCAGCCGCAGCGCGATCACGTTGAGCCGGTAGTACAAGTCGGACCGGAACTGCCCCCGCCGGATCTCCTCCTCGAGGTCGCGGTTGCTCGCGGCCACGACGCGCACGTCCACCGGGATGGGTTCCACGCCGCCCACGGGCAGCGCCTCGCGCTCCTGGAGCACGCGCAGCAGCTTGACCTGCGTGGACGGCTTCATCTCCCCGATCTCGTCGAGGAAGAACGTGCCCCCGCGCGCCGCGGCGAACAGCCCCTGCTTGTCGCGCACCGCCCCGGTGAACGACCCCTTCACGTGGCCGAACAGCTCCGATTCCAGGAGGCTCTCGGGCAGCGCCCCGCAGTTGATCGAGAAGAACGGGCCGTCGTTCCGCGCCGACAGCTCGTGGATGAAGCGGGCGACGACCTCCTTGCCGGTCCCGCTCTCGCCCTGGATCAGCACGGTCGAGTCGGTGGGCGCCACCTGCTCGGCGAGCTGAATGACTTCGAGGAACCGCCGCGCCTTGCCGATCGGCGCCACCCACCCGCTC
>JAOTWJ010000160.1 GCA_029862925.1 Gemmatimonadota bacterium
CAGCATGATCTCCCAGAACACGTAGAACAGGAACAGATCCAGGGCGACGAAGACGCCCAGCATGCCGGTGGTCATCACCAGCATGAGCGCGTAGAACCCCCGTTCCCGCTGCGTGATGTACTGCCAGCTCCCGAGCATCGCGAGCGGCATCGTCAGCGTCGTCAGCAGGATCATGAAGAGCGAGATCCCGTCCACGCCCACTCGATAGGCGATTCCGAACGAGGGGATCCACGGGGCCCAGAACTCGAACTGCATGCCCGCGGACGCCGGATCGAAAGCCCACCATAGACCGGCTGAGACCACGAACTCGACGAGTGCCGCCGCGAACGCGACGTGTTTGACCCGGGCCGCCGGCACGGCCAGGGTCAGCAGCGCCCCCACGACCGGCAGCACGAGCAGCGCGTTCAGGATCCAGCGCCCGTATCCGATGCTCAGCAGGAACTCGCTCATGTCAGAACCGCGTCGCGGCCCGCAGCAGCAGCAGTGCGCCGACGACGAAGAAGAAGACGTACGTGCCGACGTGGCCGGTCTGGAGCCACGAGCCGATGACCCCCAGGCCACGCGCCACGCGGGCCGACCCGTTGACCCCCACCGAGTCGATCGCGCCGGCGTCCACCCGACGCCACAGCACCACGTCCGACAGCCACACGAGTGGCCGGACGATCAGCGTATCGTAGATCTCATCCACGTACCATTTGCGGAGTAGGAGCTTCTGCAGCCCGGTTTCGGCGGGCGCCTCCGCCGCGGGCTTGAGGTCCGCCGGCGTGAGGAAGCGCCAGGCGGCGGCGATCCCGAGACCCGCGATCACGGTCGCCAACCCGAGCAGCGCCCATTCGGTCCCGTGGCTGAGATGCGTGTCGGGGCGGAAGAAGTCCCCGGCGGCCGTCACCGGCTCGAGCCAGTGATGGAGCCACCCGGACTGCGGCAACACTTCCGGCAGATTGAGGACGCCGCCCACCACGCTGAGCGCCGCCAGGATCACCAGCGGTCCGGTCATCACCCACGGCGCCTCGTGCACGTGCCCCTGCTCGGCCGCTCCCGTGCGGTTCGGCCCGTGGAACGTGTACAGCATGAGTCGGGTCATGTAGAACGCGGTGAGCAGCGCCGCTACGGCGCCGACGGCCCAGAGCCCGTAGAACAGCACGTGCTCGTGCCCCTTGGCGAACGTCATCGCCAGGACCTCGTCCTTCGAGAAGAACCCCGAGAAGCCCGGCACGCCCGCGATCGCCAGTGTCGCGAGCCACATGACGGACGCCGTCCACGGCATCCACCGCCGCAGGCCTCCCATGTTGCGCATGTCCTGGGCGTCCTCGTGCCGGTGGGTGGCGTGATACGCGTGATGCAGCGCATGGATCACGCTGCCCGCCCCCAGGAAGAGTAGCGCCTTGAAGAAGGCGTGCGTGACGAGATGAAACATGCCGGAGGCGATGGCGCCGACGCCGACGCCGAGGAACATGTAGCCCAGCTGGGACACCGTGGAGTAGGCCAGCACCTTCTTGATGTCCCACTGCTTGAGCGCGATCGTGGCGGCCCAGAGCGCGGTGACGGCGCCCACAGTCGCGACCACCGCCCCGGCGATGGGGGCCATCGCGAAGAGCACGTTGGTGCGAGCGATGAGATAGACCCCGGCCGTCACCATGGTGGCCGCGTGGATCAGCGCCGACACCGGCGTCGGACCGGCCATGGCGTCCGGCAGCCACGTGTAGAGCGGGATCTGCGCGGACTTCCCGGTACAGCCGAGGAACAGGAACAGCGCGATCGCGGTGATCGTCGGCCCACCGATCGCAAAGACCCGCGGCGCGCGCGCGAACACCTCGTCGAACGCCAGGGATCCCGTCGCCTGGAAGATGAAGAACATGGCGATGAGGAACCCGGCGTCCCCGATCCGATTCATCAGGAACGCCTTCTTGCCGGCGTCCGCGTTCGCCTTGACGTCGAACCAGAACCCGATCAGCAGGTAGCTGCACAACCCGACGCCTTCCCAGCCCACGAACAGGATGGGGAAGTTGGCGCCGAGCACGAGCACCAGCATGAAGAAGACGAACAGGTTCAGGTACGCGAAATAGCGGGCGTAGCCGTCGTCGGCGCGCATGTAGCCGACGCTGAACACGTGGATCAGCAGGCCCACCCCGGTCACGACGAGCAGCATCACGGCCGACAGCTGGTCCACCTGGAACGCCACCGCGACCCGGAGATCTCCCAGGGGAATCCACTGCCACAGCGTGACCACGAACGGGTCGCTCGCGTGGGCGCCGGCAAGTCCCCGCACGATGGCGAGCGTGACGACGAAGGCCGCAGCGACCGTCCCGACCCCGATGGCCGAGACGGCGCGCTTGGCCGACGGTTGGACGAGACTGAGCAGCCCGTTGGCCGCGAAGCCGGCAAGCGGCAGGGCGACGACGAGCCAGACCCACTCGATGACGGGAGGCATTAGCCGCGCAGGAGGTTGACGTCCTGGAGGTTGACCGACTCCTTGTGCCGATACACGGCCAGGATGATCGCGAGCCCCACGGCCGCTTCGGCAGCGGCGACGGCCATCACGAAGAACACGATGACCTGTCCCTGGGGCCCGATCTGCTGGGCGAGCGCCACGAACGTGAGGTTGACGGCATTGAGCATCAGCTCAACACACATGAAGATGACGATGGCGTTGCGGCGCAGCAGCACGCCACCCACGCCGATGGCGAACAGCAGCGCGGAGACGCCGAGCGCGGGACCGAGCAGCATCTAGATCTTCCTCTTGGCGAGCACCACGGCGCCGACGATGGCCGCGAGCAGCAGGACGGAGGTGATCTCGAAGGGGACGAGATACTGGCGGAACAGGGGCTCGGCGAGCATGCCCACCGCCCCCTCCGCCTGCTGCACCCGGGCCAGCTCCCCCGGGGGCAGCGGGTAGGCCGCCGTCTCGGCGGCAAAGCCCCCACCCCGCACGATCCGGACGAGCACCCACAGCTCGACCGCCAGGCCGACCCCGAGCAGCGCCGCCACACCGCGCCCCAGCCAGCCGCGCATGTCCGACGGGCCGGCGCGCCCGAGATTGAGGAGCATGATGACGAAGAGGAACAGCACCATGATCGCGCCCGCGTAGACGAGCACCTGGATCGCGGCGATGAACTGGGCGTCGAGCAGGACGAACAGGCCGGCCAGTGAGAACAGGGTGAGCACGAGCCACAAGGCGCTCGCCACGGCGCTGCGCCGCGTCACGCACAGGAGCGCCGCCGCCAGCGCGACGCCCGAGAACCCCCAGAAGACGACTTCGCGCATCGATCACTCCCCCCGGGGGTCGGAGGGATCCCACAACGTCGAGACGGGGTGCGTCTGGGCGCAGAGCCGCTCCAGATCGTACACGAACCGCTCGCGCTGGTACTCGGCGTTCTCGTAGTGGACGCCAACGTGAATCGCCTCTTCGGGACAGACCTCCTGACAGTAGCCGCAGAACACGCAGCGGAACTCGTCGATTTCGTAGATCAGGGGGTACCGATGCCCGTCCTCGTCCTCGCCCGGCACGAGCTTGATGCAGTTGGCCGGGCAGATCTGCGGGCACAGCCCGCACGCCACGCACTTCGCCCGTCCCTGCTCGTCGGTCAGCATCCGGTGCGTGCCCCGCCAGCGCGACGAGAGGTGCCAGAATCCCTCCTGGGCCGTCTCCTCCGGATACTGCATCGTCACCTTGGGTTGCAGCAGGTGACTGAACGTCACCGCCATCCCCTTGAGCGTGGCTCGCAGATAGCTGACTTCGCGCTCCGGACGGCGCATCACCTTCACACGGATCGCCATCTCAGCCCTCCATCGGCACGCGGCGCTGCGTACCCGCCAGCACCCGGCGCCGGTCGAGCCCGAAGACGACCGCGGCCACCAGGGGGACGTTCACCAGGAAGAGGATCAGCCCGTATTTCCAGTCCTGCGCGATGCCCCAACGTTCCAGCACGAGCACGGCCGTCGCCATCACCACGATGTACGCGAGCGCCGTCGGCAGCAGCACCTTCCAGCCCAGAAACATCAGCTGGTCGTAGCGGAACCGCGGCAGGGTCCACCGAACCCACACGAAGACCCAGACGAAGAAGAAGGTCTTGCCCAGGAACACCAGCGCCGTCATGCTCGTGCGGAGCACGGCGCCCAATGACCAGGTGGCCGCCGCCTGCTCGTCCCACGCCGTGAACGGGATGTCCCACCCGCCGAAGAAGAGCGTCGTGATGAAGGCCGACATCGTGATCAGCGCTACGTACTCCGAGAGCGGGAACATGGCGTACTTCATCGCGCTGTATTCGGCGTGGTACCCGGCCACGAGCTCCGCTTCGGCTTCGGGGAGATCGAACGGCAGCCGGTTGGTCTCGGCGAAGGCCGCGATGTGCAGCATCAGATAGGCCAGCGTCGCCGCGAACACGAACCAGACCATGCGCTGCTGCGCCGCGACGATCTCGCTCAGCATCACGTTCCCCGCCAGCAGCAGCACGACGATCAGGCTCGACCCGAGCGCGAGCTCGTAGCTGATCATCTGCGCGCTCGCGCGCAGCCCGCCGAGCAGCGAGTACTTCGAGTTGGACGCCCACCCGGCCAGTGTGATCCCGTACACCGCAACACTCGAGATCGCAATGATGAAGAGGAACCCGACGGGCAGATCCGCGACCATCAGCGGGATCGGTCCCTCGTGCACGACGCGGCCCAGGAGCGGCAGGGTGACGTCGAACGGCGGCAGCGGGGCACCGAACGGAATGACCGCGAACAGAATCAGTGCCGTGACGAACGACATCAGCGGCGCCAGATAGAAGATCACGCGATCGGCCCGGGCCGGGACGACCTCTTCCTTGACCAGGTTCTTGAGGCCGTCCGCGACGTTCTGGAGCAGGCCGAGCGGTCCGACCCGGTTGGGCCCCAGCCGGTCCTGCATGAAGCCGGCCCCCCGTCGCTCGACCCAGATGACCACGAGCACGCCCACGAGGAGGGCGACGAACACCAGCAGTACCTTGATGGCGCTGACGAGCAGCAGGCCTTTGAGTTCTGGGGTCATCGCGACGCTCCCGCCGGCGCCGCCTGCTCCAGGGGGGCTCCCCGCGTGCCGAGCCCGTCGTAAGTGAGCCCCCCGACCGCGTCGCTCGCGGCGGCCAGCAGGGCGAACGCCTCGGCGGCACTCGCCAGCGGCTCCCCCCGGTCGAGCGCGGCGCGCAACGCACCCAGCGCCCACCACGCGGGCCGTGCCATGCCGGGGGCGCTCGTCGCCTGGAAGTAGCGCTGCACCCGCCCGTCGCGGTTCACGAACGTCCCGTCCTCTTCTGCCACATTGGCGACCGGGAGCACGACGCGGGCGGCCGCCCGGACGCCGTCCGGCAGCACGGTTCCGGCATACACGAGGGGCGTCGACGCGAGCACGGCTGCGGTCACGCCGGCGAGCTGCTCATCCAGCACGAGCAGCGCCGCCGCCGACGGCAGGTCCGCCACCGCGTCGGCGAACGTCTCCGTGTAGCCGGTCACCAGCGCGCCGCGGACGTTCGGCGCGCGCTCGCCGCGCAGGGCGAGATTGGGCACGCCGGCCAACGGATGCTCCTCCTGCACGCGCTCCACCCGGAACGCCCCCCGGAACCCGGCGCCCGCGATCTGGCGGGCGAGGAACAGCGCCTCCGTGGACGCCCCCGGCGACGCCAACACGACCACCGCGCCGCCCACCCCGGCGAACACCTCGGCCGCCTGGCGCAGGGCTTCGTCCCAGTCCGTCGCCACCAGCTCCCCGCCGCGCCGCACCAGGGGCGCCTCGATGCGGTCGCCCCGGTTCATCCACCGGTAATTCAGCCGACCGTGATCGCACATGAAGTACCGATTCACCTCGGCGTTCGGTCGCGGCCGCATCCGCACCACGGCGTTCTGCCGGGTCTCGAGCGCGACATTGCACCCCTGCGAACAGCTCGTACAAATGCTCCCCGTCTTGTCCAGCTCCCACGCGCGGGCCTTGTGCAGAAAGTCCTTCGAGATGAGCGAACCCACGGGACAGACATCCACCACGTTCCCCGCCCAGGGGTGGTCCAACTGGTGGTCCGGATGCACGCCGATGTAGGCCCGGTCCCCGCGCTCGCTCACGTTGAGGACGGGTTCCTCCGCCGCGTGTTCCATGAACCGGACACAGCGCGTGCACAGGATGCACCGGTTGGGGACGTACAGCACATCCGGTCCGAAATCCTCCACCGGGTTGTACCGCTTGGCGTAGGTCGGCGTGTACCGGGTGCGCGCCCGTCCCTCCTGAAACACGTAGTCCTGCAGCTCGCACTCACCCGCCTGATCGCAGATGGGACAGTCGAGCGGGTGGTTGATCAGCAGGAACTCCAGCACGCCTTTGCGGGCCTCCGTCGCTTCGGGCGCAAAGACCCGCACGACCTGGTTGGCCGTCACGGGGGTCGCGCAGGCGATCTGCAGCTTGGGCACCCCTTCGACCTGGACCAGGCACATGCGGCAGACGCCGGCGACCGGCAGCCCGGGATGGTAGCAGTAGTGCGGGATGAGAACGCCGGCC
>JAOTWJ010000161.1 GCA_029862925.1 Gemmatimonadota bacterium
GCCGGAGGCATTCGCGTACACGCTCACGTGGGGGCCGTTCGACGTGTGCGGCGAGTACGAGGGGACGAATACGGCGTCCTTCGTGACGAACGACACGGAAGCGACCGGCTCCAGCGCGTGGACCGTCACGGTCTCGGTGCCGTGCGGCCCCAACTGCACGCTGAGTCATGGATACTGGAAGACCCATTCGGCGTACGGACCGGCGGCGAAGGTGGATCCCACGTGGCTGCTCCTCCCGCAGGGGCCGGACCAGCCGTTTTTCGAGTCCGGCTACACGTGGCTGTCCGTGATCCAGGCGCCCTCCCGGGGCGGCGACGCGTACATCATCCTGGGTCGCCAATACGCGGCGGCCTGGCTCAACGGTCTCCGTGGCGCCAACGTCTCAGCAGTGGCCGATGAACTCCAGCGAGCGGCCGACCTGCTCGACGCCTACGACGGGACGCCCAACGCGATGAGCATGATCACGGGCGACCTCCGGGCGGAGTTCATCCAGCTGGCCGAGCTGCTCGACGGGTTCAACAACGGGCTGGTCGGTCCCGGGAAATGCCCGGAGGACGACGGCAGCGCGTCGTAGCCGGACCCCGTAGTTGGGCCGTCGGCGGGGGCGCCGTCCGGGTCGGGCGGCGCCCTCGTGTGACTTTGAAGGACGATGTGCCCAGCCCCGTGGCCGGGCGGGGAAGGCGCGCGGCTTGTCGAGACGCGTCGAGCCCACCACCCTTCCAGGTCCCGATATCGCGCATTCGGAGGGAGTGCCATGGTTGGCGTACGTGGACGGACGTGGGTGGCAGGCCGGTGGGCGGCGGGGCTCGTGCTGGGCGCGCTGGCATGCGCGCCCGGGCGGCCGGCCGGAGCGCCCTCGCCGCTGGCGACGGATTCGGCGCGGTTCGCGGCGGTGGTCGCGCGCTATCTCGACCGCGGCTACGAGTCGCGCCGGTCCGACGATCCGCAGTGGCGGTACCGGGCGGCGGCGGACCGGGCCGAACTGGAAGAAGCGGATCGCGTGCTCGCGGCCCTCGCGGCGATCGACACGGCGCGACTTGGCGAACAGGACCGCGTCGATTGGCTGTTGCTCGAGGCCCAGGCGAGGCGCGCGCCGATGGATACCGTGCTCCGACTCGGGGAACGCATGCCGAGTCGATACCTCACCCTGGGATCACTCGCCTGGCAGGTGGCGGGCGATCGCGATCCCACGCCGGGCGACTGGTCGCGCGTGCTGCGCACGCTGGAGCAGGCGCCCGACGCGATGGCGATCGGCCGGGCGCGCCTGGCGCTGCCGCCGCCGCTCTGGGTGGATCTCGCGGTGAGCGCGGCCGACGGGTATCTGGACCTGCTGGATGGCGCGTTCGCGGAGCGTGTCGGCCAGGCGCCGGACTCGCTGCGCGACCGGCTCGTCGCGGCCGCGGGGGAGACGCAGGCGGCGCTGCGCGCGTACGTGGCGTTCCTGCGCGACACGCTGCCCCCCGGCGCCGCCACGTCGTGGGCGACCGGTACGCCGTACTACGACTGGCTGCTGCGGGACGCCCACTTCCTGCCGTATTCCGCCGAGCAGATGATCGCGGAAGGCTACCGGGTGCACGAGGCGACCAAGCAAGCGCTCGACTCGCTCGCCGCCGTCGTGGAGCCGGGGGCGACGTGGCGCGAGCTGGTGATGGCGATGCAGGCCCGGCATCCGGAGCCCGGGCAGATCCTCGCCGCGTATCGCGGCCAGTCGCTCCGCGTGCTCGGCTTCCTGATCGCGCGCGACCTGATTCGCATCCCGCCCTGCCAGGATCTGGTGTACGTGGCCACACCGCCGCAGCTCCGCGAGACCTACGCGTGGGGTGGGTACGGTGGGATCGACGAGCGGGACGACGTGGCGGTGGGGCGGTTCTTCGTGACCGACGTGGTGCCCGGGATGACGCCCGCGGAGGTGGACGACAAGCTCCGCGCGCAGAACGATGGCTGGATTGCGGTGATCGCGCTGCACGAGGGCTATCCGGGACACCATCTCCAGCAGGTCTACGCGCGGGCCAACCCGCGGCCGCTCAGGCGGCGCCTGGGGAGCACGTACTTCGGCGAGGGGTGGGCGCTCTACGCCGAGCACTGGATGCGGCGCGAGGGGCTGTTCGACACCGACGATCAGCGCCTAGCGCAGCTCCAGATGCGGCTGTGGCGCACGGCGCGCGTGATCGTGGATCCGTCGCTGCACACCGGTCGCATGACGTACGACGACGCGGTGCGGTTCTTCATGGACGAGGTGGGGCTCACGCGCTCGGCGGCGGCGGCGGAGGTGAACCGCTACACCACGTGGCCCACGCAGGCGCCGAGTTACATCATTGGGTGGCTGGAGATCGAGGCGTTGGAGCGCGAGCTGCGCGCGGAGCTGGGCGACCGGTTCGACGCCAAGCGGTTTCGCGAGACCCTGCTGGAGCAGGGGAGTCTGCCGCCGGCCTTGATGCGGCGCGCGGTGCGGGAGGCGATGCTGGGTGAAAAGTGAAAGTGAAGAGTGAAAAGTGAAAACTGAAAAGCTGCGGGTGTTCCCCTTCTCACTTTTCAGTTTTCACTTGTCACTCGCAGCCGGCCTATCGCGGTACCCGAATCCGCTCCACCCGGGACGTCCCGCCATTGATGGACGGGTTGAAGATCCGGAGCGAGACGATCGCCCCGGGCTGCACGCCATTCAGGGCGGCCTCGAACTCCGCGATGGTCTGGACGCGCGTGCCGTTCACGTGCGTGATGATGTCACCGAATCCGCCGCCCTGCTCGGCGGCCAGCACCCGATCGCGGGCGGGGCTGTCGAGCTCGACGGTCATGACGCGCAGCCCCACGTGCTCGGCGCCCACCTGCCGGACCAGGTCGGCCGGCAGCTCCCGCACCGCGAATCCGAGCTTGGTGGTGTGGTTCCCGCTCGCCGCCGCTTCCACCGGCTCGGTGGTGCGGTTGGCCGCGAGCGTCTGCTCGAGCGGGGCTTCGCCCAGGCGGATGGCGATGGTCTTCCGCACGTTGTCAGGTCGCAGCACGGTGACCCGGACCGATTCGCCGGGCTTCTTGAAGCCGACCATCTGCTGGAGCTGCGCGACGTACTCCACGGTCTCGCCGTCCAACTCGACGATCAGATCGCCCGGCTCCAGGCCGGCCTTCTTGGCGGGGCTGTCGACGCTCGAGAAATCCTGGACCACGACCCCCCGGATCTCCTGCAGGCCCACGTACGACGCATCGTCGGCCGTGGCATCCCGGATCTGCACCCCCAGGATGGCGCGCCGCACGCGGCCGTCGGCGATGAGCTGTTGCGAGACGACCTTGGCCAGGTTCACCGGGATGGCAAACCCGTACCCCTGATAGAAGCCGGTCCCGCTCGCGATGGCCGAGTTGATCCCGATCACTTGGCCGCGGATGTTCACCAGCGGGCCGCCGGAATTGCCGGGGTTGATGACCGCATCGGTCTGGATGAAATCCATGATGCGGTACTGGCTCTCGATGGGCAGTCCCGCGAGGAGCCGGCCCTTGGCGCTCACGATGCCCGCCGTGACGGTGAACGTGAACGCCAGCGGGTTGCCGACCGCCAGCACCCACTCGCCCACCTTGAGCGAGTCGGAATTGCCGAGGCTCGCGGCGGGCAGGCCCGTCCCGTCGATCTTGATCACGGCCACGTCGGTGGCGGGATCCCGGCCGATCACGCGCGCCTCGAACTCCCGCTTGTCGAACAGTCGGACCTTGAGCTTGGTCGCGCCTTCGACCACGTGGTTGTTGGTGAGGATGTAGCCGTCGCGGGAAATGATGAACCCGCTCCCCGAGCCGCGGCGCAGTCGCTGGCCCTCGTCGGGGATACGGAAGAAGTCCTCGAACCCCGGCGGTACCCGCAACTGCGTGCGCGGGCCGGACTCGATCGCTTCGGCCTGGATGAAGACCACCGCTGGCTGGATGGCGTTGGCAACGGCGGTAAACGACGCGGAGAGATCGGCCAGCGGCTGGGCCGCGGCCGGCACCGGGGCCGCCTGCGTCCCGGTGAGGGCCTCCAGCGCCGAGGCCGACTGCTGGGCCTCGGCGTTGGGCGCCCGCTGGACGGTGCCGATGAACGCGGCCGCGGCGAGGATGGTCACCGCCGCCAGACCGCCGAGTTTCAGCCATTCACGAGTGCGTGACATACCCTTCCATTTCCTGTGAAGCTCAGTACTGCCAAGATACCCCGGAGGCCGGGGGAGTTCCGCGCCGTTACTTGGTGTCGTCCACCACCTCGTAGTCCGCTTCGACCACGTCCTCCTCGGGCTTCGGGGCCTCGGCCCCCGGCTGCTCGGCGCCGCCGGCCGTCTCCGCGCCGGTTCCGGCCGACTCGGCCTTGGCCGCTTCGTACAGCGACGTGCCGGCCGCGGAATACGCCTGCGACAGCTCGTCCAGCGCCCGCTGGATGCCCTCCGGCGCGCCGGTGCGCAGCGCCTCCTTGGCTCCCGTCACGGCCGTGTCCAACCGCTCCTTGTTCGCCGCGTCCAGACGGTCGGCCCACTCCTTCGAGTTCTTCTCGACGTCGTACACCATCGCATCCAGCCGATTGCGGCGGTCGATCGACTCGCGCCGATCCTTGTCGTCGGCGGCGTGCGATTCGGCCTCCTTCACCATCCGCTCGACCTCGGTGTCGGACAAGCCGCTCGAGCCCTCGATTCGGATCTTCTGCTCCTTGTTGGTGGCCTTGTCCCGAGCCGTGACGTGCAGGATGCCGTTGGCATCGATGTCGAACGTCACCTCGATCTGCGGCATGCCGCGCGGTGCCGGCGGGATGCCGGTGAGCTGAAAGCGGCCCAGCGTGCGGTTGTCGATGGCCATCTGGCGCTCGCCCTGGAGCACGTGGATCTCGACCGTCGTCTGACTGTCTTCCGCGGTCGAGAACACCTCCGACTTCTTGGTCGGAATGGTCGTGTTCCGCTGGATGAGCACGGTGGTGACCCCGCCCAACGTCTCGATGCCGAGCGACAGCGGCGTCACGTCGAGCAGCAGGACGTCCTTCACCTCGCCGCCCAGCACGCCGCCCTGAATGGCCGCGCCGATCGCCACGACCTCGTCGGGGTTCACGCCCTTGTGCGGGTCCTTCCCGAAGAAGTTCTTGACGATCTCCTGGACTTTCGGGATCCGGGTGGAGCCGCCGACCAGAATCACCTCGTCGATCTCCGTCGGCTTGAGGCCCGCGTCCTTGAGGGCCTGCTCCATCGGCGGAATCGTGCGGCGCAGCAGGTCGTCCACCAACTGCTCGAACTTGGCGCGGCTCAGCGTCGTGTTGAGGTGCTTGGGCCCCGACTGATCCGCCGTGATGAACGGCAGGTTGATCTCGGACTGGGTCGTGGTCGAGAGCTCCATCTTGGCCTTCTCGGCGCCTTCCTTGAGCCGCTGCAGGGCCATCGGGTCTTTCGAGAGATCGATGCCCTGGTCCTTCTTGAACTCGTCGACCAGCCAGCGGATCACGCGGTCGTCGAGGTCGTCGCCGCCCAGGTGCGTGTCGCCGTTGGTCGACTTCACCTCGAAGACGCCCTCGGCCAGCTCGAGCACCGAAATGTCGTAGGTGCCGCCGCCGAGATCGAAGACCGCGACCTTCTCTTCCTTCTTCTTGTCGAGGCCGTAGGCCAGCGCCGCGGCAGTGGGCTCGTTGATGATGCGCAGGACGTCGAGCCCGGCGATCTTGCCGGCGTCCTTGGTGGCCTGCCGCTGTGAATCGTTGAAGTAGGCGGGAACGGTGACGACCGCCTTCTCGACCTTGTGCCCGAGGTAATCCTCGGCGGTCTGGCGCATCTTCTGGAGGATCATCGCCGAGATCTCGGGCGGCGTGTACTGCTTGCCCTGGATCTCGACGACCGCCAGGTCGTTCTTGCCCGACATCACGGGATACGGGACCCGCTTCTTCTCTTCCGTGATCTCGTTCAGCCGCCGTCCCATGAAGCGCTTGATCGAGAACACCGTGTTCGTCGGGTTGGTGACCGCCTGGCGCTTCGCCACCTGGCCGACCAACCGCTCCCCGTCCTTCGTGAACGCCACGACGGACGGCGTGGTCCGGCCGCCCTCGGAGTTGGGGATGACGATGGGATCACCGCCCTCCATGACTGCGACGACGGAGTTGGTGGTTCCCAGGTCGATCCCGATGACTTTCTGCGCCATGCTAACCTCTTTACCTGGTTTGAGATGCGTGCCAAGCCCACTTGGTCGCGTTCTTTAGAAGCAAGCCACGTACCGGGATTTCATGCCGATTTGGCAGGGAACGGCGAGATCAATGACCAAGTGAGCCAATGACCAATGTCCAATGACCAGTGACGAGTGACCGATGAACCATGTCGCGCATTGGATCCATTGGCCGTTTGGCCGTTGGCGCATTGGCTGTTAGACAGCGTTGGCCGTTGGACATTCATCATTGAACGTTGGACATTGATCCATGTTCCCGTACAAAGACGAAAACCCCACCTTCCTGACCCCGGTCGTCACGCTGGTGATCATCGGGATCAATGTGATGGTGTGGCTGTTGGTGCAGGGGGCCGGGACGG
>JAOTWJ010000032.1 GCA_029862925.1 Gemmatimonadota bacterium
CCAATGGGGAGCTTCCGCACCGGCCTCCCCGTGAGCGCGAACACGGCGTTGCACACGGCCGGCGCGATGGGCGGCGTGCCCGGCTCTCCGTGGCGCCGAGGGGTTGGCACGTCGACGGTGGTCGAGGTGCCGTTCAGCGTAAACGTGTATGGCATGGAGAGGCCCCAGAGCGAGGTGCTGACGAATCGTGGGGCGCGGGGCGGGGCGAGTCAAGAACGACGGACCGATTGATCGAGGGACCGGTGCTCGGTCCGTCGATCAATCGATCCGCCGATCCGTCGGACTACGGCAGCAACACCTTGTTGATCACGTGAATCACGCCGTTCGACGCCATCACGTCGGCCTTCACGACCATCGCATTGTTGATCATCACGCCGTGCGACGTGTCGATCTTGAGCTCGCCGCCTTGCAGCGTCTTGGCGGACTTGAGCCCGGCGACGTCCTTCGCGGTCACCTTCCCGGACACGACGTGGTACAACAGAATCGTCTTGAGCTTTTCCGTGTCCTTGAGCAACGCGTCGAGCGTGCCGGCCGGCAACGCGGCGAACGCCTCATCCGTCGGGGCGAACACCGTGAAGGGGCCCTTCCCGGCCAGCGTCTCGGCCAGGCCGGCGGCCTTGGCCGCGGTGAGCAGGGTGTTGAAGGAACCGGCGGCGCTGGCGGTTTCCACAATGTTCATCGTCGCCGTCGCCTTCTCCTGCTTGGCGCTCTGGCTGTGGCTCTGCGCGGCGGCCGGAGTGGCCACGAGGGCGCTGAGCGCAAAGGCTGCAACCAGGGAATGCATCGTCGTCTGCATGATGTTCAGCTCCTGCGTGAGAGTGTGCGGTCAGTTTGAGTTCGGAATGAGCACTTTATCGATCACGTGGATGACCCCGTTGGTGGCCAGCACGTCAGTTTGGATCACCGTAGCGTCATTCACCTTCACGCCGCTCGAGGCGTCGATCGACACGGTACCACCCTGGAGCGTAGTGGCGGTCGTCAGATTCACGACCTGCGACGCCAGTACTTCTCCCGAGACGACGTGGTAGAGGAGGACGTCCCGCAGTGCGTCCGGATCCTGGAGGAGCGCGTCGAGTGTGCCGGCCGGCAGCGCGGCGAAGGCCGCGTCACTGGGCGCGAACACCGTGAAGGGTCCGTCGGTGGCCAGGGTCTGATCGAGGCCGGCCGCCTGCAGGGCCGTCACGAGGGTGTTGAACTCGGCGGCCACCGCCGTCTGCACGAGGTTCTGCAACTCGGGTTCGGTGGCGTCGTCGCAGCCGCTCAGCGCGGCCCCCGCGGCGATAGTGCCGATAGCCGCCAGGCGGCTCAGTGTCCCGTTCATGTCAGGCTCCCTTTCTGAAGGCGCTGTGGTGAAACCGCTTACGCGTGTGGACCGCCGACTGGCGAGACCATGCGTCCGTCTCATGTCTAGGACAATACATCAACGAGTTTGTCTTGTCAAGTTCCTGTCTAGTTTTTTGGTTCCATGAAGCTAGATCTAACTTAGACAAGAATACCCCAAGTGGGCAAGGGGGGCGCGGCAGGCCGATATATCGCGGGGCCAACTGGGGGGACGCGCGGGGCGGAAGCTGGTCAGCGGGGGCCGGCAGCTGGCCCATGGGAAGGAAAAGGTCGGTTGCTCCGTGGCTGGGCGCGGATGCCACCCGACCCCCGATGACCTTCGGGATGCCGAGCCTGGAGGGTCGCGCGGACGCTCTGTCCGGGTCGCCCCTGGTGTCCCAGGCCTTGGCACCCGGGTAGATAGACGCACGAGCCGGAAAAAAGGTTTCGGTTTGGCGGCGCGCCTCGACCTGCCTAGCTTGCGGCCCATGGAATTCGTGGCGCTCGCACTGCTGGTGCTCGCCGGGAGCCTCGTCGTGGCCGCGCTGCTGCTCCGCGGGCGGCACCCGGGGGGTGCGGGGATTCCGGTTCACGCCCAGTTGGTGGAATTGCGGCAGCGGCTCGACCAACTCGTGGACACGCAGACCGATCTCGTGGTGGCCACTCGACAACTGGAGGAGGTCGGGAGCACCGTCGGCGAGCTGCGCCGGATTCTCGAGGCTCCGCAGCTGCGGGGCGCCGTGGGCGAGGTGTGGCTCGAGGAGTTGCTGCGCCAGGTGCTGCCGGCTTCGCTGTACGAGATGCAGCACGGCTTCCGGTCGGGGGTGCGCGTGGACGTGGTCATCCGCGTGGGCGACCGGCTCGTGCCCGTCGATGCAAAGTTCCCGCTCGAGGCCTGGCGCCGCGTGCTGCAACTCGAGGGCGAGGCCGCGGTCCGGGAGCGGCGCGCCTTTCGCCGGGTGCTGGCTCAGCGCGTGGACGAGATCGCCGCGAAGTACATCCGGCCGGATGAAGGGACTACGGACTTCGCGCTCATGTACGTGCCGGCGGAGGGCGTGTACTACGACGCGCTCCTGCGCGAGGAGCCGACGGCGGGCGCCGAGACGCTGCTCGGGTACGCGCGGTCACAGCGGGTCCTCATCGTGTCGCCCAACACCTTCTACGCGTACCTCTCGGCGCTGGCGTATGGTCTGCGTGGCCGGGCCATCGAGCCGCGGGCGCGGGAACTCCTGGACGCGCTCGCGGGGCTGCGGCAGGACGTGCAGCGCTACGCCGACGGGTTGGACACCCTCGGGCGGCATCTGGGCCACGCCAGCAAGCAGTTCGCGGAGGTCGAACGCGCGAGCTATCGGGTGCAGGACCGGCTGGACGGGCTCAATCGGATGCGCGGGGAGGTACCCGACGCGTGATGGCGTCAGGTCCCCCGACCGGCGAGCACGGCGAGGGCCGCGTCGTGGAGCCGGTGGTTCGAGCTGACCAGACTGCCGCCCCGGATGTCGCGGGCACCGGCGAGGGTGGTCGCCTTGCCGCCGGCTTCCTCGACCAGGACTTGCAGGGCGGCCGCGTCCCACGCCTGAACGACCGGATCCACGGCGACCTCGCCGGCGCCTTCCGCCACGAGCACGTGCTGGTAGAAGTCGCCGAACCCCCGGGTGCGCTCGACCTGCCGGGCCAGCGCGAGCAGCGTGGGCAGCGGATTCCCTTCGCCCACGCCACCGATCGACCCGTGAAAGAGCTGCGCCTGCGGGAGGCGCGCGACGCTTGAGACGCGAAGCCGGCGCGGGCCGCAGAACGCGCCGTGTCCCCGGGCCGCGTGCCAGCGGAGGCCGAGCGCGGGCGCGCTGACCAGGCCGGCCACGACGTCGCCCATCGCTTCGATCGCGAGCAGCGTGGCGAACACCGGAATGCCGCGGACGAAATTCCGCGTGCCGTCGATCGGGTCGATGATCAGGCGGGCGGACCCGTCACTCGCGGTCTCGCCCGTCTCTTCGCCGAGGACGCCCAGCGACGGATGCTCCTGCGCCACGATCCGGCGGGCAGCCTCTTCGATGCCCCGGTCGGCGTCGGTCACGGGGCTCGCGTCCCCCTTGCGGGCGACGGCCAGGTCGGCGCGCCGGAAATGCCGGAGCGCGATGGCGTCGGCGGCGTCGGCAATCGTGTGGAGCAGCGGGAGCCAGTTCGGGGGCGGCGTGGGCATGCCCGGAAAGATACCGTCCGGTCGGTCGCTGGATTGCGGCCCGCCGCACCCCCGCTGTGCAAGGGTCGGACCCGTCGTCGTCTCTCTCAGGTGGACCTCAACTACGGAGCGAACCCGATGCGAGTCATGCTGATGATGGCGGCCGCGCTGGCCGTGACCACGTCGGCCGCCGCGCAGGACGTGCGGCGGCTCGGGGCGGATGCGCGCCAGGCCGTCTCGATCACCGTGTACAACCAGAACTTCGGGCTCGTACGCGAGATCCGATCGGCGCCGCTTGCGCGGGGCCGGACGGCGCTGGAATTCCGCGATGTCGCGAGCCAGATCGAGCCCTACACGGTGAGCGTCCGGGGTCTGGATGGCGGGCGGCTGCGCGTGCTCGAGCAGAACTACCGCTACGATCTGCTGAGCCCGGAGCAACTGCTGCGCAAGTACGTGGGCCGGCGGATCACCATCTACCGATGGAACAACGTGACGGGGCGTGAGGAGCCGTTCGAGGCCGAGGTCCTGTCCGTGAATCAGGGGCCGGTGTTACGGGTCGGCAATGAGATCACCTACGGCATCGGCGGCCGGATGGCGTTCCCGGAAATCCCCGACAACCTCATCGCCGAGCCGAGTCTCGTGTGGTTGCTCGACAGCGACGGCGGGCCGCGGCGGCTCGAGGTCTCCTACCTCACCGGCGGCCTCAACTGGCGGGCCGACTACGTGTTCGTCGTCAACGACGCCGATACGCGCGGCGACCTCACCGGCTGGGTGACGCTCGACAACCAGAGCGGCACCTCGTTTCGCGACGCGCAACTCAAGCTCGTGGCAGGCGACGTGCAACGCGTGCGGGACGACCGCCGGCTCCGGGTCGGGCGCGACGAGGCCATGCGAGCGGTCGCGGCCGAATCGCCGCTCATGACGGAGGAGGGGCTGTTCGAGTACCACCTGTACACGCTTGAGCGGTCGACCTCGATCCTGAACAACGAACAGAAGCAGGTGACGCTGCTAGAGGCGCCGGGTGTGGGTCTGCGGAAACGGCTCGTGCTCGTGGGCCAACCCTACTATTACCGGGCGCAAACCGGCGAGGTGGCGTCGGCGCAGAAGGTGAGCGTGTTCCTCGAGTTCCGTAACACCGAAGAGAACGCGCTCGGCCTGCCGCTGCCGATGGGGACGGTGCGGGTCTACAAGGCGGATCGGTCGGGCGCGCAGCAGTTCATCGGTGAAGATCGGATCGACCACACCCCCCGGGACGAGCTGCTCCGCATCAAGATGGGCGAAGCGTTCGATGTCGTTGCCGATCGGCGCCAGATGGAGTGGCGCGTCACCGGTTCGTGCGAGTCCACCAGCGCGTGGACGATCGAGGTGCGCAACCGCAAGGACGAAGCCGTGGAAGTGGACGTCATGGAGCCCGTGGGTGGGGACTGGACGATCCTTGATTCGAGCCACCGCTGGGAGCGGGTGGACGCGCGCACCTTCCGGGTGCCCGTGCAGGTGGCCGCCCGCGGCACGACGACCGTGACGTACCGGGTCCGGGTGAAGTGGTGCTAGGGAACGTCCGCCCAGGGCCCGCGATGGGCCGCGAGCTTCGCTACCGGTCGGGGTCCGGTCCGGCGGCGCCCACCCGGTCGGGCCGGGCCCAGTCACAGGCCGTGGCGAGCAGGGCGGGCATGAGATCATCCGTCAGTTGCAGGTAGACCTCGTTGCCCCGCCGCGTGGCGGTCACCACGCCCCGCTCGCGCAGCGTGGCGATGTGCCGCGCCATGGTCGACTGCGGCCAGTGCAGCTCATCCAGCAAGGCCCGCTGCGTCGTGGCGCGGCCGTCGGCCAGCAGCCACACGACGCGGACCCGCGCGGGGTGCGCGAGGGCCTTGAAGATCCCGGCGGCCCGCCGGAGCTCCTGCTGATTCGGTGGCTGCATCCGACTCCTTGGGGCGCCGCCGCCGATTCCCGCCGCATCGGGTCCGGCGCTACGTTGACGGATAGTCGGAACGGAATGGAGAAATCATGAAGGCCGCGTGAGCGGATGCTGATGGGGCGGGGCGGCCGCGCCCTCCGTGCCCAGCGGATATGCAGGGCAGCACATATTCATACAGCGTTTGGACTTGCGTCGCTCTTCACGCGGCCTTCAGGGTCGATTCACGGGTGCTCCGTTAGGGATTGAGAGAACCCAGGAGGCTCGTGTATGGCGCAGCGCGCGGTGATTCTCGGGGCCGCAGGCCGGGACTTCCATAATTTCAACGCCTATTTCCGGGACAACGCGGCCTACGACGTCGTGGCCTTCACGGCGACCCAGATCCCCAACATCGCCGGCCGCCGGTATCCGCCCGAGTTGGCCGGCAGCCGCTATCCCGACGGCATCCCGATCCTGCCGGAGGACCAACTTGAGCTGCTCATCCGGGAGCGGGCGGTGGACGTCGTGGTGTTCAGTTATAGCGACGTCTCGCACGAGTACGTGATGCACCTGGCGTCCCGGGCGCTCGCCGCGGGCGCCGATTACCTCCTGCTCGGTCCTCGACACACCACGTTCAAGTCCAAGGTGCCCCTCATCGCGGTCTGCGCGGCGCGAACCGGGTGTGGAAAGAGCCAGACCAGTCGTCGGATCGCGGCGATCCTGACCGCGTGGGGCAAGCGGGTGGTGGTCATCCGCCATCCGATGCCGTACGGGGACCTGGTGCGGCAGGCCGTGCAGCGTTTCGGGTCGTACGACGATCTCGCGGCGCACGAGGTGACCATCGAGGAACGGGAGGAATACGAGCCGCACCTGGCGGCCGGTCGCGTCGTCTACGCGGGGGTCGATTACGAGCGGATCCTGCGACAGGCCGAGCGGGAGGCCGAGGTCGTGATCTGGGACGGCGGGAACAACGATCTGCCCTTCTACGCGCCGGACTTGCACGTCGTGGTCGTGGATCCCCATCGCGCCGACCACGCGGCGCGGTTCCACCCGGGAGAAGCCAACGTGCGGATGGCCGATGTGATCGTCGTTAACAAGGTCGACACCGCGTCGCCGGACGACGTGCAGCAGACCCTCGCCGTGGTCGCCGCCCTCAATCCACGTGCGCGGGTTGTCCAGGCGGCGAGTCCGATTTCCGTCCAAGGCGGGGAAGCGATCCGTGGCAAGAAGGTCCTCGTGATCGAGGACGGTCCCACGCTCACGCATGGCGGCATGACGTTCGGTGCCGGGTGGGTGGCGGCCCGCCAGTACGGGGCGGCGGAGATCGTCGACCCCCGGCCGTATGCGGTCGGGTCGATTCGGGAGACGTTTGCGAAGTACCCGAGCACGGGTCGGGTGCTGCCGGCCATGGGGTACGGCGAAGAGCAGGTGCGAGAGCTGCAGGAGACCATCAACCGCACTCCGGCGGATCTCGTGATCATCGGCACGCCGATCGATCTCCGGCGCCTGGTCACGATCAGACAGCCGGCGCTGCGCGTGCGCTACGAGCTGGCGGAGATCGGCGACGCGAAGCTCGACGACGTGCTTCGACCCCTCGTCAACGCGGACATGCCCGCCGGCGCATCGACCCTCTGACCCCGATCCAGTGGCCACAGTGCGAAATGGGGGGCAAATGCCCCCCATTCGGCGTGGCGACCCCCACTACCGCTTTTCCCAAGGGTCATTACTCTTTCTCGCCAATTCAGACCCCGAATGTGCCAGCTCCGTGGGAGCGGAGCTGTCGGCCTGGTGGCCGTGTGATCGTCTCCCAACGCAGGTCTCTCCGGAGGAAGCATGTCGTTCACGTCGGTGCGGTTCGCGGCGGCCGTTCTGGTCGGTGCGGCGGTGGTGGGGTGTTCCATGCAGCAGGGCTCGGCGGAGAAGGCGATTGCCGCGGCAGATTCCGCGCTTCAGGCCGCCGGGGCCGAAGCGCAGGCGTACGTGCCGGACCAGGTGCAGGCGCTCCACGCGCAGCTGGCGGCTGCCCGAACCGATCTCGAGAGCAAGCAGTACGGTGAGGCGATCACCAAGGCGCAGGAGGTGGCCACGCAGGCCGGCGGGCTCGGTGCGGTGGTCGCGGCCAAGAAGGCCGAGTTGACGGAGACTTGGGAGACCATGAGCGGTAGTCTGCCCGGGATGGTCTCGGCCATTGAGACCAAGGTCGCCGAGCTGGCGAAGATGCGCCGGCTGCCGGCCGGCATGGACAAGGCCAAGCTGGATGGAGCCACGGCGGCGCTCCAGGAGATGACGGCGACGTGGTCGAAGGCGCAGGCGGCGTTCGGCACCGGCGCCGTGGCCGAGGCCGTCACCATGGGTGGGACGGTCCAGGCGCGGGCCACCGAAACGATGGCCGCGCTCGGCATGAAGAAGATGTAACGAGGGTCTTCTGTGGGCGGGACGCCCGGCAGTGCCGCCGGCGTCCCGCTCGCGGAGCGTCGCTCAGGCCGTCTTGCGGAGGGGGTGGGCGCTCACCAGGGGAGCGGGGTGCGGCTGCACCTCGAGGCGGCCGTCCAGCATGGCACCTTCCTCGATCGCCACGCGTGGAGTGGTCACGTCGCCCTCGATGATGCCGCCTGCCCGCACGTCGACCCGGTCGTCCGCCGTCACATTCCCCATCAGCCGCCCCGCGACGACGACCTCGCGGGCGTGTACGTTGCCCACGATCTCGCCGCCGGGCGCGACGAGCACCTGATCGGCCGAGCGCACGAAGCCCTCGAGCCGCCCCTCGACTTTGAGCGCGCCTTCGCACGCGAGCTCGCCCGTGAACTCGACGCCCCCGGCGAGAATGGATAGGTGTCCGCGGGCCTCGGGGGCCCGGTCGCGGTGCGTCGTGAGGAGGTTCATTGGATGTGGACCCGGCCGTTGGGGTTGAGGAAACGCCCCAAGATAGACGGGCTCCTGGCGCGGGCGCTGTGACGGAGCGCACGCGTTTTCGGGCGCACACCGGCCCCGCGCGCCGCGCCCCGCCTTGAAGACGACCCGTCCGGGCCGCTACAATGCTCACAGCCACCGTTCGATCGCTTCCTCTCCGCTCCGGAGCCACCATGACCGGCACGCCCGATCCGACCGCGTTCGAGAAGCTGGGAGTCTTCTACCTGGGTCGCACGGTCGATGCGGCAAACGGTGAGACGACCGCGGATCTCCTGCTCTACGATGCCAAGGACCTGACGACGCACGCGGTGTGTGTCGGCATGACGGGAAGTGGCAAGACCGGTCTCTGCCTGTCCCTGCTGGAGGAAGCGGCGCTCGATGGGGTGCCGGCCATCGCGTTGGATCCCAAGGGGGACCTGGGCAACCTGCTGCTTACGTTCCCGGATCTCGCGCCTGGCGACTTCCGGCCGTGGATCGACCAGAGCGAGGCGAGCCGGAAGGGGTTGGCTCCCGACGACTATGCGGCGAATGTGGCGTCCATGTGGCGCGAGGGGCTGGCCCAATGGGGCCAGGATGGGGCGCGAATCGCGCGGATGCGGGACGCCGCGGAGTTGGCGATCTACACGCCGGGGGCGAGTGCCGGGCGGCCGCTCACCGTGCTCAAATCGTTTGGCGCCCCGCCGCCCGCCGTCCGTGATGACGCGGACGTGCTGCGCGAGCGGGTCAACGCCGCCGCGTCGGGACTGCTCGCGCTCCTGGGCATCGAAGCGGACCCGGTGCAGAGTCGCGAGCACATTCTGCTGGCCACCGTGTTCCTGCAGGCCTGGCAGCAGGGCCGCGGGCTCGATCTGGCCCAGTTGATTCAGCAGGTGCAGTCGCCCCCGGTGGAGCGGATCGGCGTCATGGACATCGAGACGTTCTTCCCGGGGAAGGCGCGCTTCGAGCTGGCCATGCGGCTCAACAGCCTGCTCGCGTCACCCGGGTTCCAGGCCTGGCTCGAAGGCGAGCCGCTGGACGTGCAGCGCCTGCTCTGGACCCCAACGGGAAAGCCGCGCGTGGCAATCCTGTCCATCGCGCACCTGTCGGATGCCGAGCGCATGTTCTTCGTGACGGTCCTGCTCACGGAGCTGATCGGGTGGATGCGCCAGCAGCCGGGGACGCCCAGCCTGCGCGCGATCTTCTACATGGACGAGATCTTCGGCTATTTCCCGCCGACGGCGAATCCCCCCAGCAAGGAGCCGATGCTGACGCTCCTCAAGCAGGCCCGCGCGTACGGCCTGGGGATCGTCCTGGCGACGCAGAACCCGGTGGATCTCGACTACAAGGGCCTGTCCAATACCGGGACCTGGTTTCTCGGCCGCCTGCAGACGGAGCGCGACAAGCTCCGCGTGCTCGAGGGGCTGGAGGGTGCCTCGGCCACGGCCGGGACGGCGTTCGACCGGCAGAAATACGAGCGCATCCTCGCCGGTCTTGGCAAGCGGGTGTTCCTGATGAACAACGTCCACGAGGACATGCCGGTGCTGTTTCAGACGCGCTGGGCCATGTCCTATCTCCGGGGCCCGCTCACGAAGACGCAGATCCAGCAACTGACCGAATCGGGGACGGATACGGCGGTGCCCGCAGTCCCCGCGCCGGCCCCGGCCTCGCTGGCTGCGGCCACCGCACCGGGCGCCGCCACGCGGCCCGTGGTTCCCGCCGAGGCGCACGAGGCCTTCGCGGCGGTGACCCGCCGGATCGGGGGGGCGCGGTTGCTGTACCGCCCCACGCTGCTCGGGACCGCCGACTTGCATTTCGCCAAGGGATCCGAGGTGGATCTGTGGGACACGCGCACGTACGCCGCTCCGCTCGCGGCCGGTGTCGGCGCCGGCGTGTGGGAAGACGCGGGGTCGCTCGATGATCTCCCCGACCTGGGTGACCAGCCCGAGCCGGGCGCGGGGTTCGCCGACGCGCCCGGCTCGGCCCTCAACGCGAAGACCTACGGGACCTGGGAGAAGGCATTCAAGACGTACTTGTACCAGCAAGCCACCGTCGCGCTGTTTGGCTGTCCGGATCTCAAGTTGCAGGGAGCGCCGGGGGAAACGGCCGCGGACGTTCGCATTCGCGCGCGTGAGGCGGTGCGGGAGCGGCGGGACGAGCAGCTCGAGAAACTGCGCAAGAAGTACGCGCCGAAACTGAACGGGCTTCACGAGCGGATCCGGAAGGCCGAAGACAAGGTCGGGCGGGAGAAGGACCAGTTCCAATCGCAGACGATGCAGACGGCCATCTCCGTCGGGGCGACGGTGCTCGGGGCGCTGCTCGGACGCAGAGCGGTGAGTGTCGGGACGGTGGGACGGGCCACCACGGCGGCGCGGGGGGCGACGCGCGCCGCGCGCGAGCGGGACGACATCGCCAGGGCGCAGGGCGATCTCGTGGCGCTCCGGGAGGAGTTGGCGGGGCTCGAAGCCGAGTTCCAGGAGCAAGCGACGGAACTGGGCGGCAGTATCGATCCCGAAACGGTCGAGATCACCGAACAGGTGGTGCGGCCCCGCAAGGCGGACATCACGGTCCGCCGGGTGGGTCTGACCTGGCTGCCGGTGTGGGTGGACGCGAACGGGGTCGCGACGGACGCGTGGCGGTGACGGCGCGTCCTAGTCGGCGCTGACTTCGCGAATGCCCTTGCCGTCGAAGACCCAGGTGGTCCGCCGGGGCCGCCGGGGCGGGACGGCGGTCGTGGAGTTCCCATCGGCAGCCGGTTCCGGCTCGACCCGCTTCATCCCGTCAATCGCCTCCCGGTTCACCAGGATGCGGAGGTTGTTGCTGGCGGGGTCCATCGGCAGCATGAAGAAGAACGGCCCCTGCGGCGGATAGCGGTTCATCAGGCCGCCGAGCCGCTCGCCGTCGCGGAAGGTGATTTCCACGGGATGGCTCCCCCGCAGCCGGGCGTCGCCGGCGGCGGGCGCTTGGCGTTCGTTGTAGTCCGGCTGGCCGTTGAAGTCCTTCACGAAGAACAGCGCCTTTACCTGCCCGAGATCCACCTCGACCGCGCCGCGATCGGCCGTATGCACGTGACACACCGGACGGGACGGGTCCACGTCCATGCTGGTGCCTTTGACGATCCCATGATCGATGAAGTGGGCTACGACTTTGTGCGCCACCTTCTGCCTCCACAGCGAACCGGGCGACAAAGATAGGGCTTGCGGGCGCCGGTCCGCTAGCCGGGGGCCACGCGGAGCGGTCGGCGCTCGGGTGGAGCCGTGGCCTCCCCCAGGAGGCCGGCCAGACGGTTGGTGGCGTCGGTGAGTTCCCGTTCCCGGCTCATCATGGCCTGGACACCGACCGAGCGCGACACGAGGTACCCGCTCGCGCCGGCGAACGCGAGGCCGAGTGCCGGTCCGAGGTCTGGTGCCGCAATCCCCACCGCGAACGAGAGGCCGACCAGCAACCCGACGACCGCTCCGCCGAACCCCACGACGATCCGCCCGGGCAGCTGCGCGATGAACTCCTCGGCGAGGATGTCGGTGCCGCCGTCCCTGGGAGTGAGGGTGAGGCGGATCCGTCGGGTGGGATGCGTCGACTGCCAGTGCAGCGCGGCGCCTACGAGCCGCACGTCGCCAGGGCCGAACCGGGTCCGGAGGTCGTCGAGGATGACGCCGAAATCCTGGTCGCCCATTTCTCGTGCCGCGTGGCGCCGCACTTCGAGCCGTCCCGCGGCCGGCACTGAGGGGTCGGGCCACGGCGCCGGCATCCCGGGTAGGGGGGCAGTGACGGGAGCCGGCGGCGCCGCGGCCGGCGGTCCATACAGTTCGGCCAGCGCCTGCCGTACGTGCTCAGGTGGGATACCCACCTCCGCCGCGATCTGTTCGACGGCGCCGATCGAGAGCGCGTCGTCCATCGTCACGTGCTGGAGCTCCAGCTGGGCCGCCCGCTGCAGCACGCGCTCGCGCTGCGCGTCGGTGAGCCGCGAGCGCCGCTCGGACGCGGCGGTGGCGAGGGCCGCCGCGAACGCGCCGGGGGTCTCGAAGCGACGTTCCCGTCGCATCGCGAGCGCCCGACACAGGACCTGTTCCACCCGGCCCGGGAGGCCGTCGAGCGCTCTTCGGTGCTCCGGCTCGGCGTCGAGGAACCGGCCGACGCGCGCCGCTTCGTCGGTGACCCACAACCCCGGCGGCTCGCCGACGAGCAGCTCGTAGCAGACGCAGGCGAGGCCGAACACGTCGGTGCGGGCGTCGAGGTCGCGCAGTCCCGCCGCCTGTTCCGGACTCATGTAGCCCGGGGTGCCGAGCGGGAACCCGGTGCGCGTGAGCGCCTGGCCGCCCGCCGCGTGTACCGCCTTGGCCACGCCGAAGTCCGCCACGTAGGCGTGATCCCCCGCGAGCAGGATGTTCTCCGGCTTGATGTCGCGGTGCACGACGCCCAGTCGGTGTGCGTGGTCGAGCGCGTCCGCCGCCTGCCGGGTGATGCGCACCGCGGTGTCGAGATCGGCCTGTTCCCGCCGCATGAGACCCCGGAGCGAGTCGCCTGCGATGTACGGCATGACGTAGTACAGCAGCCCGTCGCATTGCCCGGAGTCGAACAGCGGTACGATGTGCGGATGGGCGATGCGCGCGGCGATGGCGATCTCCTGGAGGAACCGCTGGGAGCCGAGGGAGGCGGCGAGCTGCGGGTGCATCACCTTCACCGCCACCTGGCGGTCGTGCTTGCGGTCGTGGGCCAGGTACACGGTCGCCATGCCGCCGCGGCCGATGGGCCGCTCGAAGGTATAGCGGTCGCCGAGCGCCCGCTCGAGCACGTCGAGCACGTCGGTCATCTCGTAACATACGCTGCGGCCCGGGGCCAGGGCACCGTCCCGGACGACGATGCGTTATCGTAACCTATCTCGTCATGAAGGAGCGTGCCGATGCTTCGCCTCCCCGTCGGCTTCGGCGTCGGGGCCCTCCTGGTGGCCACGGTGGCCAGTGCCCAGCGGCCGCCGGACCTGCAGGGGCAGTGGACCTTGCGACCCGACGGTGCGGACAGTGTAACGGTCACCGACTCGGCGGGCCCCCCGCTCGAGCCGCCGCTCCGTCCGCTGGTGCGGCCTGGCACGAGTGCCAAGGCCCGGGAACGGATCGGGCGGCTGGTGGGCATGGCCCAGGCCGTCCCGTCGTTTCAGATCGAGCAGGCGGACTCGACCATCACGTTCGTCAACGCCGACGGCTTCACGTACACCGTCCGCCCCGACGGCCCGCCGACCCACGTCGTCGCGGGCACGGACTCGATCGAGACACGGGCCCGGTGGAAGCGACGTCAGCTCGAGATCGAGTTTCGGCCACCCGGCGGCGGGAAGCTGATCGAGCGGTACCTTTTGGCCGACAGCGGGCTCTTTCTCCGGCTCGAGGTGGTCATCGAGGACGGAGCCCTGGCGCAGCGTCTCTGGCGACCGCGCATGTACCGCCGGGTGACCGACTGACGGCGGTCTTAATGTTCGAGCCCGTTCGGCGTCTGGTGGTCAGGAAGGACGAGGTCCAGATCTTCGGGGGTATCGCCATGCGTGTGTTCTTGCTGTCGTTCATGATGGGGGTGGTCGGCCTGCCCGCGGCGGCGCAGGAGACGCCGACACCGACACCGCAACCGCAGCGGCCCATGCGGCTGCACGCGCCCGAGCGCGGTCCGCAGGCGGCCCGGCAACGAGCGGGCGATCCCGTGCGGGCGTACCTGCCCGAGCGGCTCGTCGCGCTGCGCGAGCGGCTGTCGCTCACGCCGGATCAGGTGAGCAAGCTGGAGGCGTTGGCGCAGGAGAATCGCAAGGTGCGAGACGCCGGCGCGGAAGCGGCGCGCGCGCAGGAAGCGCGGTTGCGCGACCTGTGGGCGGCTGACACGCCCGACGTCAAGGCCATTCAGGAGGCGTCCCGCACCGTGATGCGCGCGCGGCAGGACGCGCAGCTCGCGGCTGTGGGCTCCGCTGCCCAAGCCAAGGCGATCCTCACCCCCGAGCAACGCGGATGGATGCGCGGTTGGGCGGCGGGCGCCAATCGGGCGGCCATGCGCCAACCCGGCAGGCGACAGCCGGGGCAGCGGGCGCAGCCCGGCCGGATGCAGCGGCCGGGGCGCGCCATCCGCCGCTAAACGGCGACGAGTCCCGTCGGGCCTGCCGACGGGACTCGTCTGTACTGGCGGACCCCGCGGCTGCTTGGCACTCCGCGAGGCGATGTTGCTCGGCGAAGGCCTTGCAGGGCGGGGTCCGTAGGGCGACCGGTGCCACCCGGCGGAGCTGACAGTCGGGCTCCGGGCCGCGTGGGAGGCCGGCTCGCCCCGGTACGTCCGGAGGAGAGGGAAAAGCAACCGGCGTGCCGCCACCGAGGTTCCACGGGCACAATCGGTTACGGGGCGTGCCGATGGGTGCGCGGCGCCCGATGCGGCGGACAGCCGTTGCGGGGTCGCGACATTATGAGCGCAGTCAGCGCGTACGCATTCTGAGGGAATCGACGTACGCGCGAATCGCCGCGACCGTCGCCGGGTCCTCCCACGCCGCCACCACCGCGGCGTCTGTCTCTCCTGCGTGCCGGCGAATGGACGCGATCGTGGGTCCACGCAGTTGGCGCTTCGTGATCTGGAATCGCCCGGCTGGCTCCGACGCCAGGCGATCGGCCACCGCGAGCGCGCGCTCGCGCAAGGCCTCCCGCGGCACGATCTCGTCCACCAGGCCCCGTTCGTAGGCGTCGCTCACCGCGTACGTGCTGCCGCGATACACGAGCTCCTGAAGGTGCGCCGTCGAGGTGGCGAACCGCAGGATCTCGATGGCGATCAGCGGAAACGGGACCCCGACGCGCAGTTCCGGGACCCCGATGGTGCCGTCCCCGTCCGCCATGAGGCGGTAGTCACACGCGGCGGCCAGCACGCAGCCACCCGCGATCGCGTGACCGTTCACCGCGGCGATGGCGGGGCGCGGGAACGCGAACAGTCGCGCAAAGGCGTCGACCAGCGCCGGGACGAACGCGCGCGCGTACGCAGGCCCGCCGTCGAGCAGGCGGTGCAGGTCCACACCCGCCGAGAAGATCCCCCCCGTGCCCGTGAGCACGAGCGCGCGCACCGCCTCCTGCTCCAGATCGGTGATTGTCTCGCCGAGCGCGCGCGCCAGCTCGAGATCCAGGGCGTGGGCTTTCCCGTGATCCAGGCGCAGGATCGTGATTCCGCCGCAGTCTTCCCGGTGCAACATGCTGCCCCCTTCGCTGGGGAGAAGTTAGCATGGGGCATGGGTCGGTGGCGCTCCGGGCCGGCACCATTCCCATTCGCACCCTCCCCCCCCAGCTTTCGGCATGCTGTCGGATCCGCTGCTCGATGTGACGCCGGTCGCCACGCTCGACCTGCACGGGTTGACGCGGGTTGAGGCCGAGCGTGCCGTGCGGGCGCTCGTGGCGACGTGGCGTCGGCGCCAGCCGGGCGCGGTGCTACATGTCATCACGGGCAGGGGCAGGGGCTCGGCGGGCCGGCCGGCGCTGCGCCCGGCCGTGCGACGGTTGCTCGTCGGTCCACTCGCCGGGGAGATCGCGGACTGGGCGCGCGACCTCGACGAAGGTGGGTTCCTGGTGCAGGTCCGGTGACGTGACGAAGGACCCCTCGGACCGACGACCCCCACGGTGCCCGGTCTGCGGGCGACGCGACTCCGCGCCGGCGGTGGACCAGCCGCAGGAGCGGGAGCGCGGGTCCGAGCGCGATCCGCGCGCGCTCGACACCCGCCGGTGGTGCCGCGCGTGCGGCTACGTGTGGCGGGTCGGCGAGCACGCCTGACCTCCGGGCTTTCGCCACTGCCGCGCCCATCCGATCTTACGTCCATGCCGCACCGTCGCAGTCTTCCGCAGCGCATCACCGACAGCTTCCGCGTCATCAGCGAGCTGGATCTCTCGCACGCGTACGAGCGGCAGGCGGGCACTCTGGCGCTCATCGTGCTGGCGGCCGTGGTCCTGGTGGGGGCGGTGCTCTGGGTGCAGGTGCTGCGTCCGGTCGCGCGGACGGAGGTGCTGGTGGAGTTTCCCGATGTGCGGGGCTTGGCGGCTGGCGACCGCGTCCAGGTCGCGGGCGTGACGGTGGGCCGCGTGCGCAGCGTGCAACTGCTCGGTCCCGGCCGGGTGCTCGTTGGGCTGCGGGTGGACCCGTCGGCCCGGCCGCGGCGCGATGCCCATGCCGAGATCGTCGCGTTGAACCTGGTCGGCGAGAACGTCGTGAGCTTCTCGCCCGGGGTGGCGGACGAGTTCCTGGGGGACGCGGTGGTGGTGGGCTCGGCACCGGGGACGGCGGCGGCGATGCCCGCGTTGCGCGCGGAGGCCGAGCGGGTGGCACTGGCGGCGAGCGTGTTCGCGCGGGCGGACCTGCGCCGGGACGTGGCTGCCGCCCGGGCGGCAACGCAGGCGGCGTTGGCGGCGTTGGCGCGCGCGCCCGCCGACTCGGCGCTCGCGGCCACGACCGCCGCGCTCGCCGGCACCGATGCGCTCTTCGCCCGCGTCGACTCGCTGGTCGGGCGGTTCTCCGGCGCCGACTCCGCCCGCATCGCGCAGCTCGGTGCCAGCGCGCAAGATCTCGCGAACGGGCTGGGTGCGGTCCAGGTTCACCTCACCGTACTGCAGGAACGCGTCGATCGCGGGGATGGCACCCTCGGCCGAACGCTGCGCGACGACGCCCTGCGACGCGAACTCGACGCGACGCGGCACTCGCTTCGCCTGTTCCAAGAGAAGTTCTTCGGCCGCCGTCCCGCGCCGCCCGAGACCCGGTGACTCGCGCGACGGGCGGCGGCTCTACCGTCACGCCGACCGACGCGCAGCGGGCGGCCATCGAGGCCCCGCTCGGTCCGGTGCTCGTGGTGGCGGGCCCCGGGGCCGGGAAGACGTTCTGCCTCATCGGGCGGGTGCAGTACCTCGTCACTCAGGTCGCCGTCCCACCCGAGCGCATCTGCGCCGTGACCTTCACCAACAAGGCGGCGGAGGAGATCCGCAGCCGGCTCGCCGAGACGCTCGGCGATGCCGCGGCTCGGCTCACCGGTGGCACGCTGCACGCCCTCTGCGCGGACGTCCTGCGCGCGCACGGGGAGGCGATCGGGATCCGGCGGGGCTTCGGCATCGCCGACGAGACCTACCAGCAGCTCCTGCTCCGCCGCCTCGGCGTCCGCCGCGTGCGGTGGGGGTTCCTGTTGAACGCGTTCGCGCGCCGCCGCCTCCAGGGCACCGCGCTGTCGCCGAAGGATGAGGACCTGTTCCGGCGCTACCTCGAGCAGTTGCGGCGCCGGTCCATGATCGACTTCGACGACCTGATCGCGGAGACCGTGCGACTGCTCGAGCGCCATCCGGCGGTGGCCCAGGCGCTCGCGGCCCGCTGGGACCATCTGCTGGTGGACGAGTTCCAGGACCTCGATCCCGCCCAGTATCGGCTGATCGGGCTGCTGGCGCCCCACGCCCAGGTGTTCGCCGTCGGGGACGACGAGCAGTCCATCTTCTCGTGGCGGGGCGCGGATCCGTCGGTTCTGCGGCAGTTTGCGGACGACCACGGGATCGACGTTCCGATCGTGCTGGACCGCAACCGGCGGTGCGCCCGACCGATTTTCGAGCGGGCACGCCGACTCATCGAACGGCAACCGGGGCTGTTCGACAAGCGCCTCGTGGCCGAGCGGGAGTCACCGTACGACGTCGTCGCGTACGGGTTTCCGGATGACGACGCCGAAACGGCGTTTCTCGTTGCGGATCTCGAAGCTGACCGGCGGGCCAGCGGGATGGCTTGGGGCGACTGCGCCCTCCTCTACCGTCGGCACCAGCTGGGGGCCCGGCTGGAAGGAGCGCTGCTACGCGCGGGGATTCCCTGCCGGCTCGCGCGCGGCCGGGCGCTGCAGGACGATCCGGTCGCGGCCTTCGTCGTTGCGGCCCTGCGGGTCATGCGGTTTCCCGACGACCCGCTGTTGGTCGAGGCGTTCGCTGGCGTGGTGTTGCCCACCGCGCTCATCGACCAGGTCCGACTCGCCGGACGGGAGCTGCCGTTCGTCGACGGGTTGCGGGTCTTTGCCCGCGCCCGGCCGGCGGGGTCACCCGACGCGAAGAAGGCCTGGCGGTTCCTTTATCACCTGGAGAATCTCGCGGCGACGTACCGCATGCAGCAGTCGCTCGGCGGTCTCGTGGAGGACCTGCTGGCCCAGCGCGTGGGGCCGTATACGAACGTGCTGGAGGACCGACACGAGGAACTGACCGACCCCGCCGCCCATCCGGACGTCGTCGCGCTCGCCGATCGCCTGGCCGAGGTGCTGCACGGCCGGGGCCGCGTCGTGGTCACGGCGGCGGGTCCCGAGCGCCTCGCGCTGCGCGGGCTGCTGCTCGAGGCGGGTGTCACGCTGGTGGTCTACCAGGATGAGACGGAGCCGCGGGACGGCGACGTGGCCCTCGATGCCGATCCCCTCGCGGTGTTCAAGGCGCTGCAACTGGTGCACAGTCGCACGCTGGCACCCGAGTTCCGCGACTTCGTCGCCTTCGATCTCGAGACGACGGCGCAGGACGTCGCCACGTGCGAAATCGTCGAGATCGGGGCGGTCCGCGTGCGCGACGGGCGGGAAGTGGCGCAATTTCATCGGCTGGTGCGCCCGCGGGGTCGGGTCTCGGCCGGGGCGACGGCCGTGCACGGGTACACGGAGGCGTCGCTCGCCGAGGCGCCCGCGTTCGAGGTCGTCTGGCCCGCCTTCCGTGAGTTCGTGGGGGACGATCTCCTCGTTGCCCACAACGGGCTGGGGTTCGATGTGCCGGTGCTGCGGCGACAGGCGGCCCCCCTCGGCGGCGCCGACCAGCTGGTGTTCTTCGACTCGCTCGTGCTCGCCCGTGCGCTGTTCCGCAGCGGGGCTCGCCTCCAGGACCTCGCGGCGCGGTTTGGCGTCGCGCCCGGCCGGGCCCACCACGCCCTCGACGACGCCCGCACGCTCGCGGCGGTGTTCACGCAGCTGGGGAAGCTCCAGCTGGCGCGAGCGCGCAAAGCGGCCCTGGTGCACCTGCTCGACTTCGTGGGCCTCGGGCTGGCGTTGCAGCGGCACCCCGATGGCGACGAGGCGGAGCTGTTGCGCGCGGTCTCCCGCGCGTTTGCGCTGGGGCGCTATTCGGAGTGTCTCGAGTTCTACGACGGAGAGCGGCGCCGCCTCGGCGCGGCGGATCTGCCCGACCTCGACGTGGTGATCGAGCGGCTCGGTGGCCGCGCGCTGATGGAGCGGCTCCGCGCCGACCGCGCGGCCGCGGATCGCTATCCCGAGGCGTACGCTCGGCTCATGCAGCTCGTCGAGGCGAGCGACGCGTCCGCGACCGCCGAGAGCGTCGACCGGTTTCTGGAGCGCGTGGCGCTGTCGACCTCGGACGGGGTGGACGTGGACGAGCATCGCGTGAACCTGCTGACGCTGCACGCGACCAAGGGACTCGAGTTCTCCCGGGTCTATGTGGTGGGTGCCGAGGACTACCAGCTCCCCGGGTACTACCAGACCATCGAGAATCGGACCGCCGAGATCGACGAAGCGCGGCGCCTGCTCTACGTGGGCATGACGCGCGCGCGCGACCGGCTCGTGCTCACGCGCACCGACCGACGGCAGGGCCGGGACACCGGTGGGAACCGCTTTCTGGATGAGATGGGCCTTCCCGCCGTGCGCCCGGTCCCGGCGGTGGCGCCGAAGCCGGAGGGGGTCCCGTCGGGGTGAGCCCGGCGCTCACACGCAGTTCATCCTGCCTTCATGCCACCGGACGTACGCTGGCGTTGCCCCCGGGCTGCGAACCGAATCAGGGTCACCGACGCTATGCCGGCTCTGAGTTTCCCCGCAGCCACAAACGCGCGTAGCGGGCCTGACTAACCGGGCTGGGTTCAGGGGTGCATACACCGGCCGGTGGTCCACGGGTGGCCACGTGGTGCCGGTCGGTGACCAGCGGTCCTCCGCATGGAGGATCCGGGCGTCCGGCCTCTGGGGCCGGGCGCCCATTTTACGTGGCGGAGGCCGGTCCTAGATTACCCGGGTGCCCGACGATCCCTCGACCGCGGAGACCGCCCAGCGGCTGGCCGGCGCCCTCGGTGCGAAATACGAGGTGCGGGCCCTGCTGGGACGCGGGGGGTTCGCCGAGGTCTACGAGGTGTTCGACCTCGAGTTGGAGCGCCGGCTCGCGGTCAAGGTGCTCCGGCCCGACATCGCGTGGACGTCGGGCATGCTGCAACGGTTCCGCCACGAGACCCGCGCGATCGCCCGCCTGCAGCACCCGCACATTCTCCCGATCCACTTCGTCGGCGAGGGTGAGGGGCTCGTCTACTATGCCATGCCCTATGTCGAGGGCCGGTCGTTGGGCGATCTGCTGCGCGAATCGCGCGCCCTCGCGCCCGAGCGGGCGCTGGGCATCGCGATGCCGGTGCTGCAGGCGCTCGAGCACGCGCACGCTCAGGGGCTGATTCACCGCGACATCAAGCCGGACAACATCCTGCTCGATGCGGCGAGTGGTCGGCCGCTGCTGGTGGACTTCGGCATCGCCAAGCGGCTCGATGCGCAAGCCGGGCTGACTCAGACGGGGTTCGTGGTCGGCACGCCGCACTACATGAGTCCGGAGCAGGCCCTCGGGCAGAGCGACCTCGATGCCCGGTCCGACCTCTATGCGTTTGGCGCCGTCTTGTTCCAGATGGTCACCGGCGCGCCGCCGTTCGACGGCGAGTCGTCCCAGGAGATCGTGGGGAAGCATCTGGCGGAGCCGCCGCCCATTCCCGCCGAGGTGAACGCCCGCATCCCTCCGTGGCTGTCGCGCGTGATCACGCGCTGCCTGGCGAAGAAACCGAACGACCGCTACCAGTCCGCCGCCACGGTGCTCGAGGCGCTCGCGGCCGGCCGGGCGTCGGGACCGAGCCCGACGCCGTCGCCGGACCTGGTGATCGCGGGCGTGAGCACCGAAGCCAGGACCGAGATCGTGCCCAGCGGGGAACGACGCAGCGCGGCAGCGACCGTCGCCGTACCGCGGCGGCGCGCGAAGTGGTGGATGGCGCTGGCCCTCGGCGCCGCTGCCATCGCGGTCGCGGCGTGGTGGGTAACCCGGCCTGTGCTGTCGTTCGAGAACCGGCTGGTGACCGCGGTGCGCCTCACGTCCGCCGGTCGCGAACGGGTGCTTCCCCCGGGCGCGCGCCTGGCGGTCCGGCTGCCGCGCCGCCGCGCCTTCGTCGCCACGTGGACGCTCGTGCGCCCGGCCAACGCGGACGGGAAACTGCGCGGCGCGGAGTTGTCGGGGACGATCAACCTCGCGCGCCCGCGCGGACGGATCGAGCGCGCGGCGCGCGCCACCCGTGGGGACGAGGCCTACTTCGCGCCCCTGATCACGAACGCCACCGGCGTTGCGCTGCGCGTCATCGTCAACGACGGGCTCCAGGGGGCCGTCGACTGCGGCTGCGCCGTGCCGCCAGGCGCCACGCGCGAGTTTATCGGGTACTACCGCCTGTACCGGAACTCCACCGTCACCGTGATCGGTCCGCAGGGTCGGACCGCCCGCTTCCGCGATCTCGGCTCCGAAGCCGATCGCGAGAGCGGCGCCATTGGCCTGCGCTTTGCCGCCACCGACCTGCGCTGAGGGCTACAGGGCGAACGCCAGCACCCGCGGCCGGACCAGCTGTTCGAACTCGCGATACCGCAGCCGGATCAGCTCCGTATGGGTGCCGGCGTTGAAGGCGATGTACTCGTCGTCGGCCAGCCGGTCGGCCACGTACACGTCCATGCCGTACAGGTTGCCGAACGGGGGCATCGCCCCGAGCTCGCTTTCCGCGAAGCGCTCCTTGAATTCCGATTCAGTGGCGAGCTCGACCCGGTCCGCCCCGATCAACTCCTGGAGGTGCGGCAGGTCCACGTGCATCGGCGCCGGCAGCACCGCCATGGCCATCTGCCCGTTCACCTTCACGATCACGGTCTTGGCCATCTCGTAGCCCGAGATGTGCGCGCTGGCGGCGACCTCCTGCGCGGTGAAGGCCGGCGAGTGGCGCACGGTCACGTAGCGGACGCCGTGCTCGTCGAGGAACTGCTTCAGCTTGCGGATCGGCATGGGGCCCTCCGGAACGGTGCCACCTGTTCCATACTCCTCGCCCCATAAAGAGGGGCTGAAAAAACCCTGAAACACGCGTGGCCGGCCGGGCGCCGGGACCGTAGATTGGCTCCATGACCTTCCGACGCCTGCGGACGAGGCTCGTGGGGCTGGCGGCCGCCCTGGCGGTCGCCGCCTGCGCGCGTGACACCGCCATGGACGACATCGCCCGCGCCTACGTGCAACTCGTGCTCGCCGTGGGGGAGCACGATCTCGATCTCGTCGACGCCTACTACGGGCCGCCGGCCTGGCGCGAGACCGCTCACGCCGACAGCGCGTCGCTGGAGACGCTGCATGGGCGCGCCGACGTGCTGCTTGCCCGACTCGCGGAGGTCGAGCGGCCGGACGAGGAGTATGCGGCGATGCGTCACGACTACCTCCGTCATCAGGTAGGGGCCGTGCGGGCGCGGGTCGCGACGCTGCTGGGGCGCAACTTTCTGTTCGACGACGAATCGCGGGTGCTGTACGATGCGGTCGCCCCCCACGTGCCGGCGGAGCGCTTCCAGGCCGTGCTCGGGCGACTGAGCGCGCTGCTGCCCGGTCCTGGGCCCGTCGCGGCCCGCTACGAGCATTACCGGCGCGGGTTCGTGATCCCGCCGGCGCGAGTCGATACGGTCTTCGTGCGGGCCATCGCCGAATGCCGGGCGCGCACGCGCGCCCACCTCCCGCTGCCAGAGGGGGAACGGTTCTCCGTCGAGTACGTGACGGGTCAGCCGTGGAGTGCCTACAACTGGTACCAGGGCGACTTCACGAGCGTCATCCAGGTGAACACCGATTTGCCGATCCATGTCGACCGGGCAGTGGATCTCGCGTGCCACGAGGGCTACCCCGGGCACCATGTCTACAACGCGCTCCTTGAACAGCACCTGGTGCGGGAGCGCGGGTGGGTCGAGTTCTCGGTCTACCCACTGTTCAGTCCCCAATCCCTGATTGCCGAAGGCAGCGCCAACTACGGCATCACGATCGCGTTCCCGGGGAGTGAGCGGGTCGCCTTCGAGCGCGACGTCTTGTTCCCGCTCGCCGGGCTGGATCCGGCGGAGGCCGAGCGTTACGCCCAGGTGCGGGCGCTGGTGGACGAGCTGTCCTATGCCGGGAACGAGGCCGCGCGGCGCTACCTCGACGGGGAAATCAGCGGCGACGAGGCGCAGGAGTGGCTGGTCACCTACGGGCTGATGGATCCGCCACGAGCGGCGCAGCGCCTGCGCTTCATCGACCGGTATCGGAGCTACGTCATCAACTACAACCTCGGCCAGGACCTGGTGGCGCGGTACGTGGAGCGCCACGCCGGCGACGCCGCCGCGCAGCGGTGGCAAGTCTTCGGGGAGTTGATCGGGTCGCCGCGCCTGCCGTCCGGGCTGGAGTAGCGCTCCGGGGCGACCCGCCGCGTCAGCGGCCGGTCCGGCCCGTCAGTTGCCGGTAGCGACGGAGGTGGCGGAAGGCCGCGACCGTGTTTCCCAGTTGGTCGTACAGGCCCGCGAGGTTGAAATGCGCGTCGGGGAACCCGGGCTCGAGCTCTACCGCGGCCTGGTATGCATCCGCGGCTTCCAGACGCCGCTGCTGTTCGTCGAGCACGGTTCCCAGGTTGAACGCGGCCACGGCCAGATCGGGACGCGCCGTACGGGCCCGGCGGTAGTAATCCTCAGCCTCGTGCACGCGGCCCTGCGTTTGCACCAGCCGCCCGAGGTTGATCAATGCCTCGGCGTTGTCCGGCGTCAGCGCGAGGCACCGCCGGTACGCTTCTTCGGCTTCGCGCGGGGCCGACGTCTCGAGTTCCAGCCCGAAATCGAACCAGTCCTCGGCGTCAAACGGCTCCTCCCGCCGGCCCGTCGTGCGAGCTCGCCGGCGCGCGAGCGAGGCGATCTGCGTGGCGAGGTCGGAGACGGCGAAATCGAGCGTCAGCTGCCCCGACTCGGGAAGCCAGGCCGTGTCCCCGTCCTGCACCACCACCCGGTCACCGTCCGCAGTGATACGCAACTCACTGAGTGGGCGATCGGCGGGCAGTTGGCGCTGGAGCGAGCGTAACGCCCGGTGCACGCGCGCGGCGGGGATCCGTGCCTGCGCGAGCGCCTTTGCGGTGCGCAGCAGCACCAGGTCCTGAAAGGAAAACCGGTACGCCCCCCGTGGGTCGCGGCCAGGATGCAAAAAGCCCGAGCGCGCGAACGCCCGGACTCGCTGCGGGGACATGCCGAGCAGGTTGGCAACGTCGGCCGTGCCGAACCCCAGCATCGCGATCCCTCGAGTTAGCTACCGCCCCCTGCGGCCTTACGCCCGGGCGCGCTGCCTTTCGTCTTCGCCGCCTTGGCGGGCTTTTTTGTTCCGGTGTCGCCCTGCGCCAGGCTCTTCTTCAGCGCGTCCATGAGGTCGATGATCTGCACCTGCGGTTCCTCCTCAGGGGCCGCCGTGATCTCCTTGCCCTCCACCTTGCGCTCGATCTGCGCCAGCACCCGCTTGCGGACCTCATCTTCGTACTTCTGGGGCGCGAATGCCTCGGACGCGGCCTGCTCGATGAGCTGCACGGCCAGCTTGAGCTCCTCCGGCTTCACCTCCGCGTCGCCCAACGCAACCTCCCCGAAGGAACGGATTTCTTCACTGTAGTACAGCTGCTCCATGGCCAGCCCCTCGCCTTCGGGGCGAATCAGCACGAGGTACTGCTTGCCGCGGGCCGAATAGCGGGCGATCGCAGAGAGGCCGGTCTTGCGCAGCGCGGCGCTCAGCAACCGATACGCCCGCGCCCCGCCCTTGTCCGGACCGAGATAGTAGACCTTGTTCACGTAGATGCGGTCGACCTGGTCCGCGGGTACGAACTCGGTAATGTCGATCGATTCCTTGGTCTGCTCGTCGAGCGCCTTCAATTCGTCGGGTGTGAAGACGACGTACTGGTTCTTGGCGAATTCGTACCCCTTCACCATGTCGTCGCGCTCGACCACCTTGTCGTCCTGCTTGCATACGTACTGCTGTCGCAGGCGCGACCCGCAGTCCTTGTGCAGCCAGTTGAAGCTGATCGACGCCTTGGATTCGGACGAGGAGAACAACTGGATGGGCACGGAAACAAGCCCGAAGGACAGGGTGGCGGAACTGATCGGACGTGCGGGCATAAGGCCGTTACTATAAAATTTCCGAGCCATGGGCGCAACGGGCGATCGGCCGAAAGACCTGCTAAGTGCTTACCGCACAAAGCGTTCGCTTGGGGTTACCCCCGAGCCGGGCGGGGCGGTGGGGGGTGCTCCCGAAGGGCGTCTCTTCGTCATGCACAAGCACGCGGCGTCACATCTGCACTGGGATCTGCGCTTGCAGATGGAAGGCGTGCTGCGCTCGTGGGCGGTCCCCAAGGGCCCGTCCGCCAACCCGCAGGACAAGCGGCTCGCCGTGCACGTCGAAGACCACCCGCTCGAGTATGCCGACTTCGAGGGGATCATCCCGGAGGGCAACTACGGTGCCGGCGCCGTGATCGTGTGGGATCGAGGCGAGTGGGTGCCCCTCGAGGATCCCATCGCGGGACTCGAGAAGGGGAAGCTGCTGTTCGAGTTGCGGGGCTACAAGCTGCGGGGGCGGTGGACCCTCGTGAAGATCAAGAAGGCCGAGCGGGAGTGGCTCCTCATCAAGGAGCGCGATGCGCTGGTCCGAGAACCCGGCGACGACTTCGTGGAGTCGTCGGTGTTCTCGGGGCTCACGGTCGAAGAACTGCGCGCCGGTCGCGACCGGGCGGCGGACGTCCGGGCCAAGCTCGAAGCGCTGGGGGTACCGCGAACGGCGCCACGGCCGGAGACCCTTGAGCCGATGCTGGCGGAAACGCGCGAGGGCCCGTTCTCCAGGGACGGTTGGGTCTTCGAGATCAAGTATGACGGCTACCGCCTGCTGGCGGTCAGCGGGAACGAACCGCCCAGGCTGCTCACGCGGAACGGCAACGACCTCGCGGCGGGGTTCCCGGAGCTGACGCGC
>JAOTWJ010000033.1 GCA_029862925.1 Gemmatimonadota bacterium
ATCCAACCCGACCCAACGCATCGGAGCCTCCTGTGGAAGACCACGGGAACTTGGCTCGCCTGGCGATGCTCCGAAACTCCTCAGGAGCCGCCCGCGGGCCGCTCCGCGCTTTCATATGGTCGTGTTAGGCCGCTCCTGTTTGTGTCGCTCCATTGCGGACGAGGTCGGCCGATCAATAGATCGGCTTGAGGACTATCCGGCCATACGCGATGAACGCCATGAGGAGGCCCAGAACACCGCTCATGATGATGGGCGGGATCTCGCGGTACTGGACGTGCACCCAAATGAACACGAGGCTCTCGATCGCCAGGATGGTGGCGGCCACCACCGTGAGTGACGGCTTCCAGTGGAGGGCGGCAGGGACGATTAGCCCGACCGCGCAAACGAGCTCGAGGATGCCAAGGGTCGTCCACACTTGGCGTGGCAGTGCTCCAAAGGACTGGACGTCGGCGCTGACCTTGTCAAACATGAAGACCTTCATGACCCCCGACATTCCGTACACGAGCGCGCCGAGGACTTGCAGGACCCACAACACGATGTTCACAGTGTGCCTCCTCCAGTCTTCCGCGCCCGCGCGTGCAGGGCAATTGCTTCTTGTCGTTCCGGCGAATCGTTGTTCATAAGTGGTGCTGTAGCGTGACGCGGCCTAGCATGGCCGTGACGGGCGTCGGGACCACCTACTTCTTGGGGCTGGCCACGTGCTGGTCGATGAGAATCGGATTGCCATCCGGGTCGAGCACCATCACACTCGCCGGTCCCGACGTCGACTCGTCGGCTTCCGTTGCCAGCGTCAGGCCGCGAGTCTTGAGCGTTCGTTGAATGGCGCGAACGTCATCGAAGTCCGGCAAGGCGCTGGCTTCCCTATCCCAGCCTGGATTGAACGTCAAAGTGTTCTTGCTGAACATCCCCTGGAAGAGACCGACGGTGGCGGTCTCGTTCCGGAGGATCAGCCAGTTCTTCGCCTGATCGCCCATGATCACCCGAAAGCCGAGCTTCTCGTAGAACGCGCGCGACGCGGAGATATCCTTGACTGCAAGACTCACCGAAAAGTTGCCGAGCTGCATCTTCCTCTCCTCTCCTGAAGCCTGGTCGCTTACCAACTTGGTCGCTTGAGTTGTCACGAGTCCACCGAGGCAGAATACGAGAAGTCCCATGCCCATCCGCGTCATTGGTTGCTCCTGTTCATGGACGCCTGTTTGTCTCCAGCACAGTATGCGCCGCCGTGCGCTACTGTCGGCCTAACTCATAGTATACGGAACTGCATAAGCCCTTGTGCCCGCTTGTCCGTCCGCCTAAGAGGCGCAATGGTCGGCCCGAGCCGGGAGGTTAACCTCCGCTAACGTGCTGAGTTCGGGCGGCGGACGCAAGGCGGTTGTCGCGGGATCCTCCGGCTCGCCGGTCGGGTTTTGTGCCATCGGCATAAGGGATTTCTACGCGCTCGGCGGCGGGGGCTGAGGATCTGCCGGGCTGAAACGCCAGAACGACGAGAATGGGCTGGGGGGCCAGCGTTGGCGGCCGGGGCCTTCTTGCGTGCCCGGCACGTTCCCGTGCGGGAGCCGGCCCCGCGACGGTATCTTTGCTGAGGATTCGGTGACGACTTCCACAGGAGGGAGAGACAATGGCGACCAGAGTGAGCAAAGCGAAAAAGGCGGTGCGGCGTGGCACGAAGAAGGCCCGTGCGGCCGCGACCAAGGCCGGCAAGCGCGTGCGCAAGGCGGCTGCGGCGCCGGCGCGCCGCGCCAAGAAGAAGCGTCGCATCGCCACGGCGAAGAAGGTGCTGAAGGGTGTCGGTGCCGCCGCGGCGGCGGGCGCCGCGGTGGCGGCGGGCATCGCCGGTCGCCGGGCGCTGGCCAAGCGCAAGAAGAAGACGAAGAAGTAACGCCAACGCGATACCCGACGTGCCCTCCACCGGACGTCTCGACGCCATCTGGGTGAAGCGTGCGCGCCGCGGCCCCATGGACGCCGCGACGTCCGCCCAGCTCGTCGTCGGGCAGGGGATCGTCGGAAACGCCGAGCAGGGCGGACGGCGGCAGGTGACGATCATCGCGCGAGAGGTGTTCGATCAACTGCGCGAGGAGCTGGGGCCCGGCGTCGATCCGGTGATGCGGCGCGCCAACCTGTTGATCAGCGGCGTCGAGCTGGCGGAGACGCGAGGACGCATTCTCCACGTGGGCCGCGTGCGCATCCGGGTCAACGGCGAGACGCGACCGTGCGAGCGGATGGACGAGGCGTATCCCGGCCTGACCGACGCGTTGCGTCCGGGGTGGCGCGGCGGCGTGTACGGAGAAGTCCTGGACGACGGACCGATCGCGATCGGTGATCCGGTACGCTGGGACGCCGACTGAAGCTCAGGTGCGGCGGCGACTCGTCTCGACCCAGTCAACCACGTGCACCGGGTCCGGCGGCCGGGTCCCGAGCGAGACGACCACGAACGCGGTCAGATTCACCACGAGACCCACGAGTCCCTCGTGAATGCCGAACGGCCGCCAGTCGGGTCGGAGCACGAGGAGGCCGGTCACCGCCGCCCCCAGCACGAGTCCCGCCACGGCGCCGGCCGCCGTGGCACGCCGCCACAGGAACGCGCCGTACACGCTCGGCGCCAGCTGCACGATGGCCCCATAGGCGGCGAGCAGGAGTCCCACCAGCGAGCGATTGCTGGTCAGCGCCATGACGTAGCTCACGACACCCACCACGATCGCAAGCCGCCGGATCCACGCCCGCCGGGCGTGGTCCGACAGCCGGCTGTCGCGGCCGCTTGCCCAGACGTCTTCGACGGCGATGGACGCCGCGCCGTGCACGAGCGCATCGCCGGTGGACATGGACGCCGCCAGCGCGCCCGCGCAGAACAGCCCCACCACGAGCGGCGGCAGGCCCGACGTGAGCACGATGTGCGGCATGATGGCGTCCGGCGACGCCGGCGCGGAGCCGTAGAGCACGCCGGCGAACCCCACCACGAAGAGCGGGAACAGGAAAAGCTGGAACGTGGGAAACAGGACGATCGTGCGGCGGATCGTGGCGTCGTCCTTGGCCGCGAACGCCTTCATGAACAGGTGCGGCCACAGCATGATGCCGATGGCCGACACCAGGACAGCGGAGCTGAACGCGCCGGCGGACCACGGATGGCCCGCGGCGTCGAGGCCCGGCACGGTGAGCAGCTCGGGACGCGCGGCGGCGATCCGCTCGAACATGGGCCCGATGCCGCCGTAGAGTTCGTGCGGGAGATACAGGCCGAGGCCCCACGCCACGGCGATCATGAACACGCCCTGGAACACGTTGGTCCAGCCGACGCCGAGCACGCCGCTCTTCCAGACGTAGAGCAGGACGACGGCGTACGCGAGCGCGGCGCCGAGCCACAGCGGGACGTGGCCCCCCGTCACCTGTTCGAAGACGATGCCGGCGCCGCGCATCTGGAGCGCGACGTACGGCACGATCGCCACGACGCTCACCACCCCCGCGACGACGGCAACCCAGCGACTCTGGTACCGGTGGGCGAGCAGCGCGCCCTGCGTGACGTAGCCGTGCCGCCGGCCGAGCCGTGCCGCCCACGGGCCCAGCGCCCAGTACGGAGCCATGCCGAGGACGCCGTAGGCGAAGATGTAGAACGCCGCGGCCCCGCGGCTGTACGCCCAGCCGGGGCCGCCCAGAAACGCGAACGCGGAAAAGATCGTGGCACCGGTGACGAAGTACATCACCAGCGTGCCGAACCCGCGGTCGCCGGCCACGTACCCGGCGACGGTGTCCGTGGCGCGCGCGCCCGCCCGGAGGCCGACGAACAGGTTCGCGGCAAGGTAGGCGACCACCACCGCAAGGACGAGCCGCCAGTCGCTCACGGGTCCTCGGTGCGGTAGAGCGCGAAGAAGACGAGCAGCGCGCCGGCGACCCAGGCGAGATACCAGACCAACACAAACGGCACGCCGAACACGAAGGGCCGGATACGATTGAACGGGATGACGCCGGGGAACGTGACGGCGACCGCCATCGCCACGAAATAGAGGGTCGCGAGCAGGGCGCGTCGGCGGCCGGAAGACGGTGGCGGGGGCATGGAGGCCAAAAAGGTGTATCGTGACCCGGGTCACGCAAGTGGCGACGCGGCCACCCTACCTTGACTCCTCCGGGCGCCGATTGGCGGCGCCCCCGGCCAGGAGGCATCGGGGAAGGAGGCCCGACCACCATGCGATTCCATCAACTGACCGGCCTCGCGCTCGGCGCGATGCTGCTCACGCAGGCCGCCCCCGCGGCGGCCCAGCAGTTCAGCCTGAGTCCGCAGATCGGGCTCTACGTGCCCACCGACGTCATGTACGACGTCGGCACGACCGGGGACGTCTACAAGCTCCGGGCGGGCCCGTCGTTCGGCGCCCGGGTCGGTCTGTTGTTCGCGAATCGGATCGGTCTCGATGTGAGCGGCAGTTACGTGCCCACGACGTTCCGGCTCCGAAATGGGAGCACGGAGATCTCCTCGGAGCCGGCCAGGCTGTTCAACGGCGCCGGTCAGATCGTCGTGTTCCTGATTCCGGCGTCGAGCCCGCTCACCGTGTTCGTGAACGGCGGGGTCGGGGTCGTGAGCCGCGGCGGGGTGGCGTTCACCAGCGAAGCGGCCAAGTCCAACGTCTCGGGCGTGTTCGGCGGCGGCGCGGCGATTCGGCTTGGTCCGATCGGCCTGCACGTGGGTGCCGATCTGTTTGCGTACAACGCGACCTACCAGGGCGCGCAGGCGGCGGCACAGGAGCTGAAGCAGCTGGACGTGCAGCTGCACATGGGTCTCGGGGTGCCGTTCGGGAAGTAAGCGCGACAGTCCCACACACGGGCTCGCGGGCGGCCGGTGCGCCACTCGCGAGCCCGTTGCCGTTCAGGATCCGGGCCCTTCTACCGGGCCACCTCTGCGCAGTACTCGACCAGCCGATCCATGAGGGTCTCGAGCGTGCGCCGCTTCGTGGCCGCGACGGTCCGGTAGATGGTGCGCGACAGGACGTAGCTGCCCCCGACCAGAAGAACGGCCGCCGGGAGCACGAGGGCGACCGGCCAGCCGAACGCCCCCAGCCCGACACCAAGTAGGGTACCGCCGCCGCCACCGCCCGCCCCACCGACGATGCCGCCGAAGATCCCACCCGCGGTCTCCCCCAGACGCTGCTCGACGCGAATGCGCGTGTGACCGGGTCGTGTCACGATGCGGACGATGACGTTGGGGTTGTCGTCATCACCCATCGATTCCATGATGCCTCCCCAATCCGTCCAGTCGAGCGGCTTCTTGGGGCGGCGTCCCGTCCAGATCAGAGATCGGTCGGTCGAGGAGGAGTAGCCGATCAGGTTGAACGTCGCCCGGATCTCCTCGATCAGTCCGGGAAACTCCTCCGGATCCACCTCGCCCTCCACGAGCCGCTCCAGTACGAGATGCGTGGGCGCGCCCAGAAAGGGAGCGACCGGCGGTTCCACGACCGGCGCTGGTGTCACGAGCCGGGGGGTACGCCGCGGCGCCAATTCAGCTGGCTCCGGTGCCGGGACGGGCGCCAGGTCGGGCGTGGCGCGCACGGGGACGGCGAGGGTCTCCGGCCGCAGCAACGCGGCCGCGAACTCGCCGGGCGTGACGAACCGCTCCTCCGAGCGGAGGGCGAGGGCCCGCACCAGGGCGCGCTCCGTGCCGGGCTCGAGGCGGTCGAGTTGCTGCCGGTGGTCCGGCGGGACCTCCGTGAACCGGCCCGCGCGCAGCGCCTCCGGCAGCACCCAGGCTCGGGGAAGCGCGCCGACGAGCATCTCGTAGGTGACGACTCCAAGGCTGTAGACGTCGGTCGCTGGGCCCAGCTCCAGCAGTCCGGACGCCTGTTCCGGGCTCATGTAGCCAGGGGTGCCGAGCGCGATCCCGGTGCGGGTGAGCCCCGCGGCGCTCGTCGCACCGCTCACGGCTTTGGCGATCCCGAAGTCGGTGAGCACGGCCTGACCGCCGGGTAGCAGGACGTTCTCGGGCTTGATGTCGCGGTGCACGATACCGAGGCGGTGGGCGTAATCGAGCGCATCGGCCAGACGCCGGGTGATCTCGAGCGCCCCTTCCGTGTCCATGAGCCCGACGCGGGAGAGCAGCCCCCGGAGCGACTCGTCGGCGATGAACGGCATGACGTAGTAGAGCGTGCCATCCGCCTCGCCCGAGTCGTACAGCGGGAGGATGTTGGGATGCGTGAGACGTGCCGCGATCTCGATCTCCCGCAGGAACCGCTCCGGGCCGATGACTTCCGACAGATCGGAACGCAGCACCTTCACCGCGACACGCCGGCCGTGCTTCACGTCGCGCGCGCGATACACCGTCGCCATGCCCCCGCGACCCACGAGGGCCTCGAGTTCGTAGCGCTCGGCGAGCGCCGCGCGCAGGGTGTCGGGGACGTCAGGCATGGGAGAGAACTTAGGGGAGCCGGGGTGAGCGGGCGAGACGGGCGGGTGGGCGGGTGGGCGGTTTGGCGGGTTGCGGGCCGATGACCCGAGCGTGAGGCCCAACGCCGCGCCGTCGACCGCCCATCCGCTCAACCGCCCATCCGCCGGATCTCATCCCCACAACGCCGGTTGCGGCGGTTGCAGCCGTCCGTCCACCCACCAGAGGCCGTGCGGCCGATCTTCCGCGACCCAGAGCGACCCGTCGAGGTCCACCCATCGCGCGGCCGACGCGAGCAGCATGGCCGGGGCCATGAGCAGCGAGGTGCCCATCATCGTGCCGACCATGAGGCCGAGGCCGTGCGTGCGAGCGGCGTCCACGACGCGCAGGGCCTCGGTGAGTCCGCCAGCCTTGTCGAGCTTCACGTTCACCACGTCGTAGCGGCCGACCAGCGTGGGAACGTCGGCCGCGGTATGGCACGACTCGTCCGCGCACACGGGCACGGCGTGCGGCACGTCCGCGAGCGCGGTATCGGCAGCGGCGGGGAGCGGCTGCTCGACCAACTCGACGCCGAGGCCGGCCATCGCGGCGAGGCGCTCGCCCAGGCGGTCCGCCGGCCACGCTTCGTTGGCGTCCACGATCAGACGGGCGTCGGGAACCGCGTCCCGAACGGCGGCCACCCGTTCCTCGTCGCCCTCGCCGCCGAGCTTGAGTTTGAGCAGCGGGTACTGGCGTGCCGCTCCGGCGGCCTCCGCCATGGCCGCGGGCGTTCCCAGGCTGATCGTGTACGCCGTCACCACCGGGGGAGGTGCTTCGAGCCCTGCCAGCTCCCAGACACGCCGACCGCGGAGTTTGGCCTCCAGGTCCCAGAGGGCGCAGTCCAGCGCATTTCGGGCAGCGCCGGGCGGCAGGCGTGTCTGGAGGGCCGCCCGGTCGAGTCCGTGGCGGACGGCGTCGGCCTGCGCCTCGAGCAGCGCCATGACCGCGGCGAGGCTCTCGCCGTAGCGCGGGTATGGGACACACTCGCCCCGGCCCACGTGCGTGCCGTCGCGCACCTCGGCGACAACGACCTCGGCGGCGCTCCGCGCGCCCCGCGAGATCGCGAAGACCCCACGCAGCGGCCAGGACTCGTGCCGCACCAGCATCGATCTCATGCCACCTCCACCACGATCTTCCCGAAGTTGGCGTTCGACTCCATGTAGGCGTGGGCCGCCGCCACGTCGTCGAAGCGGAACGTGCGGTCCACCACCGGCCGAACGACCCGTTGCGCGACGAGCGGCATCACCGCGCGCTCGAAGGCCATCATGAGGGCCGTCTTTTCGGCGGTCGGGCGCGAGCGGAGGACGGTTCCCTCCACCCGGAGCCGGCGCCGCAACAACAGGCCGAGATCGAGCTCGGCCGTTCGGCCGGCCGTGAGCCCGACGACCACGATGCGCCCCCGCTCGCGCATTGCCGCGAGCGTGTGGGGAAACAGCGCTCCGCCGACGAGGTCGAGAGCCGCGTGGGCACCGTCATCGGTGGCGCGCCGCACGTCGGCCACCAGGTCGTCCGTCGTCGTGTCGATCCCGACATGGAGACCGAGCGCCAGCGCCCGGTGGAGCTTCTCCCGCGTGCGGCTCGTGCCGATGCAACGGGCGCCACGCGCCTGCGCGAGCTGGAGTGCGGCGGTGCCCACGCCACTCCCGATCGCGTGAATCAGCAGCCACTCGTCCGCCTGCAACAGGACGCGCTGTAGCGCGTCGAACGCCGTGACGTAGGCCTCGGGGATCGCGGCCGCCTCGACAAATCCGAAGTCGTCGGGCACGGACACGACGTGACCGGCGGGGACGGTTACCGCTTCGGCGTAGGTGCCGCCGCCGGCAATTCCCATCACGCGGTCGCCCTCATGCCAGCGGGCGTCGGACGCGGCCCCCACGGCGTCCACCACACCGGCGAACTCCAGGCCGGGGATATTCCGCGGTGCGCCGGCGGGCGCAGGATACCGTCCGCGTCGCTGCAGCAGATCCGCGCGGTTCACGCCGAAGGCCGCGATGCGGACACGCAGCTCGCCGGCTCGGGGGGTCGGCTCGTCGACGTCCTGCATCTCGAGGACCTCGGGACCGCCCGGGCCCGTGATGACGACGGCGCGCATGATCAGGGCGCGCGGGTCACGTGGGCGTCGCCCCCGTCGCTACCGCCCATACTGCCAGCGTTCACCCGGTTTCATCACGCGCACGTCGATACCCTTGGGAGCGAAGCGCGCGGGATCCTGGGCGATCGGCGGCCACGTGTCGTAGTGCATCGGGATCGCGACCTTGGGTCGGATGAACTCCGCCGCCTTGGTCGCGAGCGCCGGGCCCATCGTGAAGCGGTCACCGATCGGGATGCACGCGATGTCGGGCCGATAGACCTCGCCGATCAGCTTCATGTCGCCGAACAGGCCGGTGTCGCCGCAGTGATAGACGGTCGTGTCCCCCATGCGGATCACCAGACCACAGGGCATGCCCAGGTACCGGCCCTCGAAGGACGACGAGTGAAAGGCGGTCGTGAACGCCACCCACCCGAACGGCGTGCTGATCTGTCCGCCGGGATTGCCGGGCTCGACCTTCCTCACGCCGTGCTCCGCGAGGAAGTTGCAGATCTCGAACACGGCGATGACGGTCGCCTGGTTGGCGGTCGCCAAGGTCACCGTATCGCCCACGTGGTCGCTGTGTCCGTGTGTGAGGGCGATATACTCGCAGCGCAGGTCGGCGGGCGTGTGGGTGGCCACCGGGTTGTCGGTCAGAAACGGATCGACCAGCAGCGTGTGTCGCCCGTCGGAGAATGCGAAGCCCGCGTGGCCGAGATAGGTCAAGGTAAGTGGCATGACGGCTTCCCTCCCGTACGTCGGTGGCGGCTCCCCCTGCGAAAAGTGCAGCGACGGCCCGCCAAACGGAATTCTCGGCATCCCGGCCGTCGCCTCGCGTCCCGGCTGCTTGACCCCGTGCGGGGGCGCCCATAGCGTAGACTCCGCGTCCGAACAGCTGGTGCCATGTCCGCTTTGCTCGAACGTCTCCGTCGCGCGCTCGGCCCCGAGTACGAGGTCGAGCAGGAGCTCGCCTCCGGCGGAATGGGAATCGTCTACGTCGGGCGCGACCCGGCGCTGGACCGGGCGGTGGCGATCAAGCTGCTCCGGCCGGAGCTGGCGACCGCCGCGGCGGCGGAGCGGTTTCTGCGCGAAGCGCAGACGCTCGCGAGCGTGTCCCACCCCAACGTCGTCACGATCTACAAGGTCGGTGATCCCACCCGCTCGGACGGACTCCACTACTTCGTGATGGAGCTGTTCGGGCGATCGTTGGGGGAGCAGCTGCAGCAGGGGTCCATGCCACCGCGCGAGGTGGTGCGTCTGGGACGGGCGTTGCTCGAGGGCCTCGCCAAGGTGCACGCCAAGGGAGTGGTCCACCGCGATATCAAGCCCAGCAACATCTTCCTGAGGGACGACGCGCCCGTGCTCGGGGATTTCGGAATCGCCAAGCGGCGGACCGCGTCGGATCCGACCCTCACCCAGCCGGGTCACAGTCCGGGCACGCCGGCCTACATGGCGCCGGAGCAGTTGGCGTCGGGAGACGTGAGCGCCGCCGCGGACGTGTACGCCGTGGGCATGGTGCTGTACGAGGCGCTGAAGGGTAAGCGGTGGGAAGGGATCGGAGATCCTGCCGACGCCGACTGGCGGGGAATACCGACGCCGCTCACGCGCGTGCTGCAGCGCGCCCTGGCACTCGAGCCGCAGCGGCGCTGGCCGGACGCGGCATCGTTCGCCGCGGCGTTACGGGCCACGCGGCGGCCGTCGCTCGTGCCGGTCCTTACCGTCGGTGGCGCGACCGCCACGGCGCTCGCCGTCTTCGTCGGCATCAACGTCTTCGGCAACCGCGGTGGATCCGTCACGTCGGACGTGGCGGTCCTGCCGTTCGCCACGGCGGGCGTTGATCCGGGCGTCGGCGAAGATCTTGCCAAGGCCACCGAAATCCATCTGGAGAACGCGTTCCGTGTCGACACGCTGCGCGTGACGCCGTTCGAGCAGGCGGCCCAGTGGTGGGGCTCGATGGGCCGCATTGACTCGCTGCCGCCGGAGGCATGGTCAACCCTGCGCACCACGAACGTCGCCCGCGGCGAGATCCGGCGGCGCGGCGACTCACTCGAGATCCGGCTCGAAGTGGCCGATGCCCGGCGTCGTCCCCGTCCCGTCGCACTGGTGACCACGGCACTGCGCGATTCCGCGACACTCGGCAACCTGGGCTACCAGCTGGCCGCGGCGATCGTGCGGGCCGTCCGCCCGGGACGGGATGCCGACTTCGTGGGCTATCCCAAACTCGCCGGAGGGAACGCCGCGGCCGTGGAGGCGATGCTGGCGGGGCACCGGGCGTTCGCGCGTGAGAACTGGATCGCGGCCGAGAGCCTGTACGCGCAGGCCGTCCGACTCGAGCCCACCCTGGGGCAGGCCTGGTGGGGGCTCTACAACGTGCGCCGCTGGCGTCGGGTGCCGTACGGGTTCGAGCTCGCGACCGTGTACGCGCAATATCCCGAGGACTTCCCGGTGCTCGACGCGCTGCTCATCCGGGGCGACCTCGGCGTCGGGCCGGAGCGCCTGGTGGCGTACCGGGACGCGATTCGGGCGTTCCCGTTCAATGCCGAGCCGTGGTTGCTGCTCGGCAACGAGTTGTTTCACCGCGGCGCCCTCGCGGGTGTCCCGCGCGACAGCGCCATCCGGATTCTCGACTCGGCGATCGTCCGCAACCCGTCGCTCGCACCGGCGTACTCCACGCTGGCCTGGGCGCTGATCCGTCGTGGGGATTCGGCCGCGTCCCAGCGGGCATTGCAGCGTTACGGGGCCGTGGCGTACCCCACCACCGAACGCGAGCTGTGTCTGGCGTGTCTCTTGGACCTCGTGTGGAAGGAGCGCTTCGCGCCCGAGCAGGCGGCGCTGGAGCGGTCGCAGATCATCAGTGCCCCGGGTGGGGCCGCGTCGCTCGCCCGCATGCTCCGGTTGGGACTGTCGTTTGGCGTGCCGCGTGCGCAACTCGACTACGGGATCGCGTTGGCGGCGCTGGCTCCCGATGCCGGGTCCCGCGCCGATGCGCTCATCGGGCAGGGGCTCGCGCTCGTCGCGGTCGGCCAGGTGGAGGCGGCCCTGCGGCGGTTCGACTCCGCGGCGACGCTGAGCGGCGATCCGCAATTCGTGCTTCAGGCGCGGCAGTGGCGGCTGCTGCTGCCGGCGCTCGGTGTTCCGGGCGTGTTGGACGCCGAGCGGGAACGCAGCCGTACGGCGCTCGCCACGACCCCGGCCGCACTTCGGATGCGTGCGCAGTGGACGCTCGCGCTGGATGCCCTCGCGCGGGGCGACGAGGCTGCCCTGAGCGCCGCGCGCGCGGGCCTCGGGGGTGACGACACCACGGTGACCCGCCTGCGAACGCTGGTCGACGCCCTGGTGCTGGCTGCACGCGATTCGCTGCGGGCGGCGCTCGCCCGCGCGGATGAGCTGCTGGTGCCAGCCTACCACGCGATGCTGGGCGACCCGTTCGCCCGCGCCGTGCTGTACCTCGGGCGGGGCGACTGGCTCCGCCGGCTCGATGACGCCGGCGCCGACGCGGCGTGGCTGTGGTATGAGAATGCCAGCTTCGAGGACGGTTGGCCCGCCGGTCCCGCCAGGACGGGCGAGATCGACTGGGCGCTGGAAACCTGGGGGCGGTACCGGCGCGGCACGCTCGCGCTCGCGCACCGCGACGAGCGAGCGGCCTGCGCATTCCTGCCGGAAGTCGCTCGTCGGTGGCGGGATGCCGATCCCGCGTACGGCGCGGCGTGGCGCGAGGCGACCGACGCAGCCGCCACGTGCGCGCGGGAGAACCGATGATCGCGTGTCGACTGCTGGGCCCGGTGGAGGTGACGGTGGACGGCCAGGCGGCGCCCCCCGAGCTGTTGTGGCGCAAGAACCTCGCGCTGTTGGTCTATCTGGCACTCTCGCCCCGGGGCGCGCGAACGCGCGACCACCTGATCGGGCTGCTATGGGGCGACAAGGACGCGTCGGCGGCGCGCCACTCCCTGCGCGAAGCGATCCGCGTCCTGCGCCAGAGCCTGGGTGACGCGCTCGAGAGCGACAGCAACCAGGTGCGACTCCGGTCGAATGCCGTCACCCTCGACACCAGCGACTGCGAGCGATGGGCGGAAGCGGGCGAGTGGGATCGGGCGGCCGGGCTCGTCGCCGGTGACTTCATGGAGGGGTTCGGCGTGCCCGACGCGTCACCGTTCGAAGACTGGCTCGCCGCCCAACGCGCGACGTGGCGTGCGCGCGCCGCTGACGCCGCCTGCCGTCTTGCCGAGGTGTGTGTGAGGCGCGGGCAGACGATAGAGGCGCGTACCCACGCACGCCGCGCGGTCACCCTCGAGCCGCTCTCCGATCAGGCGCTGCAGACGCTGATGCGCGCCGAAGCGCTCGCCGGTGACCGCGTGGCGGCGCTCGCCGCCTTCGCGCGGTTTCGCGAGCTGGTGACGCGGGAGACCGACGTGACGCCGAGTGCCGCCACGGCGGACCTCGCCCGGCGGATCGAGGCCATGCGCGGGCCGGCTCCGCCCCGCGCCTCAGGTGGTGACGCGCGACGCCTCTGGGCCCGGCGCACCCCGCTCGTGGGACGCGAAAACGATCTCGCCGCGCTCGGCGCGCTGCTGGACCGCGTGACGGGCAGGCGGCAGCCCGGCGTGGCCGTCATCTCCGGTGATCTCGGGATGGGCAAAACACGCCTGCTGGACGAAGTGCTCCACCGCGCCGTGCTCGCAGGTGCGAGCGTCGCCTCGGCGATCGCGGTGCGGGCTGACCGCGACGATCCGTGGAGCACCGTCCGCGGCATCGCCCACGACGGCCTGGACGCGGCACCGGGCGTGGCCGCGGCACCGCCCGGTGCCCTGGCGGCGCTGGCCCACGAGATCCCGACGTGGGCGGACCGGTTCCCGACGGCCCGGCAGACGACGCCGGTCGGGCTCGGCCGCGCGTTTCGCGAGGTCGTGGCGGCGGCATGTCACGACGGCCCCGTGGTGCTGGCCGTGGACGAGGCCCAGTGGGCCGACAGTGATTCGCTCGGCGCGCTCGAGGCGCTGGTCCGGGATGTCCCCGCCGCCCCGCTGCTCGTGCTGATCGCCGCGAGCGCCGGCGTGGCGCACCCCCTGCTCGACGACGTGCGCGCCGCGATTGGGCAGACGGTGGATGGTGTCGCGCTGCGACTCGAACGCCTGACGGCAGACGCCCTCCGCGCACTCGCCGCGTGGGCCATGCCCGACTACGGCGTCGAGCAGCTCGACCGGCTGACCCGGCGGGTGCTGGCGGACTCCGCAGGATTCCCGCTGCTCGCCGTCGAGATGCTCCACGCCATCACATTAGGACTCGAGCCCAGCGACCTGGGGACCGGTGTCTGGCCCGCGCCTCACCGCACGCTGGAAGAGACGCTCCCCGCCGAGCTGCCGGATGCCGTCGTCGCCTCCGTCCGCGTGGGATTCCGTGGACTGTCGGCCAGCGCCCAGCGAACCCTGGCGACGCTCTCGATTCTGCCCGATCGCGCGGACGAGTCGCTGATCGCCCGTGCCGCCGGGCTCGACACGGACCCATTGCGCGACGCGCTGGACGAATTGGAATGGCACCGCTGGATCGCCTCCGACGCGCGCGGGTACACGTTCGTCGCCCGCATCGTCCGGGACATCGTGGCGATGGACATGCTCACCGATGGCCAGAGACGCCGCATCTGGGAGGCCACCGGCTTGACGCCCGCTTGACGCCCGCTTGACGCCCTCCTCCTAGCGTCGGCTCCACCACACGCCGGTTCCGACGTCTCATTCGAGGAGGGAAGATGTCTGCTTTCATTCTTACCCGGGCGGGTACTGCGGTCGCGGCCGCTCTGCTGCTGGGCGTTGCCTGTACGGATGACCCGAGCCCGGCGGGCCTCGATCCGGGTCCGGGCATCGCCGCCGCCAGTCAGTATCCCGCGCCGGGCGGGCAGGTAACCGCAGCCGGATTCACGTTCTACCCCTACACGCTCAACTACTACGAAGCCCCGGCCCAGGACCCCATCAACCTGATCTTCACCGGCAATGTGGACCCGCGGATGCTGCGCGCCGCGCTGCTCGCGCTGCCGAACGGCGACCGCAGCGCCTTTGGCCTCCCGAACGTGTTCCCCCTGAACTGCACGTGGCAGGATGCGTTGGGCGGGGACGAGCAGGTGGCCAATGCGGGCGGTGGGTGGACGGCGTCCGTCGTCCAGCTCGCCTGCGGGGATTACGGCCCAGTGCGAATGCACTTGCGCCTGTTTCCGGCGGGCGACCGCACCGTGGGCAACGCGCACTTCGAGCTGCTGATCCCCAACACGGCGGACCACCGGGTGCTGAGCTGGGAGCTGGCGGAGCAGCTGGTGACGGTGGACTTCGTGCGCGCCGGACTGGTGGCGTATCCCGGCGGCATCGGGGTCGCGCCCGGCATCAATGCCGCGCCCACGTTCCGCTGGATCGAAGCGGAAGTCTGGGCCGGCGTGGTGGCGTTCGGACTGGATCAGCTCGTGTACCCGGACATCCCGCCGATCACCGATGTTGACGGCAATGTGGGCATGCCGACCGATGGCAACGCCACCGTGCTGAACGTCGCAGGCCAGGCGGCGCTCGTACCCGGGACCGCCGAGCAGACGCTCACGCTCGTGTACGACATCGTGATTCCCAAGCCGGTATGTGCCACCGCCGAGGTCCCCTACATCTACGTGCAGGGTCCGGTGCACTTCCGGCAGACCGACGCGCTGACGGCGACCGGCGAGTACTCGATGGAGTTCACCGCGGATGGTGAGCTCAGCGTGACCCCGATCGACTTGTCCACCGGCCAGCCCGATTTCAGCCAGACGCACAAGGCCCTCGTGCGGCAGCGGCAGTCGGCGCGGTTCTGGCCGGGCATGGCCAGCGTCACGCGACGCTTCACGCAGGCGGAGATTCCACCCATCGGGTGGGATCGGGGCCGGGCCGTGACGTTCCTGCAGTTCGGGCCGAACGGCAAAACGGAGTACCGCGCGACGGAACGGTGTGCGCCGTAGGCGTCCCCGCGACTGTGGAGGATCGGCGCGGCGCCCGCGCGTACGGCGGGGGCCGCGCCCTTGCTGGGCACCGGCCGCGACCATTACCGTGTGCGGACCAATTCCGTCGGCATTCTCATGCGCCGTCTCGTCATTGCCGGCGCGCTGCTCGTGGCCGCCGCCGCGGCCCACGCGCAGCCCGCGCCGCCCCCGATCGCGACGGACCGCCCGGACCAGACCGAGTCCGCGTTCCTGGTCCCCCGCGGCTTCGTGCAACTCGAGTTCGGCGGACTCCACGCCGCGGACGACGCGGGTGCGGGGAGCACCCTCCGTGCGCTCAACGTGGGCAACGCGCTCCTGCGCATGGGAGTGTTGGAGCGGGTCGAGCTCCGGCTCGGGTTCGTGGGATGGCAGCGCGTGAGCGGCGACGGCCTCTCGGCGTTCAACGGGTTCGGCGACCTCGCGGCCGGGGCGAAGCTCCGCTTGGTCCGGGGTGGGGGCGCCGTGCCGACGATCGCCCTGCTCGGCATGGTGACGCTGCCCGTTGGCGACGCGGCGTTTCGCGCGGACGGTGTGGACCCGTTCGTCAAGGCGGCGTTTGCGCAGGATCTGGGCAACGGGTTCGGTCTTGGCTACAACGTGGGCGCGATCTGGACCACCGAAACCGACGGATCGGGTGACGAGCGCCTGCGCACCGACCTCGCGTATAGCGTCGCCATCGGCCGCGGCCTCACTGACCGTCTCGCGGCGTTCGTGGAGGGCTACGGCGTCGTCGGCGTGAGTGCGGGGCGTGCCTCGTGGCGGGCGCTCGACGGCGGGTTCGTCTTCGCGCTCCGGCCGAACGTGCAACTCGATCTGTCCGGCGGCGTCGGACTCAACGAGGCGGCGACGGACTGGTTCCTGTCAGGTGGGGTGTCGGTGCGGGTGCCGCGGTAGCGCGGACAGACGGAAGGACGGAAGGACGGAAGGACGGAAGGACGCGCCGGGTGCGCACCTTCCATCCTCCGTCTGTCCGCCCTTCCGTCTTTTTACATTCCCCGCAGGCTATACACGTACGCCCCGATCGCCTTGATCTGCGCGTCCGACAGGTTGGCGCCGCCCTTCGCCGGCATCATCACGCCCGTCGTGGACACGTTGGCCGGGACACCTTTCGTGATCTGGCCGACGATGGCGTCATAGCTGCCGTCGCTGTGGAGCCACGTGGCATCCGCGAGGTTCGGGCCCAGGCCCTGCACACCGACGCCGTTCTGGCCGTGGCAGGTGAAGCAGATCCCCGTCGAGTGGTACAGCTGGTTCCCTTCGGTCACCATCGCCGCGGTCACCCCGGCGGGCAGCGCGGCGGGCGTTGCAGCCGGGGTCTGGGCAGGTGCCGCCGCCGCCGGTGCCGCGGCCGGCGGTTGCTGCTCGGTCTCACCCCCGCCCCCGCACGCCGCCAGCACGAGCGCGGCCGCCACCGATACGACGAGATTGCGCGCCATCATGGATTCTCGCTCCAGGTCAGAAATGGAAGTTCATCTGCGTCTTGAATGAGTACTCATTCGTCCCGGTGGACGGGAGCCACACATCGAGATTCAGATACAACACGTTCCGACCGCCGAAATGTACAATCATGCCTGGGGTAAGGAGCCAGCCCGCGTCGTCGTCCGCGTCCGTGTTTGGATCGCCCCAGGTCGCGCGCGCCACCGGCTCGACGCCGGTGACGTACTTGTGGGCCAACGGCGCCTTGTACGTCACGATGGCCTGACCGGTGAGGAACGAGGCGACCTCCTCCAGCCCGGCCGGCACCGCCCAGTTGTCGCCCGCCACGATGCCCGCCTGGACGTGCACCCCGCGGCTAGAATTGCCGATTTCGACATCCCCACCGAACGCGTTGGCGAACGCCTGAGCCCCGGTCGTGGGGTGGGCATAGTCCTTCACCGACGCGTTGGCGCTCACGACGACATCCTTGACCGGTTCGACCGAGACCCGCCCGGTGTACTGCTTATTGCCGTTACTCTCTTGCTTGTTCTGTCCCTCGCCGTTCGTGAGGGACGCGGCCCAGTGCAGCACGCCGCCGGCGTCACCGTCCAGCAGCACCCCCACGTCACGGTCCGAATACCCCAGCTCCTCGGTGAATGCGCTGAGGGCGCAGACGGACTCGATGCCGCCGCACGCTTCGACGCCCCGGATGGTCCCCGCGCGTTCCACCACGAGGATGCGCGTGGACGAGGTCAGCTCGAACAGGTCGAACGGGCGCTTGAACTGCCCCAGCGTGGCGCGGAACGCCGGTGAGAAGCTGAGCCGCACGTAGGCGTCCTTGAGCGAGAAGCCCGACGACCCGTAGTCGGGCTCGATCCGGGCCGACAACAGATCGTTGAACGTGACGTCGAATGTGAGCCGGGCGCGGCGGATACGCATCTCCGTCTCGGGCACCCGTGTGCCGCTCAGCGAGTCGACGGACGTCGAGTTGAACTGCATCTGGAAACGGCCCGACAGCGTGCCGGTTACGCCGTCGGGCAGTCGCAGCTGGGCGGCGAGTGTCGTCGGGGCCGCGAGCGGAAGCGCGGCGAGCAGCAGGACGGGCGTACGGTGCATACGGTAGACTCCACCGTGAGGTTCAGTGTGTGGGAGCCCCGTGGCTCAGGCTCCAGACATAGGCAGCGACTGCCTTCACCTGTTCGTCGGTGAGCTGGCTGCCGCCACGCGGGGGCATGACCATGCCGGTCTTGGAGAGGTTCGCCGGTACACCCTTCTCAACCGCGGCGCGGATGGCCGCATAGGAGCCGTCGTCGTGCAGCCATTCCGCGTCGGTCAGGTTGGGGCCGAGACCCTTCACGCCCTTGGCGTCGGTGCCGTGACAGGCCGTGCAGATCCCGGGTCCGTCAAACAGGGTCTTGCCCTGTGCGATCATGTCCGCGGTCACACCGGTGGGCAGCGAATCCACGCTCTGGGCGAGTCCGGTGATCGGCAGGCCGACGAGCAGCAGCACGGGGAGCAATGAGAGCAGACGCATGGCTGAACCTCGCAAAGGGTGGTTGGTGGCGGTCACGATTCAACGACCCAAATGTAACGGGATGGTGACCTCAACCATCCCGTTTGCTACCCCGCTGGCCGCTCGGAGGTCAGAACGCCGCCGTGACCCCCAGACCGAACCGCCCCGCCTCCAGCTCGATGTCCCACGTCGCTTCCCCGTAGAAGCGGACGTTCCGGCGCAGCAGGTACCCGAGGCCGCCCGTCACGGTATGGTAGCGGTCTACCGGCGCGGTGCCGCCCAGCCGCACGTCGAGCAGCGGGGCGCTCGCATCGATCAGGTTGTACAGCGCGACCCCGTACCACCGGCTCTGCGGGGGCGCCACGATGAGTTCGGCGAATCCGCCGTCGAACTCCACGGGAGCTTCGCCCGTCGTGAACGTGGGCGCGTCGTCCTCGCGGTGGAGGAACTGTCCGTTGAGCTCCACCGGACCGAATGCGATCGTGGCGTCGCCGCCGACCATCCACGTCGTGTTCACGACGGTGTCGATGGTGGTCGCCGAGACGCCACGGGCCCGGCCGTAGTAGCCGAGGACCCCGAGCCGCAGGTTGGGCCCGAGCGCGCGTGTCAGGTGGCCGAACAGGTTCTTGAAGGCATTGTCGTCGAGGCGCCGGTTGGGCTGGGCCTCGCCGCGCCCGTTGCCGTTCACCACTTCGGCCGAAAGGGTGAAGCCGGCGATGTCGGCGATTCCCATGATCCCGCGGTCATAGGTGAGATCCACGGTTTGCGTGCCGAGCCGCGCGCGGTAGATCGCGTAGTCGTCGATCTCGAGGCGGAGCTCCCGTTTGAACAGCGGGTCCGATACCTGGAACTGGCCCACGGCCACGTCCACCGGGACGTTCCCGATGTCGTTCACGTACAGGAAGGCGTCCTCGATGCCGCCCACCTCGCCGCGCTCGAACAGGAAGAAATAGAGATAGTAGGACAGCTTCGACGACAGCGTGCCGCCGGACAGGAGCTTCAGCGCGTAGGGTGTCTGAAGATCGGTGCTGGCTTCCCCGGCGGTGTACGCTCGGATGTAGGCGTCGACCCGGAGGGCGAGGGGCACGTCGCGCGCCAGCTCGAGCAGCGGATCGCCTGTATCGGTCGTATCCCGCGCCGGCTCTGCGGCCGCCATGCGGAAGCCGTTGCCGGCGAACGCGTCGCCAAACGCGGTGAGCCGGGGGGCGGGGTTGTGGCAGAGACTGCAGGTGACGCCGTATTTCCGGGCGAACGCCGGAATGGCCATGGCCGACGGAGCGGCGGCGCAGACCGCCACCACCCCCGCGAGCACGAGGGACAGGCGATGGTGCATGAGGCGGACTCCGACGGCCGAAGGGTCGGGGAATCAGGTCCGGTGCGCGGGTCCGGCCGACGGGGGCCGGCGGGTCCCGATATGCAGCAGGCGGTAGAGGGGACACTCACGCGTGAGCGCCGTCGCCATGAGCACGATGCCGAGGAGGATGGCGGCGAACGACAGAACCTGGGATTCGTGCAGGATCACGCCAAACAGCACGAGGAGCGCAGCCAGCACCCCCCGCAGCATCGCATCGATGGCTCCCACGTTTCGCACCATACGACCCTCCGGACCCACTTCGTCACCTGGGAACATCGGGGACGCGAAGTGAAATTCCCGGGAAGGCCACGTGAAAAAGTGGTGAAATCGGTGCGAATTAGTCCGTGAAGCCGTCGCCCGCTGCCAGGCCGCCCCGCGGCAGGTCCACGATGATCCGGAGGCCGGTGCCCTCCCCCCGCTCGGCGCGGATGGCACCGCCATGGGCCGCCACGATGGCCGCGGCCACCGTGAGGCCGAGGCCCGCGCCGCCGCGTCCGCGCGCGCTGTCCCCGCGGTAGAAGCGCTCGAACAGGTGCGGGAGCACCGCATCGGGCACGCCCGGGCCACGGTCTTCGATCGTGAGGTGCACCGCGCCCGGGTCGCCCGCGACCGACACGGTGACCGGCGTCTCCGCCGGGGTGTGCCGGACCGCATTGTCCAGCAGGTGGTCCAGCACAAGCGAGACCATCCGGACGTCCACGGCCGCCGATCCCACCCCGTTACCGCGCGCCTCGTAGCGGATGGGGTGGTCGGCGGCGCGCTGCTGGATCCGCTGCACCGCGCGGGTGACGAGCTCCCGCATGTCGGTCAAGAAGCGCTGGGGCTCCAGCTCCCCCGCCTCGATACGCGCGAGCAGGAGAAGGGTGTCGCTGATGGTGCCGAGATGGTTGATCTCCTCGAGCAGGCTCTTGAGCACGCGCTGGTACTGCTCCGGGGCGCGCGGGTTCCGGAGCGCCACCTCCGCCTCGCCCCGCATCGCCGTGATGGGTGTCCGCAAGTCGTGCCCGACATCGGCGATGATCCGCCGCTGGGCCAGCAGCCCGCGGTCGAGCCGCTCGAGCATCTGATTGAGCACGCTCACGAGCCGGTTGAACTCTTCCACGTGGGCATGTGACGTGATGCGCTGTCCGACGGCTCCGGGCCGGATGCCTTCGGCTTGCGCCGTGATCTCCGCAACGGGCGCCACGACGGACTTGCTCAGCCACCCGCCACCCAGAATCGTCGCGACCGTGCCCAGGGCGACCGTCCCCAACATGAGGAAGACGACCTGGCGCCCCGCCGCGTCGATCGGGCCCCGCGACGCCACGACCTGGACCACCCGCGTGTCCCCGGCGACGTCGTGCGCGACCCCGAGGTAGACCGACCGGTAGGTCTGGCCTCCCCATCGCTGGGTCGCCCACGCCGTCCCACCGGAGCGCGCCGCGGCGAGGCTCGTACTGTCGACCGGCATCGCGACGGCCAGGGGCGTGTTGGTTCCCAGCACCCGACCAGACGCATCCCGGATCACGACGAACCGGTTGATCTCCTCGATGAACTGGGCGGAGTCCGTGTGCCCCGGCTGCGGGGGAACCATGCCGCCAGCCGCGAGGATCGCGGTCTCGATGTGCGCCGCCGCGGCCAGCCCGCGGTCGAGTTCCCGCCGCAGAATGCGCTGCGCTCCCAGCGACGCCCAATGGGCGATCACCAGGAGCGCAATGAACATCGTGAGCGAGAACCGCACGGAGAGCGTGCGGCGCAGCGACTGCATCAGGACGAGGACGACGACGTCGTGAAACCGGAGCCGTTGAGCCGAAAGCCGACGCCACGCACGGTTTTGATGATGCCACTGTACCCGGCTTCCCGCAGCTTCCGGCGCAGGTTGCCCACGTGGACGTCCACCACGTTGCTCTCGGGGTCGAAGTGCATGTCCCAGACCTTCTCGAGCAGCTCGGTACGCCGGACCACGTCGTCCTTGTGCATCATGAAGTGCTCGAGCAGCTGGAACTCGCGCGGCGTGAGATCGAGCGCCCGGCCGCCGGCGTACGCCTGATGCTTGAGGCGGTCCAGCTCGAGCGGACCCGCCACGAGCCGCTCGACCCGCGTCGCCCCCCCGCGTCGCACCAGCGCCCGGAGGCGCGCCAACAACTCGTCGAACTTGAAGGGTTTGGCCAGGTAGTCGTCCGCGCCGGCGTCGAGCCCGCGCACGACGTCCTCGGAGGCGTCCCGCGCCGTGAGCATGAGGATCGGGGTCGTGCGGCCCTCACGCCGCAGCTCGGCGGCCACCTGCAACCCGTTCTTCTTCGGGAGCATGAGATCCAGGAGGATCGCGTCGTAGTCGTTCACATGCGCCAGGACGATCGCTTCGTCCCCGTCGCGCGCGAGATCGACCGCGTACCCCTCCTCACGCAGCCCCATCTCGATGAAACCCGCGACCTTCCGGTCGTCCTCCACCACGAGAATCCGCATAGTGATTCGGAAGGTAGGAGGCCTCGGTGATTCGAGACTAAAGGGTTTGTGAATTGATCTTAAAGGACGTCAGCTCCGTCCAAACCAGCGCGGCACGTCGAGCGTAAACGTTGACCCGACACCGACTTCGCTCAGCACCCGGAGATCCCCACCCAGCAGCAGCGCCAACTGGCGGGACAGCGTCAGCCCGAGACCGGTGCCCCGCTCGTCCGACGTGCCGGCCCGCGCGAACGCCTCGAAGATGCGGGACTGTTCCGCAGCGGCGATGCCCGGCCCCCGGTCCACCACGTCGAATCGCAGGTGCCGGTCGTCCACATGGAGGACCACCCGCACGAGGCCCCGGTCCGACGTATGTCGCACCGCGTTGCTCAGCAGGTTGATGAGGATCTGGCGAACTCGCTGCGGGTCGGTCTGGCAGGCGACCGGCTCACGGGTGCCCTCCGGCTTCACCGTGATCCCCCGCAGGGCGGCCGAAGGCTCGAGCGTGGCGATGGCATCGGCGACGAGGCTGCTTGCGTCGGTGTCGCGGATCGTTGGCCGCAGCCGCTCGGCTTCGATGCGGGAGAGATCGAGCAGGTCGTTCAGCAGGGCGAGCGTGCGCTCGGCGGATTCGTAGACCTCGCGCGCCGCCCGGGGTGATTCGGCGCCGAGCTTGCGGAGCAGCAGATCGGCCCAACCGTAAATGGCGGTGAGGGCGTTCCGCAGCTCGTGATTGATCATCGCGAAGAAGCGGTCCCGCGAGGCCTGCATGGACTTCACCTCGTGGACCAGCCGCTGGGAATCCTCGTACAACGTGGCGTTCTCGAGGGCCACCGCCGCGGAGGCGGCGAGCAGCACGGCGATCGCTTCGTCCTCGTCCGAGAATTCCGCGCGGCCGGTCTTCTCCGTCACGTACAGGTTCCCGATGGGTCCCTTGCGTCCCATGATCGGCACGCCAAGGAACGACTGCATGGGCGGGTGGTTGGGAGGGAGCCCGTGGGACTTGGCGTGACTCCCGAGGTCGCGGAGCCGTAGGGGACGTGGATCGAAGATCAGCAGTCCCAGGATGCCCTTGCCGGTGGGCGGGTCGCCAATCCGGTCGGCCTGCTCCTGGGGTATCCCGCTGGTGACGAACCGCCGGAGCTCGGTCCCGGTGAGGTCGAGCACGCCCAGGGCCGCGAACTTGGCGCCGATCACCTCACAGGCGGCATCGACGACCGTCTGCAGCACGGCGTCGAGCGAGCGCTCCGCGTTGATCCGGATGCCCGCCTCGACGAGTCGCTGAAGCCTAGCCTCGCCGCTCAGTACCTGGCTGGGAGGTACAACCATATGCCACGAAGCTACTTGTCGAAGGCCACGGATGCCACGGGCGCCGATCGTGGCCGACCCGGCTTTAGGTGGTCTTCATGCTCCCGATGGCCTCTTCAAGCCGCGAGGGCTCGGATCAGCGCGCGGGCACCTCGCTCGACCGCTCGCTCTCACGCGGGCGGGTGCGGTGATGGTCCGTCGGCCCCAGCACGGGCACGACGAGCATCGAGCAGGGCAGGGCGCCGAGGACCCGCTCCGTCAGGCTGCCGATGAGGATCCGGTCCACCCAGCCCTTGCCGTGGGACCCCAGGACGACCAGTTCGGCCTTGCGGTCCTCCACCTCGGCGGTAATGCCGTCGACCGCCGCGCCGCGCCGCAGCCCCGACGTGGCACCCGGATACTCCATCCGGGGCCACACGTAGCGCTCCAGGTGCTCGCGCGAGCGGGCGAACACCTCTTCGTCGTTGAACTGCAGCGGCGTGTCCGGGATGATCGGCAGCGGCTCGACGACGTGCAGGACGTGCAGGGCGGCGCCGAACAACTCGGCATACCGTTCGGCCGCCTGGAGGGTCGGCCCCGCGGCGTCGGAGAGGTCGACGGCCGCCACGACCCGGCGAATCGGCAGCGGCACGTGGGCCGAGACGAGCAGCGGGATCTCGAGCGAGCGCACCAGTGTGTGCGCCGTCGAGCCCACGACCCAGCGTCCCAGGAGCGAGTGGTGCTTGCCGCCCAGGACGACGACGCCGGCGGGGCCCTCCCGGGCGGCGTCGCGTAACACCGCCGCGCCACGGCCGGTCCGGACTTCCAGGGCTGCAAGGGCCGCGTCGGGGACCTTGCCGGCCAGCGCCTCGACCACCGCCGTGCTCGCCGCCGCGCGCGCCGACTCGTTGAGCGCCTCGGGCTTCATGGCGAACGTGTGCGGGGCCGTGGGAACCGTCCAGGCCTCCGGTGTGGCGTGGATCAGCCGACACGGGGTGCCCGCGGCCTCCGCCAGGGCCCAGCCCAGTTGGACCGCGTCCACCGATTCCGGGGACGTGTCGACGCCCACGATGGTGGGTTGCCAGCGAACGCCCGTCATGGGTCCTCCCCCTGCAAGAAGGCTGTCCGGCTGCTCACTGCGACGCTACGGGACCGGTCGTGAAGGTCCGCGCAAGACCGGGTGAACGGCGGTTCACAGCCGGTCTGAGGGCGCCACGTCGACGTGCACCGTGAGCCCCGTCCGCACCGACTGGGTGACGATACAGAAATCCTCGAACAGCTCGCGGCAGCGACCCAGCCGGTCGCGGTCGGCGGGCCGCACGCTCGGCGCGAGGGTGACCTTGAGGTCGGTGATCCGCAACCGACCCGCGTCGTTCCGGGCGACGGTGCCGTCCACGGTGACGCCGAGATCGCCGACGTCGACGCGCGCCTTGCCGAGGCAGAAGAGCAGGCTGGCGGCGAGACAGTGGCCGACCGCGGCGCCGAGCACGCGCGTGGCGTTGGGGCCATGGCCCCCGCCAAGCGGCGCGGGCTCGTCGAGCAACAACTGGCGATCGTCCTCGCCGAACGTCGCCAGGAACTCATACGCCTGACGCCGGGTCAGCGTCACGCGAAACCGTCGGTCGTCCATGGCTGCATCTCCCGGTCAGCGGTGCTCACGAGGTCGCCGGCGGATGGTAATGTGCGTCTTCTTCGCGATGAGCGCGCCGCAGCATCTGGCGCACTTCGTCGTCGGTCGTTGCGGTGAAGTCGGAATACCAGTAGCCGACCGCCTGGAAGGCGGGCGGCGTCTCGAGCACCACGACATCATCTGCCGCCGCGCGCAGACGGGTCACGGCGTCCGGGGCCGCGACCGGCGCGGCGACGACGACCCGCGCCGCGCCGTGGGCGCGGACGGCGTCCACGGCGGCCAGCGCGGTGGCGCCGGTGGCGATGCCGTCGTCCACCAGAATGACCGTCCGCCCGGCCACGTCGGGAAACGGACGGGTGCCGCGGAATCGCCGGAGGCCGTCCTCGAGCGCGTGCGTCTCCTGCACACGCACGCGTGCGACGTAGTCTTCGGGGACCCGGAGCAGCGCGATCGTCTCGTCGTCGAGCACCACGATGCCGGGAGCGACGGCCCCGATGGCGAGCTCCGGTTGCCCGGGGGCGCCGAGTTTTCGCACCATCAGGAGGTCGAGCGGCGCACCCAGCGCGTGCGCGACCTCGTACGCCACGGGGATGCCGCCGCGCGGGAGACCCAGCACGATGGGTCGGTGCGTCTCAAAGGGGTGGAGCTGCGCGGCCAGTCGGCGGCCGGCGTCGCATCGGTTGGCGAAGAACACGGACACCTCCCCTCGCGCGTCCCGGCACCCGCCGGGGTGAGTGGACGGTGCTACCCCCTGGGTACAACGTTCATGGTCTGGGGCCGCGCCCGCAATGGTGCGGCCGGAAGCGCACGTCACGGGGTATGACCGATGGATGGGGATGCGCAGGCGGGCCACGAATTCGTAGATCACATGTCGGAGCTGGCGCTGCGGCTGCGGGCGCCGACGTTCGACGCACTGCT
>JAOTWJ010000162.1 GCA_029862925.1 Gemmatimonadota bacterium
GCGCCGTCGGATCCTGCTCTTTCCAGAACGGGTGCATGAGGAACGCCGTGGAGACCAGGAAGAGCACCAGGAGACCCGCCCCGATGAACCGATGCCAGCCGAGCAGAACCGTCACTCCGCCCACCAGGATCATGAGCCCGGTCCCCACGGTCATCACCGTCGGCGCCGGAACCCCCCGGGCTGCCGCCGCGCCACCCATGGCGTCGAGCTTCATGAGGTGGGCCAACCCGGCTCCGAGGAAGAGGGACCCGAACAGGATCCGACCGGCGAGATGCGCGTAGTTGTACAACGGCCAGCTCCATTCCGGCATGACCACCTCCTGTGACCACGTGGACACGTTGGCCCGACGGCTCCTAGGATGCGGTCCGACATGCCGCCGCGCAACATGCTTCCGCTGCCCGCCCCGCCTGGTGTAGGTTCGCTCACGCATTCCACCGGACCCGACGCCCATGCACCGCACCCTGCTGCTGCTCGCCCTCGTCCTGCCCCCCACCGCCGCCGCGCAGGAGAACGCGTTCGACTTCTACGCCCGCGGTCCATACCGCGCCGACGTCCCCCGGCCGGACTCGCTGCTGGGCTACGGCCCGGGGGCCCGGCACACGCAATACGCGGCGCAGCAGGCCGTGCTCGAGCGGCTCGTGGCGGCCTCCGGCGGCCGCGCGCGGCTCGAGCCCATCGGCACCACCGAAGAGGGTCGTGCGATGCGCCTGGTGCTCGTGTCGTCCCCAGGCAACCTCGCGCGGCTCGACACCATCCGGGCCGACCTGGCCGCCCTCACGGATCCGCGGGTCACTTCCCTCGAGCGCGCCCGGACCGTCGCCGCGCGCACCCCGGTGACCGTGCTGCTCTCCTACTCGATCCATGGAAACGAGCCGGCGGGATTCGAGGCCGCCCTGTGGGTCGCATATCAGCTCGTCGCCGGGGAGGACGTCACGACCCGCCTGGTGCGCGACAGCGTCCTCGTCCTGCTGAACCCCTCGGCCAACCCTGACGGACACGAGCGCTTCGCGGTCTGGTACAACTCGATCTTCCCGGGGGCGGACGGGTCCGCTGAGCCGGCCAGCTACGAGTGGAACGAGCCGTGGAGCATTTGGGGCCGCTACAGCCACTACCGGTTCGACATGAACCGCGATCTCGTGGCGCAGTCCCAGGCCCCGGTCCGCGCCATCCTCGGCGCGATGCGGCGCTGGAATCCCCAAGTCGTGGTGGATCTCCACTCCACGACGGAGCAGTACTTCTTTCCGCCGTTCGCGGAACCCGTCAACACCAACATCCCCGCCGCGTCGCTCCGCTGGATCGAGGTCTTCGGCCGGAACAACGCCGAGGCCTTCGACCGCTACGGCTGGCAGTATTTCACACGCGACGTGTTTGACGGGTTCTACCTGGGGTACTTCGACGCCGCGCCCACGCTGGCGGGCGCCACCGGCATGACGTACGAGAGCGACGGCGGCAAGGCGCTCCAGCGGCGGCGTGACGACCGCACCGTGATCACGTTCCGCGAGGGAATCGCGCACCACTACGTGACCTCCCTCGCGACGCTGGAGACGGCGGCCCGCCACCGGACGCCGCGGCTGCTCGACTTCCACGACTTCTTCCGCACCGCCATCAGTGACGGGCGGGCCGCGCAAATGAAGCGGATCGTGATTGCCCCCGATCGGGATGCGACCAACGCCGCGCGGCTGGCGGCACTCCTGCTAGGCCATGGCGTGGAGGTGCGCCGCCTCGCGGCACCCTACACCGCGCCCCAAACCCGGCCCTTTCTTCCCGACGCCACCGGACGGCGGACCTTTGCCCCCGGCGCGCTCGTCGTGGATCTCGACCAGCCCCGCGGCCGCATGGCGCGCGCGCTGCTCGAACCGGACGCCGTCGTTCCCGAGCCCTTCAAGTCGGGTCAGCTGGAGAAGTACGCGCGCAACGTGCGGCGCGGCGGCGCGCCAGGCGAGCGGTACGATTTTTACGATGTGACGGGCTGGTCGCTGCCGTACACCCTGGGCCTCGACGCGTGGTGGACCTCGGACCTGGCGCCGGTGGACGGTGAGGTGCTCACGCTCCCGAGCGACGAGCCCGCCCGAGCACTCGCGCCACCGGGCGGGGCGAGCGGCCGTGCGACGTCGGCATACGTCTTCGCCAATGACCGCCAGGCGGCCGCCGAGCTCGCGTTGGCGCTGCTCCGCGAGGAATTCGTGCTGAACGCGGCCACGGAGCCCCTGCGCGCGGGCGGCCGTTCGTACCCGCGCGGCACGTTCGTCCTGCGGGTCAACCGGAACCCGGAGCGCGTGCACGATCGCGTCGCCGCGCTCAGCACCGCGCTCGGCGTCCCGGTGACCGCGGTGCCATCGGCCTTCCCCGACTCCGGTCCCGTCGGTGTCGGCTCGGCCACGGTGCAGCCCGTCTTCCTCCCGCGGGTGCTCGTCGCCAGCGGTGACGGCGTCAGCCAGACGGGCTACGGCGCGTTGTGGTACTTCCTCGAGCGCGAGCTGCGGCACCCGTTCGTGCCGGTGGCCCTCTCGACGATCGGCCGGATGACCACGCTGGCGGACTACAACGTGGTGATCGTTCCCGGCGGCTCCGCGACGGCCATCAAGACCGAGCTGGGGGCCAGCGGGCTCGAGCGCCTCAAGGCGTGGGTGCGGGACGGCGGCGTGCTGATTGCGTACGATGGGGCGGCCCTGTTCCTGTCCGCCGACGGCGTGGGGTTGAGCACCGCCCGGCGCCTCGGCGCGCCCGCCCCGGCCGATTCGGCCAAGAAGGCCAAGGGCGACTCCCTGTCGGCCGACACCACACTCATCCCCCCGCTGCCCTCCCCGCAGGCCGATACCAACGCCGTCGCCCCCATCCCCGGCACGATCTTCCGGGCGACCCTCGACCCCAGCCATTGGCTCACGTTCGGGTACGAGCGGCGTGAGTTGGCCGTGATGATCTCCGGGAGCACCTTCCTCACGCCGTCCACAGGCGGCGCCAATCCCGTGGCGTTCGTGGGGGACTCCCTGCGACTCTCAGGATTCACCTGGCCCACCACCCAGCGCCTGCTGCGCGGTACCGCCTGGGGCGTGGTGGAACGGCACGGGCGCGGCCATGCGGTCGCCTTTGCCGACGACCCCCTGTTTCGCGCGTTCTGGCGCGGAACGGCCCGGCTGGTGACGAACGCGATGCTGTTCGGGACGGGACGGTAGACCGACGGGCGGATGGGCGGACGGCGGAAAGTACGAAGGGCCACCGAGAGGGAGGCGAAAGGACGGGTGGACGGAAGGACCGAACATCGGAGCACGTTCCGCCCATCCGCCCATCCGCCCATCTACCGGCGCTAGTTCCGCTCCTCCCAGTGGAGCCCGCGCTCCCGCGCCGGCACCGTGGCCCTGAGGTCGGTGCGGCGCTTGTTCCGCATCACCTCGAGCCGGATCTCGTCCCCGGGCTCGTAGGAGCGGAGGATGCGCGCCGCGTGGGACGGGCTGCTCGGTACGCGCCCGCCGATCCGCATCAGCACGTCCCCGCTCTTGAGACCGAGCAGGGAGTCCTTCGGCGCGCGGACCACGAGCAGTCCTTCGGTCGTTCCGAAGTAGCTGCCGAGGCTGGCGTCGAGCGTCGTCAGCTCCATGTCGGCCCAGCGGTCGCGCATCCCGAACAGGAGCGGCTCGGCCTCCAGCCGCAGCCGGGGCGTCTCGAGGACACGCATCCGGTCGGTCAACTCCCGCACGCCCGCGAGCGCGCTGTCCGCCCGCTCGAACCGATAGGCGTACGCGAAGTCGTCGAGCTTGCGCGGCACCACGACCGCCGTGCGCGTATCGGCGCCGCGCCGGTACTGCACGCGCACCGTGTCCCCTTCCTTGAGATCCCGCGCCAGCTCGATGAGCCGGTCCCCGGGGCTCGTGCCGCGGGCTTCCCGCTGCGCGAGCGACTGCTGGTTGAGCCGGACGATGATGTCGCCCGCCTGCAACCCGGCCTCGGCGGCCGGCGTCTCGGGCGTGACGGCCTGAAGCACCGCGCCGATGGAGTCGGTCGCGGCGTTCCGCTCGGTCTGAACGACCACGCCAAGGCGTGGGCGGTCGGTGGAGAAGGCGAAGGCCATCGGTCCCTCAGGCTGCACGAACATGCGGATCCGGTCACGGCCGAGCTTCCGCTCGAGTTCGCGCATCTCCTGGCGCAGATGCTCGAGCTTCTGCTCCAGCTCGCGTCGTTCCTTGTCGGTCATCTCTTGCGCGCTCGCGGCGCTCGTCGCCACGACCAACGCCAGCACGCCCAGCAACAGTCGCTTCATCGTTCGTCTCCTTATCCGGTGGCCGGGCTCAGAATCCGACGTAGGAAGCCCGGGTGACATGCGCGTTCACGAGCGCGTCCATGAGCTGGACCCGGCTGCGCCAGAGGTCGGTGAGGTCGTCGCGCGACCCGCGGCGGCCGATCTGCACGATCCCGGCGTCCACGAGGGCAATCCGGTCTTCGAGGTCCGCGATGATCCCGGCTGCCCGCGCGTTGAGCACCCGGCCGTCCGGCCCGTAGCTCCGCAGCGCGGCTTCCAGTTCGCGCGATTCGTCCATCAGGCTGGCGAGCTGCACATCGCCGGCACTCGCCACGGGCGCGAGCGCGCCGTCTGTCCCGCCCGGCATTGCGGAGCGTATCCCCACCATCAGCGCCAGTCCCGCGGCAAGCGCCAGGGCACCCCACGTGCCCCGCCGTATCGACTCACCCCGCCGCTCACGCTGCGCCTGGGCACGCACCTCCGCCCAGCGATCGCGGGGCGGACGTCGGCCGGGCAGCGCGCGCAGGCGTGCCGCGCGCTGGTGCACCAACTCGAGTTCCTGCTGGCAGTGCGGACAGTCGGTCAGGTGCTCGCGCGCCCACACGCTCGCCTCCCCGTCTCGCACGGCCAGCAGCTCCGTCATCGTGCAGTGCTTTCGCATATGCCTACTCCCCGCCGAGCCAGGTCCGCAGGCGCTGGTGCGCCCGCGCGAGCTGCGACTTCGAGAAGCTCACGGTCCGATCCATCATCTCGGCGATATCCTCGTGCGTGTAGCCCTCGACATCGTGCAACCAGACGACCGCGCGCGACGTCTCCGACAACCGCAGCAGCGCCGCTTCCAGATCGAGCTGCAACCCGACGTCCGGCGCCCGCTGCCCCGCGAGCGCGCCGTCCTCCGGCAGGTCGTCGGCATCGCGGTACTTCTGCCGGCGGACCCGCATCAGCGCCTTGCTCGCGGCAATCCGCTTCACCCAGGCCGTGAGGCTGCCCGGCCCCGCCCCGCGGAACCGTCGGATGCTGCGGCACACCTCCAGGAACGTCTCCTGGAGCACGTCCTCGGCGTCCTCTTCCGTCCGGCAGATCCGCCGGGCCAGCGAGTACACCATCCCGTCGTACGCCCGGTAGACGCGCTCGAGCGCCGTGAGATCGCCCGTCTTCGCCTGCTCAACCGCGATGTCGTCGAGGACACCGATCACGCCAACGGTCGCTCGCGTCATGGTCACTGGAATAGATGCGGGAGGGGGGAGAAGGGTCGCTAGCCGCCAACCACCAGGTTCACCAACCGGTCTTTCACGAAGATCGCCTTCCGGATCTCCTTGCCATCAATGAACTTCCGCACCGAGGGGTCCGCCGTGGCCCGGGCGACGGCCTCCGCCTCGGCGATGCCGGCCGGCACCTGAAGCCGGCCGCGGACCTTGCCGTTCACCTGTACGACCAACTCGATCTCCACGTCCCGGGCGAGCGCCGCATCGAACGCCGGCCAGGCGGCGTCGAACACGCTTTCGGCGTGGCCGAGCCGCTCCCAGCATTCCTCGGCAAAGTGCGGCGCGAACGGGGCGAGCAGGATGACGAGGGGCTCGACCAGAGCCCGGGGGATCCCTTGCCCCTCCTGCTCCTCTTTGCGCAGCACGTTGACGTACTCCATCATCGCGGCGATGGCGGTGTTGTAGCGCAGCTCCTCGAGATCGCCCCCCACTTTCCGGATGGTCTGATGGAGCTTGCGGCTGGCGGCCGCGTCGCCGTTCGCGCCGTCGGCGTCCTGCACCAGCCCCCAGACCCGCTCCAGGAAACGGCGGATCCCGGAGATGCCCTCGTCCCGGAAGTCTCCGCCCTCCTGATAGGGACCGAGGAACATCAGGTACATCCGGAACGTGTCGGCCCCCCAGCGGGCGATGTGCTCGTCGGGCACCACCACGTTGCCGCGCGACTTGGACATCTTGGCGCCGTCCTTGACGATCGTCCCGTGCGCCCGGAACCGGGTGAACGGCTCCTCGAACGGCAGGTGGCCGAGATCGTGCAGCACCAGCGTGATGAACCGCGCGTACATGAGATGCAGCACGGCGTGCTCGTTCCCGCCGATGTACGAGTTCACGGGCAGCCAGCGGCGCGTGAGAGCGGGATCGAACGGGCGATC
>JAOTWJ010000163.1 GCA_029862925.1 Gemmatimonadota bacterium
GAGGCCGGCGAAGGCCTCGGTCATCTGGGTGCCGATCGAGCTCATCTGGATGATGGGAGCGACGAGGAAGCCGAGGTAGAGCGTGTAGGCGAAAAAGTCGCCGATCGTCATCTCCCCGCCGATCATGAGGTGTCCCCCCAGCGCCATGATGGAGACGCTGGCCACGCCGAGGAGCAGCGTGGATAGGCTCGTCACCACGGCCTGTGCCGTGAGCGTCTCGCGCACGTTCTCGAAGAGGCGTTCGGCGCCGCGCCGGAAGGTATCGATCTCGCGGCGCTCGGCGTTGAAGCCCTTCACCACGCGCACGCCGCCGAGCGACTCGGTCAGCCGGCCCGTGACCTCCGCGTTTATCTGCCCGCGCCGCCGGAACACGGGGCGGATGTAGGCGAACGCCCGCAGCGCGATCACGCCGAAGATGGCCAGCGGCACCACGGCGAGCAGCGTCATCTTGGCGTTGATCTTGATGAGGAGCACGAGCGCGATAGAGGCCGAGATGACGCCCCCCACGAGCAGCACCAGCCCCGTACCCACGAGGTTGCGCACGCCTTCGACGTCGCTCATGATCCGCGAGACGAGCGCGCCGGATTTGTTGTCGTCGAAGAAGCGGATGGGCAGATAAACGACGTGGCGCTGCACGCGCATGCGCAGCTCCGCGATGAGGTGTTGCGCCTCCACGGAGAGGAGCCGCGTGAGCAGGAATCCCGTCACCGCCTGCACGGTGACCGCTGCGCCGACCGCGACGAGGAGGAGCCGGAGCATGTCGCGGTCGCCGCGCGCGATGACGTCGTCCACGAGGTACTTGGTGGAGCCGGGGAGCACGAGCCCGGCCACGCGGTTGACCACGATGAGCCCGATCCCGAGCAGGAGCAGCCTCCGGCGCGGCCAGATGATGGTGGCGAAGACGTGGCGAACGCTCGCCAGCGACGGCTTTCGTGACGGGGCGCGACTCATCGATCGGTCAATACTCGGCCAGGATGGGCAGCACGCGATCCTGCACGCCGCCCGTTACATGTACGCCGCCGTCGCCGTCGATGTAGACGTCCACCTCGCAGCGCACGCCGAACTCGGGCTTGTAGATGCCGGGCTCGATCGAGAAGCAGGTGCGCCGCAGGATCAGGCGATCGTCGTGGGTCTCCAGGTTGTCCATGTGGGTGCCGTTTCCGTGCGTCTCCTCGCCGATGGAGTGTCCGGTGCGGTGAACGAAGTCCGCTCCGTAGCCGGCGTCGGTGATCACCTTGCGCGTGGCGTCGTCCACCTCGTATCCGCGTACGGGACGGCCCGCGGCGAAGGCGTCGCGCACGCACGCCACACCGGCGTCGCGCGCGGCGGCGACGATGTCGAAGATCTTCGTGTACTTCTCCGGCACCGTCTCGCCCACGAAGCCCATTTTGGTGATGTCGCTGTAGACGGCCCGCGGCCGATCCATCTTGGCCCACAGGTCGACGAGGACGAGCTCGCCCTCGGCTACATCCGCGTCGCTACCTGGCGACGGCTCGTAGTGCGGGTCGCCGCCGTGGGGACCGACGCCGACGATGGGCGGGTGGTAAGTGGTCATGCCGTGGCTCGCGAAGTGGTCCATGATCGCACGCTGCACCTCGACCTCGCGGCGGGGTTTTCCCGCGCGCACCGCCTCGGCGATCATCTTCCACGCCAGCTCGAAGGCGGCCTGGCAGTGGCCGTCCGCCTCGAGGTGCATCTCCCACTGCGCGTCGTCCCACGTCGCTTCGAAGAGCTGGATGAGGTCTCCCGAGGGGACCACCTCGACGCCGCTGCTCTTCACCAGCTCCACCGTGCCGCCGTCCACCACGGAGACGTAGGGATTGGCGTTGCGCGGCGAGTACTCCATGGCCACGCGCTTGCAGCCCGATAGGATCTCCTTGACTCCCGCCTCCAGCTCCTGCCAGCGCAGGTAGACGTGCTTGTTCCCCGGGAGGTGATCGATCGCGCCCTGCTCGATGCGGTGGACGAGCTTGCGCGGCTCGCCGTTAGCCGGGACGAGATAGAAAAAGCGCCGCGAGCCGGGGATCATCTCCTGCATGTCCAGCACGGCGCGGGCTGTGGTGTTGCGCCCGCGGAAATCGTAGAGCAGCCAGGCGTCGAATCCGAATTCACGCAGCGCGGCCTGGATGGCGTCGAGAGCGAACATTATGGCGGTCTCCTTTCGAGGCGATGAACCCGTCCAGGATAGCCCAATCGCGCGTGCGGGACAAGGCGCGCGCGGTGCAGCGGCTCGGCCTGCGCCCGCCTCGACGGCGTCTCAGCGCAGAATCAGGTCGATCGCGTTCTCCACGACCATCACCGCTCCCAGGAGCAGCAGGAACACGGCGAAGGCGGGGCGCAGGCGATGCGCCGGAAGGGGCTTGCCGATGCGCTCGCCGGCCAGGCTGCCCCCCGCGCTGAACGCCGCCATGATCATGGTCAGGACGAAGGGGAAGCGCGCGTGCGCGGCGAAGCCGAGAAAGCCGCCGAGCGAGTTCACGCATATAATGAGGAGCGAGGTGCCGATGGCCGGTTTGAGCTCGACTCCACACAGCAGCACCAGCGCCGGCACCAGGAGGAATCCGCCGCCCACGCCGATCATCCCCGTCACGAACCCCAGACCGAGGCCCACCAGTCCGATGCGCAGAAAGGACGGCGCCACGCGCAGCGCGCGTTCGCGCACCGTGGGCGCGCTCCTGCGCAGCATGGCCAGCGACGAACCGAGGACGATCAGCGCGAACATCGCCAGCAGCGCCTCGGACGGCATGAACTCGGCCGCCCGCCCGCCCGCGTAGGCGCCGACGATGCCCAGGGCGCACCACTGCAACGCCAGCCGCCAGTGGACGTGGCCCGAGCGCGCGTGGGCGAGTGCGGCGATGCCGCCGGTGAGGACGAGGATCAAGAGCGCCATTCCCAGCGACACCTTGACGGGCAGACCCAGCACGTAGACGAGAATGGGCACGAGCAGGATCGAACCGCCCGCGCCGAAAATCCCGAAGGTCACTCCGGCGAGGAAGGCAAGTCCACCCGCGAGCACGAGATCCACGTTTCCATCCTTCCAGTGACGAGTGCGGCCAGCCTACACCCGCCCGCCCGTGCGCACAACAAGAAGAGGGGCCGGCGATCCGCCGGCCCCTCTCTGCACGCGCTCGCGCGTCGAGCAAGCGCTAGTGCGTCACGACGAACTTCCGCGACATCGACTGCAGCTTGGTCGACATCTTGAGGAAGTACACGCCGCTCGGCAGCTGGTTCGAGTCCAGGCTAGCCTGGTTCCAGCCCGCCGCGCGGCCCGCGTTTTCGAGGATCGTCGCCACCTTGCGACCCGCCACGTCGTAGACGTGGATGGTCACCGGACCGGCTTCCTCGAGCGAGAAGGAGATGTTCGCCGTGCCCGACACCGGATTCGGCGCCGGCGTGGCCAGGAACATCGGCACGCGCTGCGGCGAGTCGTCCGCAACCGGGGTGAGCGTGGCGTCGCAACCGTTGTAGCGCATGTGGATGAGCGCGTTGTTGCCAGCGCTGCCGCCGGCCTCCGAGTCACGCACCTGCATCACGCCGTAGGCGTCGTAGGGCACGGCGGGGGGCGCGGTGTCGACCCACCATCTCCACTCGTTCACCGTTCCCCAGACGAAGTTGAAGTCGTACTCCTGACCCGCACCGAGGCTGATCGACAGGGGCACGTCATGCCAGCGCATGCCGTCGCCGGTCGACGTGACCGCCCCCGAGGCGAGGAGCGCCCCGCGGGTGGTGCCGGTGGCCTGGTAGATACGCGCCGTGATGGTTGAACCCAACGGAATGTCGACCATCCAGCCCAGCGAGTAGAGCTCCTGGTCGATGAGCGAGGTGACGTAGGCGCCGTAGTTGCTGTTGTCCTGCCCCGTGCTGTTCGGCGGCGGGATGACGTCGTTTTGCTTGGCCAGGTCGAAGGGCGCGCCGGCGGTATCCCAGCCCATCCGGTACTCCATGATGGCGCAGTTGGACGTGGCACCGCCGAACTCCGCCTTCACCACCTGGAGCGGCCCCGCCGTGTACGGCATCGTGAGAAAAGCGTCGCACCAATACCGCCACTGCGTCGTCGAACCGAACTGGATGGCGAGGTCATAGTCACCGCCCTCGGAGAGCGTGGCGTTGACGGGGATGTCGTGCCACTTGTAGCCCGCCCCCGTCGTCACGAAGGTACCCTCCGCCAGGACTGCACCCCGCGTCGTGCCGGTGGCGGCGTAGACGCGCGCGGTGAGGGTCTGCCCGGCCGGCAGGTTGGCGTACCAGCCAAACGAACACATGCGCACGGTCTCGTTGGCCTCCACGTAGATGCCGCGCTCCTGGTTCTGGTTGGTGGTGGTGCTGGGCGGCGAGTTGTCGGGTCTCAGCTCGGCGACCTCGGCCGCCGCCGGCGAACTGCCGATGATCGACATCGGTGGCAGCGCGAAGTTGCCCGCGCCCCCGAAGCTCTCGCCGTCGCGGACGCGGATGGGTCCCACGTCGAAGGGCTCGTAGCCGAGATTCTCATCCCACCAGTCCCACGTGGCCGAGCCGGAGAACTCGATGGAGACGTCGTACTCCTTGCACGCCTCCAGCGTGGCGTTGATGGCCACGTAGTGGGTGAGCTTGCCCGTCTGCACGGCGGTGAGCGCGCCGGTGGCCACGAGCGCGCCCCGCGTCACGCCGCTCGCCTCGTAGATGCGAGCGGTGAGCGTCTGCGGCAGCGCGTAGTCCGCCTCGAAACCGAGCGCGCAGACCTCGAAGTCCTTGAGTGCGGTGATGAAACTGCCGCGCTGCTGGGTGGTGCCGGTGGTCGAGGTGACATCGGGCGGCACACCGGGTGGCGTCATGCGCACGATCGAGCCGGGGCAGCTCTCGTCGAGTCCCACGGTGAGCTGGGTCGTCCGGTTGAGCGTGCCCCCCGAGGTGTAGCAGTTGGTGAAGCTGTAGCTGTCGGTATACGTCCCCGGACCGAGCCCGTTGGCGGCCGCGTTGATGCTCACGGTGACGTTGAGCGCCCCACCCGCCTGGAGCTTCCCGCTCGAGGCCGAGGCCGACTGCCAGGACAGGAGCCCCGAGAGCGACCAGGGGATGGCCGCCCCGCCGGTGTTGGACACGTTGTAGACGCGAGCGCTCGGCGTGAAGGGTCCGCCCTGGAGGCCGGTGGAGACGAAGGTCGTCGTGGGTGTCACGCTGAGCACGCCGTTGCCGTTGGGCGCGGCGGCGCCGACCTGCGTGTCCCAGGTGCCGGCCGGGCTGTTGGACGCGAACTGGCCGAAGAACCAGAGCGTCTTGTTGTCGTAGGGGTCGCGGGCGCAGCCGTAGTAGTCGCCCCAGCGCTTGGGGTCGCCGAAGGTGCCGGCGGCCGAGCCGCCGGTGTAGTTGGTCTGGCCGGCGACGAGGGTGGCGCTGCTGGCACCCCAGGGCCCGCCCTGCGGCAAGTCCACGTAGCGCGAGCCCGGGAACTCGGTGGGACCCCCGCGCGCGAAGCAGACGATGCCGTTGTAGAGGTTGTCGAAATCCACGGCCGGGTAAGAGTAGTAGAACCCGGGCGCGCCCCACGACGTCTGGAAGTCCACCGTCCCGACAGAGTAGGTGTCGAGCTGGAACACCTGGATGTTGGTACGGTCGGTGGGCTCACCCCAGTTGTACCGGATCGTGTGGCCGCTCCAGAGGTGCCCGTTGGCGTAGGCCGCATTCAACAGGCGCGCGCCGCCGGTGTCCACGTAGAGCCCGCCGGGCTGGAGCATCGGGTCCCCGTTATCGTAGAGACCGACGTTGATGTTGCTCCCGGCCAGCGTGGGCGCGAGCGGCGTGCCGCCCATGTTCCACAGCGTGAGGATGGTGCCGCCGCCCGGCTTGGAGTTGACCAGCCACATGTTCCCCGGCCAGGTGTGCATGATTGCCGGCCGCAGGGTGAAGGCCTTGGAGGCGTCGCCGGGGTTGTTCATGTTCCAGAAGTCCCACCAGCCGGCCGAAGCGCAGGCGAAGACCTGCGCCTTGTCCATACTGCGGACCTTGGCGTACTGGAAGATGCGGTTCGGCGTGGACCAGTCGAACTGGTTGGTCGTAATGACGACGCCGTCGGGCGTGGTACTGACGTCCTGGTAGTCCGCCCACCAGCCGGTCGGGGTGCTGCCGTTGACGGTGAAGTCCAGGTAGTACCAGCACCAGCTGCCAAACGGGTTGTCGTCGTCCGATATCATCAGGACGACCCACGAGTCCTGGGTGGTGTTGTTGCGCGCGCAGATCGACACGATCCAGCGGTCATCCCAGGTGTCGAACATCACCTTGGGATCGAAGAGGAAGTTCGTCCCGTCGCCCAGGAACGTGGCGAAGGTGGCCGTGTACCCCTGGTTCCCGCACTTGTCGTAGAACGCCCAGCTCGAGTTGACCACGGCC
>JAOTWJ010000164.1 GCA_029862925.1 Gemmatimonadota bacterium
CCGCCCGATTCCTGTCCCGCGTGATCATCTCGCTCAGCTGGCGCCGGGCATTGGCCAGCGTGGCTTCGTTCTCCCACTGGATCGTCCAATACACCGGGATCTCGCCCCAGACCAAGAGGCCCAGCGAGTCGGCCATGCGCACCATGGACTCGTTGTGCGGGTAGTGGGCGAGTCGGACGAAGTTGCCGTTGAGCTCCTTCACCCATTCGAGCAAGGTGCGCGCGTCTTCGGGCCCGTTGGCCCGACCCTCACGCATCGGCGCCTGCTCGTGCACGCTGACGCCGCGTAAGAATACCGGGCGACCGTTGAGCAGGATGTCCGTGCCGCGCGTCGCGATGGTCCGGAAGCCGATGCGGTCCCGGACCCGGTCGCTGGCCGCCGCGATCTCCACGTCGTACAGCTTGGGGTTGGATGGCGACCAGAGGACGAGATCGGCGGCGATGTCGAGCGTTGCACGCCCGTCGGCGCCGGCGGCGACCGTCGTCTCCACGCCCGCCTCCGGGATGCGGACCGTCACGTCCCGACCGGCGGCGCCCGGTCCGTCGAGCTGGACCCAGCCGGCAACGCGGTCGGCGGATCCGTTGGCGAGCTGGAGGAAGTAGTCGCGCACGAAGGTCGCCGGCAGCTCGATCAGCGTCACGTCACGGGTCAGCCCGCCGTAGTTCCACCAGTCGGTGTTGACGGTCGGCACGGCGTCGCGCCGTCGTTGGTTGTCGACCTTGACCACCAGGGAGTTGCCCGTGGGCCGCACGTGCCCGGTGATTTCGAAGTTGAACGGGGTGAAGCCTCCTTCGTGGGTGCCGAGCTCGGTCCCGTTCAGGTAGACATGCGCGTCGTAGTTGGCGGCGCCGAAGTGGACGAACAGCCGGGCGCCGGGCCGGAGCTGGTAATCGAACACTGTCCGATACCACACGGTGCCTTCGTAGAAGAACAGCCGCTCGTCCTGCGAGTTCCAGTCGCCCGGCACCTGGAGCCGCGGCGACGCGTCGAAGTCGTATTCGACCAGGTCGCTCTTGTCCCGCGGTCTTCTCGCCAGAAAGAACCCGTCCGCGCGCGGCTGGAAGCGGTAGTCGTAGTAGCCGACCTCGAACGGGTCGACGATACTCTGCCACGCACCATTGAGGGTGGTCGTCGTGGTCCGGCCGGCCACGTTGGTGATCAGCGCGGTCTGCTGGCCGTAGCCGGTGCCGGCCGCGACCTGGGCCACGCAGACGGCGAGCGGGAGGGCGATGAAACGCATCGGTGTGGTCCTTTGCATCCCTTGACCACTCATACGACTCGGTCAACCGCGTCGCAAGCATGCACGGACCGCCGACCCGTGTCGCCAGCTGGCGTTCTCCTCGGCCGCGTGACAGGTTCCTGGTCCATGCGCTCGACACCCATACTCCGCATCCTCTCCGTCCCGACCCGCGTCGTCGCCCTGGCCGTGTGCGTCGGGTGCGCCGGACCCGACGCCGCCCCCGTCCCCAAGCTGCTGATCATCGGGATCGACGGGGTGCGTCCGGACGTCCTGGCCGCCGTTCCCACCCCGCATCTCGACTCGCTGATCGCCGCGGGCACGTACAGCGATCGCGCACAAACGGGCCTCCCCACGATCAGCGGTCCCGGGTGGTCGAGCATGCTGATCGGGGTGTGGCCGGCCAAACACGGGGTGCTGAACAACGACTTCACGACCAACCACTACGATCGCTACCCGGACCTGTTCACCCGGATCGAGTCCGTCCGACCGGAGCTGCACACCTTCGTGGTCGCCGACTGGCTGCCGCTGGTCACCACGGATGCCGGCGGTCCGCTGATTGCGCGAGCGGACAGCGTGGTCGTGCTCGACGGCTACGACCTGGGATGGGCCGCGGCGGACTCACAGTCCACCGCCATCGCCGCGGCGTATCTCCGGCAGGCGGAGGTGGACGCGGCGTTCGTCTACCTCGGCAATCCGGACGAGACCAGCCATGAGGCGGGATCCATCGGCGCCGAGTATCGGGCGGCGATCGCGCTGGCCGATCGGCACGTGGGGGAACTGCTCGCGGCGCTGCGGAGCCGGCCGGGGTACGCACGGGAGAACTGGCTCATCCTCGTCTCCACGGACCACGGGCGGACGGAGGCCGGTGGGCATGGCGGGGAATCTGCCGAGGAGCGCACCATCTTCTATCTCGCCAGTGGGCCGGCGGCGGTGGTCGGCACGCCGGCGGAAACGCCCGCAATCGTGGACGTGGCGGTGACGGCGCTGACCCACCTGGGGATTCCCATCGATCCGGCGTGGGGGCTGGACGGGAAGCGGGTGGTGATTGCGCGGTAGCGGCGGGAGCGACGGGAACGACGGGAGGGGTTACCCGTCGCCTTTGCTCAGATCGCGCTGATCACGGGGGCGCCGGCCACGCGGATCGTGCGGAACGCCTGTCGCAGGCGATCGCCCCACTGGTCGGCGGCCCGGTCGTTCAGCATGGAGAAGCACACCACGCCCATCCCGCCATCCTGTAGCACCACCGCGCCCAGCAGCACGGTGTAGGACACCTTCGCCCGCCCGTCCCCGATGTCGAAGCCGTACCATGCCATCCGCGCCGGGTTGCCATTCACCTCCAGGTCCGTCACCGCTTCGGCGGGTGGGGGCGGGACGCCAGCGCCGGTGAAGTCGTCGAGGGCCAAGCGCCATAGTCGGTCCAAGTCGCGCGTGCCGGGAGCGACGGAGACGAAGAGGCGCGCGTCGGGGATCTGGAAGACGTAGATCCGGTCCAGCTGTTCACTGGAGAGCGTGAAACCGGGCGGCAGATCGATGCTGAAGCGTCCCCGAGGGTCCTGGAACACGTCCTGGGCAGACGCCACCCGCGGGAGCGGGGAACCCAGCCAGCCGATCAGCGCGACGCCGGCAATGAGAGACGTGCGCATATGCGTCACCTCCCACTCGCAATCTGGCAGGGGCAGGTGTTGGCGGCGGTGAATCCCGCGTGAATCTCGAATGAAGGAGGGCAGCGAGGCAGCGGGGCAGCGGGGGCAGGCTCGCTTCTGGAACGCGGCTGAAGCCGCCACTCGGCCCATGCTGTCGCCAAGGCGACGCGACGGAATGGCCCGCCCCGCGCACCACCGGTGACGCCCGCGCGGGCGGGCAGCGGGATTCTGGGGCGTGCGCCCTTGCGATCCCTCTCACGCCGAGCCGACCTTATGGGCATGGCCGTCACGTACTACACCGCGGACATGGTGCGCGCGCTCCCCAGCGACGGGCAGCGAAACGAGGTGGTGCACGGGGAGCTGCTGGTGACCCCCGCGCCCAGCGCCTGGCATCAAGAGATCGTCGCGCGCATATGCGCGCGCCTCGGCGCCTACCTGCGGGAACAGACGATCGGTCATGCGTTTATGGCTCCGGCGGACATCTCGTGGACGGACGATTCGTTGGTGCAGCCGGACGTGTTCGTGGTTCCGCTCCCGGACGCCCGCACGCTCGACTGGGCGCGGATGCGGACGCTGCTCCTGGCGGTAGAGGTGCTGAGCCCGTCCTCGGCGCGGGCCGACCGCTTCACCAAGCGCCGGCTGTATCAGGAGGTCGGCGTCCCCACCTACTGGCTCGTGGATCCGGAGCGCCGCTGTGTCGAGGTCTGGACCCCCGCGGTGACGTTTCCGACCGTCGCGTGGGACACGGTGGCGTGGCAGCCCGCCGGGGCCCAGGTACCGCTGCGGCTCGAACTCGGCGAGCTGTTCCAGCCCATCTGATCGCGCGGCCGCGTGACGTCGCGGCTGTTCGCCGCCACGGTATCGTGCGGCGCGTCACCGTCCCGCATGCCGGATCCACTTACGTTGCGGCGCATGAGTCGGCGCGATCCCCGGGCACGGTCCCTCCGCGAGTCTCTCCGCCCTTTCATCACGTGGGCGGCGCTGGGCGTGCTTGCCCCGATGGCGTGCGGCGCCGACCGCGCGGTCGGACCCGATCTCTCGGCGAATCCCGCGGTCGCCACGTTCGTGGAGCAGGTGAACGCCCACCGCCAGTCCGTCGGATGTCCGGCGCTCGTGTGGAACCCCGCGGTGGCGGCCGTCGCGCAGGCGCACAGTGAGGACATGTTGGCCCGCGGCTTCTTCAGTCACACCAATCCGGACGGCGCCTCGCCGTTCGACCGGCTGGCCGCGGCGAACATCGACTTCTCCAGCGCCGCCGAGAACATCGCGTTTGGCTATCCGACGGCGGAGGCCGTGCTCGCGGGGTGGCTCGGCAGCCTTGGCCATCGGGCGAACATCGAGAACTGCACGCTCACCGAGCATGGGGTGGGACTCGACGGCACGTACTGGACACACGTGTTCATTCGCCCCTGACCGACCCGCCGCAGCGTTTCCAACCCGCATCTCTCGACCGCGGCTGACGCCGCCGCTCGGCGCGTGCCGTTGCCTTAAGGGACGCGTCGCTCTTGCCTCCATCGGCGCGCGTGGTGAGTATGCGCCAGAGGCCCCGCCTTCACGCCAACAGGCCTGGCCGGGGTGACGGCGAGTCCCAAACCAGACCATTCAAGTTCCTTACGATTGGAGCGAACAGTGGACGGCGACAGCAAGTGCCCCGTGACGGGTGGCTCGAACCGACCCGCCGCCGGTCGTGGCACGGCGAATCGAGACTGGTGGCCCAACCAGTTGAACCTCAAGATCCTCCATCAGCACTCCCCGCTGAGCAACCCGATGGGTGAAGAGTTCACCTACGCCGAGGAGTTCAAGAAGCTCGACCTCGAGGCCCTGAAGCACGACCTCTATGCGCTGATGACCGACTCGCAGGACTGGTGGCCGGCCGACTACGGGCACTACGGGGGCCTGTTCATCCGCATGGCGTGGCACAGCGCGGGCACCTACCGGATCGCCGACGGGCGCGGGGGCGCGGGGTCCGGCACGCAGCGCTACGCGCCGCTCAACAGCTGGCCCGACAACGCGAACCTCGACAAGGCGCGCCGGCTGCTGTGGCCGATCAAGCAGAAATACGGCAACCAGATCTCCTGGGCGGACCTCATGGTTCTCGCCGGCAACTGCGCCCTCGAGTCGATGGGGTTCAAGACCTTCGGCTTCGGCGGCGGGCGCGAGGACGTATGGGAGCCGGAAGACGACATCTACTGGGGATCCGAGGGCGAGTGGCTGGGTGACCAGCGTTATTCCGGCGATCGCGAGCTCGAGAATCCGCTCGCGGCCGTGCAGATGGGCCTGATCTACGTGAACCCGGAGGGACCGAACGGCAATCCGGATCCCGTCGCGTCGGGCCGTGACATCCGCGAGACGTTCGCGCGCATGGCGATGAACGACGAGGAGACCGTGGCGCTCACCGCCGGCGGCCACACGTTCGGCAAGTGCCATGGGGCCGGCGATGTCGCCCTGGTTGGCCCGGAACCAGAAGCCGCCGGCATCGAAGCGCAGGGCCTCGGCTGGCTGAGCCGCCACAAGAGCGGCAAGGGCGCCGATGCCATCAGCAGCGGCCTGGAAGGTGCGTGGACGCCGAACCCCACTCGGTGGGACATGGGGTACTTCGACATGCTGTTCGGCTACGAGTGGGAGCTGACGAAGAGTCCCGCCGGTGCCTGGCAGTGGACGCCGAAGGACGTGGCCAAGAAGTACCTCGCGCCGGATGCGGCGGATCCGTCGAAGCGGGTGTCGACCATCATGACCACCGCCGACATGGCGATGCGGATGGACCCGATCTACGAGCCGATCGCACGGCGCTTCCACAAGAACCCCAAGGAGTTCGCCGACGCGTTTGCCCGCGCGTGGTTCAAGCTGACGCACCGTGACATGGGCCCCCGCGCGCGCTACCTGGGCCCGGAAGTGCCGGACGAGGAGCTGCTGTGGCAGGACCCCGTGCCCGCGGTCACGCACAAGCCGATTGGCGCGAAGGACATCGCCGCCCTCAAGGCCGAGATCCTCGCGTCGGGGCTGTCCATCGCGCAGCTCGTGGCGACGGCCTGGGCGTCGGCGTCCACGTTCCGCGGCTCCGACAAGCGCGGCGGGGCCAACGGGGCGCGTATCCGCTTGGCACCGCAGAGGGACTGGGCCGTCAACCAGCCGGCGCAGCTCAAGAAGGTGCTCAAGACCCTGGAGGGCATTCAGAAGGCGTTCAATGCCGAGGCCTCCAAGGGCAAGAAAGTCTCGCTGGCCGACCTGATCGTCCTGGGCGGGTGCGCCGCGGTGGAGCAGGCGGCCAAGAACGCCGGATACAACGTGAAGGTGCCCTTCACGCCGGGCCGCACCGACGCGTCGCAGAAGCAGACGGACGTCGACTCCTTTGCCGTGCTCGAGCCCGTCGCGGACGGGTTCCGGAACTATCAGAAGACCAAGTACGCGGTGTCGGCGGAGGAGCTGCTGGTGGACAAGGCGCAATTGTTGACGCT
>JAOTWJ010000165.1 GCA_029862925.1 Gemmatimonadota bacterium
GTTGTCGCGCTCGTCGCGCTGCTGGCCGGCGGGTGCCTCTACGGCTTTGCCGGTGGGGGGTTGCCGTCCCACATCCGCACCGTGGCCATTCTCCCCTTCGACAACCAGACCGCCGAGCCGCTGCTCACGCAGGAGGTGGCCGACGCCCTGCGCGAAGCCATGCAGGGCCGGCTCGGGCTCCGGCCCGCCTCCGAGGCCAACGCCGACGCGGTCGTGCGCGGGACCATCCTCCGCTACGAGCCGGAGATCGCGTTGTCGTTTCAGGCCGCCGGCGAGCGCGGCAACGTGCAGGTGACCGCGCGGCGCGTGCAGATCACGCTGCGGGTGACGATCATGGATCAGCGGGAGGGGCGCACGCTGTGGGAGCGGCAGAGCCTCCTCGTGGACGGGGAGTACGAGCCGCCCGACGAACCCCGCGGCCGCAGTCGCGCTCTCGACAAGCTCGTGACGGACATCGTGGACGGTGCGCAGTCCCAATGGTAGCCGCTCGCGTCGGGAACCGCGCCGGCAAGGTCAACTGGGGCTGCCTGCTCACGCTCGTGGTGCTGGCGGCGGCGGTCTACTACGGCATCGACGCGGGGTTCCACTACGCCCGCTACTTCCAGCTCAAGGACGAGATGCAGACGGTGGCCAACTTCGCGACGGCGCTGGACGATGAGGCCATCGTGCGACGGCTGCGCGCCAAGGTCGACGAGCTGGGCCTGCCGGCCGACGCGCGCCGCTTCCGTGTCCGGCGGCGATCGCGACCCCGCGAGATCATCATCACCACGTCGTGGCCGGATACCGTCCGGCTGCCCTTCTACAACCTTCCCGTGACCCATCGCCCCGAGGTCCGGGGCCAACTCTAGATCATCCATGTTCACCGTGCCGTTGCCGGCCGTCACGACTGCGCTCGCGTCGGCCTCGGAGGGAGCGGCGGGCGGCGACCTGCTGTCCCGGCTGTTCTGGCTGCTCCCCGTGATGCTCCTTGCCGGCAAGTTCTCCGGCGAGCTGTTCGAACGGATCAAGCAACCAGCCGTGCTCGGCGAGCTGATCGTCGGCGCGCTGCTTGGCGGGTCGGTGCTCGGGATCATCCCTACGGCGGCCGGCGACCCGCTGACCGAGTTGGTGCAGATCCTGGCGGAGCTCGGGGTGGTCGTCCTGTTGTTCGAGATCGGGGTCGAGACGGACATCAAGCAGATGTTCCGCGTCGGCGTCGGCGCGCTGGCGGTGGCCACCGTCGGCGTCGTGCTGCCGTTCCTGCTCGGGTTTCTGTACTGGGCGTCCCCCCTCGTGACGGAGCGGTTCAATCTCGTCTCCAACGTCACCACCGCGATCTTCGTTGGCGCCACGCTCACGGCGACCTCCGTCGGGATCACCGCCCGCGTGATGACGGATCTCCACGCGCTGCGCTCGGTGGAGGGACAGCTGGTGATCGGCGCGGCGGTGATCGACGACGTGATGGGCCTCGTGATCCTCGGCATCGTGACCGCGCTCGTGGGCGGGAGCCACGTAGGCGTACTCGAGATCGGGCGCTCGGTGCTGTTCGCCGTCGGCTTCCTTGCGGCGGCGCTGGCCGTCGGCTTCGCGCTCGCGCCCAAGATCTTCTCCCTGATCGACAAGATGCAGGTCCGCGGGGTCCTGCTCGTCTCCGCCTTTGCGTTCGCCCTGATCGTCGCGTCGCTCGCCAACATGGTGGGGCTCGCGATGATCGTCGGCGCGTATGCGGCCGGCCTCATTCTGTCGGGCACGAACCAGTTCGACGTGATCCACAACCGCATCAAGCCCGTCTCCGACATCTTCACGCCGATCTTCTTCCTCTCGATCGGCGCACAGATCGACGTGCGGCTGCTCAACCCGTTCGTCGCCGAGAATCAGCCGGTGCTGGCGATCGGGCTCGTGCTGCTGCTGATCGCGGTGCTGGGCAAGTTCGCGGCGGGCTACGCCGCCTTCTGGAAGCAATACAACCGGGTGGGGGTCGGCATCGGGATGATTCCCCGGGGCGAGGTCGGCCTGATCTTCGCGAACATCGGCCTGATGAACGGCGTGCTCTCGCGCGAGGTGTTCAGCGCCGTGCTGTTGATGGTGATCGGGACGACGTTCCTCACGCCGCCCATTCTGAAGGTGGCGTTCGTCCGAGGCGGCACCACGGATCCGTCGACCGGTGAGCCCGAGCCGGAAGCTGCGTGACCGCGAGGCGGCGAGCCGCTGGCGGCGCGCGCAGCTCGGCCGGGTCGTGTTCACCAACGGCGTATTCGAGCTGCTGCATCCGGGGCACGTCGCGCTGCTCGAGGCCGCGCGCGCGCTGGGCGACGCCTTGATCGTCGGGATCAACAGCGATGCGTCGGCGGCGCGCCTGGCGAAGGGCCACGGCCGCCCGGTGGTCACGGCTCCCGATCGGGCGCGGGTCGTGGCGGGCCTGGGCGCGGTGGACTGCGTCGTGCTGTTCGACGAGGACACCCCCGACGCGCTGATCGACGAGCTGATGCCGGACGTCCTGGTGAAGGGCGACGACTACGATCCCGAGCACCTGCCCGGCGCGGCGCGCGTGCGCGCGCGCGGTGGCACCGTGATGGTGCTCCCGCGGGAGCCCGGCTATTCCACCACTGATCTGCTGGAGCGTATCCGTGCCACGTCCTGACGGCCGAGCCCCCGGCGCCCTGCGCCCGATCACGCTCGAGCGCGGGGCCAATCCGTATGCGGAGGGCTCCTGCCTCGTGCGGTTCGGCGCCACGCTGGTGCTGTGCACGGCGAGCGTGCTGGAGAGCGTGCCGGCCTGGCGCCGGGGCCGCGGGATCGGCTGGCTCACGGCCGAGTACGCGATGCTCCCGCGCGCCACGAGCGAGCGCACCGCGCGCGAGCGCGCCGGTCCCGGCGGGCGCACCCAGGAGATCCAGCGGCTCATCGGCCGAAGCCTGCGCGGGGCCCTGACGAACTTCGCGTTCGGGGAGCGGACGATCCAGATCGACTGCGACGTGCTCCAGGCGGACGGCGGCACTCGGACGGCGGCGATCACCGGGGCGGCGGTGGCGCTGCGGGATGCCTGCACCTGGCTCGCGACCACGCACGGCGTGGCCGATCCGTTCGGATGGCTGGTGGCAGCGGTGTCGGTCGGCATCGTGGCCGGCGAACCCGTGCTCGATCTCTGCTATGCGGAAGACAAGGTGGCCGATGTGGACGCCAACGTGGTGGTGCTCGAGCCCGACCGCTACGTCGAGGTCCAGGCGACCGGCGAGGCGGGCCATTTCGGGCGGCGCGACCTCGACCGCCTGCTCGCGCTGGCGGACGCCGGCATGGCCGAGCTGTTCACCCTCCAGCGACGGAGCCTTGGCGCGTGACGCCCCGCCTGTTCGTCGCCACCCGCAATCCCGGCAAGCAGCGGGAGATCCGCGCCCTGCTGGCCGACGCCGCGTGCGAGGTCATGTTCCCGGAGGACCGCGGCCTGTGGGAACGTCCCGACGAAGCCGGGCTGGAAGACGCGGAGAGCTTCGAGGGCAATGCCCGCCGCAAGGCCGAGTACTTCGCCAAGCTCGCCCGCTTCCCGACCGTGGCGGAGGACTCGGGCATCGAGGTGTTCGCGCTCGGCGGCAAGCCCGGGGTGCGGTCGAAGCGCTTCGCGTTCCCACCGCGCGAAGATCTCCGCGAACAGGACGAGGCCAACAACCGCGAGCTGCTGGTGCGGCTGGTGGGGGCCCCGCCCGAGCGACGCCGAGCCCGGTACCGCTGTGCGCTCGTGTTTCTCGAGCGGCACGACGCCAGGCCCTGGGTGTTCGAGGGGCAGTGCACGGGGCGCATCCTCGAGACGCCGACGGGCTCGGGCGGGTTCGGCTACGACCCCATCTTCTTCTCGGACGAGTTGGGCAAGAGCTTCGGCGAGGCGACGGCCGAGGAGAAGGCGGCAGTGAGCCACCGCGGGCGGGCCTTCGCCGCGTTCGCGGCCTGGCTGGCGGAGCATCCGCTGTGACGGCGACGGCCGGCTCCGCACGGGTCCGTTGGGTCTGGGTGCTGATCGCCGCGGTGACGCTGCTGGTCGCCGCCCACATGTTCCGCTACGCGCCCGCCGGCGACGGCTTCTACTGGGACCGGTGGAAGCACCGCGAGTGCGAGGCAGTCGACGGGACGCTGCAGTGTACGGGGGTCCTGCCACGCGTCCAGGCGCAGCCCGTGGCCGGTCGCTAAGCCACCTCGTCCGTGTCCACCTGTCCCGTGAGCTTGCGGGTGATGTGCGACCAGGACATCCCCACCGCCAGCAGAATGGCGATCGCCACCAGCACGACGTGGGCGATCGCGCGGGACGAGGCGAGCGCCAGCACGCCCCAGTAGCTCAGCAGCCAGACCACCGCCGCCAGCAGCGCGATGACGAGCAGGGTCCCGCGCGTACCCAGCGACCGTCTGGTGGCCTGCACGAACACGGCCCATCCGATGACGAGCAGCAGTGCCGCCACCACCTTGAATGGGGTCAGGGCCGTCGCGATCCCGGCTCCCTGCACGGCGGGCTGCACGATCCAGTGATACAGCGAGAGGCCCTCGGGGTTGTACGAGGCGTACACGAGCGCCACCGCGCCGAGCAACCGGAGCAGCAGGCCCCGCCAGGAGAGACCATCACGCATGCGCATCACCGGCCGAACCCAGAAAGAGAACGGCCGAAAGCTAGCGAGTGGCGAACCGCCCGACCACGGGCCGGAACGGCGCTAGGCGATGGCGGCCCCGGACGACCGGGCGGCGGTGGTGCGTCGTGCCGAGCGCGGCGCGGTCGGACGAGCGATGGGGGCGGGACGGACCACGGCCACCGCTCCCTCAATTTCGTCCACCGACATGCGCATCAGCTGGACGTCGCGCTTGGTGGCGCGGAGGATGGCGTCCCGCTGGTCGGCGGTGAGGGCGATGGTCAGGGTTGTGGCCGGCGCGGGTCGCGACCCGGCCGGAGGTTTCGAAGCTGCTGGTGGCATCGTTCCTCCAGGGCTGAGGAAGCGAACGAAGGTGGTGCCTCACGGTGTTGCGCGCAAGCCCCAGTGTCGTGGACGGGCCTCAGGTGCCGGGGGGAGGCCCGGCTTGGCAGACGAGGGCGGAAGCTCTAAGTTGCGTGCGGGCAGAGTCTTCGGGGCGTGGCGCAGTCCGGTAGCGCACCTGCTTTGGGAGCAGGGGGTCGCCGGTTCGAATCCGGCCGCCCCGACTCGCCCCGCCTTACCGGCGGGGCGTCGTTCGTTTCGTCCGGCTTCGCTCTCGGGCGTTGCGGCGAGGTCGAATCCGGCCGCCCCGACTCGCCCCGCCTCACCACTTCCTCGGCAGGTCTTCGACGACGCGGTAGGTATCCCGCGCAATCAGCAGCTCCTCGTTGGTCGGGATCACGTACGCCTTGAGCGTCGCGTCCGGCGCGGAGATCTCGGCCTCGGCCCCCACGGCACCCGCGTTCCGCTCGGCGTCGAGCCGGAGCCCCAGCGCGTCGAGCCCCACGCAGATACGCTCGCGCACCGTCGGCGCGTTCTCGCCGATTCCGCCGCTGAACACCACGGCATCCGCTCCGCCGAGTTCGGCCACGTAGGCGCCGATGTAGTGCCGCACCCGGGCCGAGAACATGTCGATCGCGAGCCGGGCGCGCCGGTCCTTGTTCTCCGCCTCCTCCTCCAGCAGCTCCCGCATGTCGCCGGTGAGGCCCGAGAGACCGAGCAGGCCGGACTGCTTGTTGAGCAGCGCGTCGATCTCGCTCAGCTGCATGCCCTCCTTGACCGCCAGATACTCCACCAGCGACGGGTCGATGTCGCCCGACCGGGTGCCCATGATCAGCCCCTCGAGCGGCGTGAACCCCATGGACGTGTTGAACGAGCGGCCCTCGCGGATGGCACAGGCCGAGCAGCCGTTGCCGAGGTGGAGCGTGATGATCCGCACGCGCTCGGGTGGGAGCCCCAGCATGCGGCCGTAGCGGTACGCCACGTAGCGGTGGGACGTGCCGTGAAAGCCGTAGCGCCGGATCTTGTGCCGCCGGTAGAGCTGGTAGGGCAGGCCGTACAGGTACGAGGTCTCCGGCATCGTGGCGTGAAACGAGGTGTCGAACACCGCCACCTCCGGCACGCCGTCGCCGAGCAGCGTGCGGGCGGCCTGGATCCCCTTGAGGTTTGCCGGATTGTGGAGGGGGGCGAGCTCGATGCACTCGGCGATGCCGTCGAGCACCGCGTCGTCGATCCGCACCGACTTCCGGAAATGCTCGCCGCCGTGCACCACCCGGTGGCCCACGGCGTGGATGTCGGCCAGGGACGTGATCGCATCGATCCGCGAGGCGCTGGAGATGATCCAGCGCAGCACGTAGTCGATCGCCGCGC
>JAOTWJ010000166.1 GCA_029862925.1 Gemmatimonadota bacterium
CACAGCCGCCCGCCTCGGCCTGCCGCGCCCGAGCCCCATACGCGAGGCCAAGGCCGAGGGCGACCACCAGGACCGCGTGCCACGAGGCCGATCGCCACAGCACGGCCGCGGTGCCCGCGGCGAAAACCAGGGCGACCGGGGGTACCAGAACGAGACGGCCGACCCAGAGGCCGGCCGCAAATGCCAGCGTGAACGCGGCGACGGGCGGCATTCGCGCCGCCCGTCAGCTTACCCGCCCGACCCGGCGGGCAGGCGGTGTTCGACCCCGGGACGCGGCGCGTCCTGCACGCGCATGAACGCCTGCATCAGCGCCACGGAGACGTCGGCGACCTCCTGGTCGCGCTGCACCCGCAGGTGGGCGAGCACGGCTCCGCGCCGCTGCGTCACGTACCGGGGCGGCAGGCGGTTCAACGTGTAGACGATCACGTCGTCCCGGCACACGTCGCAGGCGCAGAACTCCGGGAACGCCGGCAGCAGCCGCTCGTATTCGTGCGCCACGAGGTCTTCGTTCAGGTTCTTTATCCCACGACTGCCAGCTCCCGCCGTCCGCCCACCGGCACCCCCGTGAACGTCGAGCCCGTGGTGCCCGTGAGGCGCACCGTGAGGTACGTGCCGATCCAGTCCAGCGGACCGTCCACGAGCACGACTTTGTTGGTTCGCGTACGGCTTTGCAAGAGGCCGCCGCGGCGGGCCACCTTCTCCACCAGGACTTCGTGCGTGCTCCCCACGAGCCGGGCGTTGCGGCGCCGGGCCACGTCGCGCACGACGGCGATGAGCCGCTCGAGCCGCGCGGCCGCTTCGGCGTCGGGCACCGGGTCCGGCATGCGCAGCGCCCCCGTGCCGTCCCGCGGCGAGTACCGGAACGTGTACGCGTCGTCGAACGCGACCTCGCGCACCAGCGAGAGCGTGTCGTCGAAGTCGTCGGCTGTCTCACCGGGGAAGCCCACGATGATGTCCGTGGTGAGGGCCATGGTCGGCACCGCCGCGCGCAGCCGGGCCACGCACTCCAGGAAGCCCGCGCGATCGTAGCGCCGCCCCATGCGCTTGAGCACGCGCGACGAGCCGCTCTGCACCGGCAGGTGCACGTGCTCGCAGACGGCCGGCACCTCGGCCATGGCGGCCACCACACGCGGCGTGAAATCCGTGGGATAGGGACTCGTGAAGCGGACCCGCCGTACCCCCGGGACGGCCCCCACCGTCCGCAGGAGATCGGCGAAGTCGTGCGTGCCGTCGTGGTAGCTATTGACGGTCTGCCCGAGCAGCGTGACCTCGGTGACACCCTCGTCCGCAAGGCGGCGCACCTCGTTCGTGACGTCCGCCAAGGTGCGGCTCCGCTCCCGCCCGCGTGTCATCGGAACGATGCAGAACGTGCACCGATAATCGCAGCCGCGCTGGACCGGCACGAAGGCGCCGACCCGCGTGGTGCGGACTTGCGGGAGGTCCTCGTAGTGCTCCCAGCGGCGGAACTCGACATCGGCCGCGCGGCGACCGCGCGCGGCGCCGTCGATCAGCTCGGGCAGCGCGCGGTAGCCGTCCGGGCCGATCACGAGATCCACGTAGGGCGTTTCGTCGAGCAGACGCGCGCCGAGGCGCTGCGCCATACAGCCGACGACTCCGAGCACGACTCCGTCCCGCTTGAATCGCTTGAGCTCGCCCATGCGCCCGACGATCCGCTGCTCGGCGTTGTCGCGCACCGCACAGGTGTTCACGAGCATCACGTCGGCGAGTCCGGGATCATCGGTGGCGACGTACCCCTCCTGCCCGAGCAGGCCCAGCATCAGCTCGGTGTCGGCCACGTTCATCTGGCAGCCGTACGTCTCGAGGTAAACGCGTCTTGTCACGCGGCGTGCGGCTCCGCCATCAGATCCGTCCCCGTGTACCGGAGCGTCGCGGCATACCGGGCCGGCGGCCGCTCCCCATCGGTCGGAACATAGACAGTGAGAAAGTCCTCGGTGAGACCCTCGTGCCGGCCGCCCTGGCGGTCCAGCAACACGACGTCCGCTCGCCCCCGGTCCCGCGTGGCGACGTGGCGCCGCGCCTTGTCCGCCACGAGGGCCCGCAGCTCGGCCGACCGGCCGCGTGCCCGGGCGGCCTCCACGGGCGGTCCAAGACGACGAGCGGGCGCGCCCGGCCGTTCCGAGTAGGGGAACACGTGGACGTAGGTAAACGGGAGTGCGGCCACGAGGGCCCGCGTCGCCCGGTAATCGGTCTCGGATTCCCCGGGGAATCCGACGATGACGTCCGCGCCCAGGCCGAACACCGGCAGGCGGACGGCAAGGGCTTCCACCCGCTGCCGGTAGGCGGCCGCCGTGTACCAGTGGCGGCCCATGCGCTTCAGCACGCGGTCGCTGCCCGACTGGAGCGGCGCGTGCAGGTGCGGCGCGAGTCGGTCCGGCCGGTCCGCCATGAGGCGGGCGAGACACTCGTCCAGTTCGGTGGCTTCCACCGACGACAGGCGGAACCGGACCCGCGGCACCTCGGCCACGAGACGCTCGAGCAAGGTCCCGAGTGACTCGGGCCGCGCACAATCGCCGCCGTAACTGCCGATGTGGACGCCGGTGAGCACGATCTCCTCGACGCCCTCGGCGAGGCGCCGCGCTTCGGCGAGGATCTCGGCCACGGAACGGGAGCGGTTGCGCCCCCGCGCGAGCACGGTGGCGCAGAACGTACAGTGCTCATCGCAGCCGTCCTGCACCTTGAGCCACGCGCGCGTGCCGCGCGCGAACCGCCGGAGGATGCCGTCGCCCGGACGCGGCTCAAGCGCGAGAGCGGCCAGCACGGCCGCCGGATCGACCCCGCGCACGACGCCCGTCACCCCGGGAAGTCGGGCGATGACACCGTCGTCGACGGCCGCCGCACAGCCCATCACGACGGTGCGAACCCCCGGGCGTCGCCGCGCGAGCCGGCGCACCAGCCCGCGCATCTTCGCTTCACCGGTGTGCGTGACCGTGCAGGAGTTCACGACCGCCGCGTCGGCCAGCCCCGGGTCGTCCACCACGCTCGCCCCGGCCTGCTCGAGCGCCTGGCGCACGACCTCGGAGTCGTACTGGTTGGCCTTGCAGCCGAACGTGTGCAGGTAGACGCGCGTCACGGACGAACGGTCATCGTCCAGGAAAGCTGCCATGCCCGCTCGCTCGCCCCGCCGCCGTTCCGCATGGCGCGCTCGAGCGCGACGTCGAGCAGCGCGCGGTTGCCGGCGAACGTGAGGCCCGTCCCGATGGCGAGCGTGATCTCGTGGGGCTGGTCGTCGGCCGGGGCAAACGGGAGCGTGGCGTAGCGGAAGCCCAGGCGCAGCGGCACGCGCGAGGCTCCTGTCTCCGCGCCGCCCAACTCCAGCCCGGTGCCGATTTCCCACGTGTCGAACGCGCGCGCCGCGAGGTCGGGATCGGCATCCGACCACGAGCGCCAGATGCCCGTAGCCGACCAGCGGAGCGCCGGAATGGGCGCGAGCTCGAGGCCGGCGACGAGCGTGGTCGGCAGATTGACCGTGCCCTGCGGCGTCGAGTCCACTTCGATGTCCGCCTTCGTATCGGTGCGCGCCGCGAGCCCGAGTTGCACGCCGGCCAGGGGCGCCCACACCACGCCGGCCGAAAAGCCGAGGCCCTTGGTGCGGTCCTCGCTGGTCACGCGATACGGCCGGTAGGCGCTGTCGGCAAACTGGCGGCTCAGACTCAGCTTGGCCGAGCCCGAGAGCATGTGCACCGCCACGCCGAGCCGCAGGCGCGGGCTCACGAGCACGCCCACGGCCCCCCGCAGATCGGAGACGCCCCCCTGCGAGATCGTCCGGTCCGTCACGGCGACGGGGACGCCCCGGAGATCGATCGTGTCCGCGAGTGTCACGTCGTAGGACCGCTCGGTGTACTGCGCGTAGCTCACGGCGAACCCGATCGGCAGACTGCCTGCGCGCCCGCCGATCAGCAGGAGCGGGAACCGGGTGGCCCGCAGGCCATCCACGCTGACGTCGCCCACGGTGTAGCCGCGCAGATCGGTGGACGCCCCGGCGAGGACGGTGACGCGGGGAAACGCGGCGACCCCGGCGGGATTGATGGGCGACACCGGGTCGAATGCGCCGGGCCCCCCGCCGAGCGCCCGGCCGCGCGCCGTCGTCCAACGCCCGGGGAACCCGAGTCCGCGGATGCCGTAGATCGAGTTCTGTCCGATCAGCTCGCCGGGCAGGAGGGCGCAGAGCGCGACCAGGACGATCGCCACACGACGCATCAGCGACCTCCCAACGTGAGCGGCGGGACGAAGGTGATCTGCAAGGCGGGCGCCCCGGGGGCGCCGCCTGCCGCAAACCGGACCTCGCCAAACGAGCTGCCCTCGGGCGTGCCCCGCACCATGATGGCGCGCGGCCGCGACGGGAACCGCGACCAGCCGATCACGAGATCGGTCACATCGAGGCGCACGGTGTCGGCCCAGCCGGTGGGCAGTACCGCCCAGCGGCGCGTGAGCGAGTCGGGCGGCACGCTGACAAGCGGCGACTTGGCCCCGACGTCCGCGGAGAGCCCCTGCGCGATCACGCGCAGCGAGTCGCCGGGCGCGCCGAACACGGGGGTCGTCGGCACCAGCACCAGCGTGGCCCGGAGCACGGTGGCCGAATCCGCGACCCGCGCCGGAATCGCGAAGCGCAGCAGCGTGCGGGCCGACGGCACCCCGCCCGTGGCGTGTTCGCCGGGGCCCCTCGCCGGGGGCGCGGGGGCCACGAACGTGTCGAAGTTGGGCAGCCGCCCGTCGGAGCGCGGCACGGCCGTGCCCGCGGAATCGACCTGGGCGAAGCGCGTGAGGATCAAAGCTGCATTCGTCTCGAGACTCCCGATGTTCGCGTACGCCGGGTTCGGGGCCTGGAGCGTGACGCCGACCGCCGCGCGATTGCTGTCGGCGGCGAACATCGGAAAGGCCGTGGAGTCGAGGCGCAGGCTCACCGAGCCGTCGATGAGCGTGTCGGGCACCGGGACGGTGCCGATGCGGGTCGAGTCGTCGAAGAACGGGGTGAGCGCGTCGAAGTCGGCGGTCGTGTCGACGTCGGCGGGCAGCCGGTAGAGCACCAGCTCGAGACCGGCCTGGTCGAGATTGCGCCCGCGAATGTCCACCTCGACCGTGAACGAGTCGATTTGCAGGACGGCCGCCGTGGTCGTATCACCGGCACCCAGCAGCATCCGCTCGCTGAACTGCCGGAACCGGACCACCGCACGGCTCGTGGGCAGGGTGGCGGAGCCGGAGTCGCTCACGAGCTGCAGCACGCCCGCTTCCGACGCACGCACGTAGCCGACGAACGTGCTGTCGCCGGTCACGTTCTGGGCCAGCAGCGTGTCCACGACCACCACGCGTTCCGGCGGGCAGTAGGCCGGGCAGGTGCCGTCTCCCGGGGCGAGCAGATCCTCGCCGCACGCCAGGACGGCGGCGCCCGCCACCAGCAGCGCCGCCACGGCCGTCGTTCGTCCCTGGGACCGCCTCATGCCCACACGTCGCTCCTATTGCTTCCGTCGGCCGCCCGCGCGCGCGGCACGGGAGGTCGCCAAGTCCTCCGGGCCGAACCGGTCGGGCAGCAAGTCTGCCAACGTCCAGCGCCGCCGGCCTTCCGGCCCCACGGCGTCCACCACCAGCCCATCGCCAAACTCCGCCAGCACCTGCCGGCACGCGCCGCACGGCGCGGCGGGCGGGTTCACCGTAGTGACCACGACCAGCCGCGTGAACCGCCGCCGTCCCGCCGCCACCGCCGCGCCCACCGCCACGCGCTCGGCGCAGTTGGTGAGCCCGAACGACGCGTTTTCCACGTTCGCACCCACGAACACCGCGCCGTCCTCCGCCTCGAGCGCCGCACCGACGGGAAACCCGCTGTACGGCGCGTGCGCGTTGCCCTGCGCGGCTCGCGCCGCGGCAATCAGCGCATCGTCCACGGCGCCACCTCCGCGAGCAGGGACGTCCCAGCCGGTACCGTGACCGAAAAGTAATCGGCCACGGTCGCGCCGACGTCGGCGAAGTCGCGGGTGCCAAGCGCGACCGGGGTGACCCGGGGTCCCACCACCAGCACGGGCACGGCCTCCCGGGAATGGTCCGTCGAGGGCGTGGTCGGGTCGTTGCCGTGATCGGCCGTGAGAATCAGGAGGTCGTCCGGCCGCAGCAGCCCCACCAGTTCCGGCAGCGCGCGATCCAGCGCCTGCAGTCCCTCATGGAACCCCACAACGTCGTTCCGGTGCCCCCAGGACTGGTCGAACTCGATCACGTTCACGAACAGGAACCCCTCGTCCATCGTGCCGAGCGCTTCGGCGATCAGTGCGTACGCCTCGGCATTG
>JAOTWJ010000167.1 GCA_029862925.1 Gemmatimonadota bacterium
GTCGAGCGCCAGCGACGGCCGGAACTCGTGGGCCATGGAGCGCAGCCAGCGCCAGCCCGGGCGGACCGTGACATCCACGTCGGCGTTCAGCAGCTGCACACCGCGTCGTGGCACGAACCCCAGCGATGGATCGAACTCGTCGCCGATCCGCCGGTACCGCACCGCCACGTCCCAGGTGTCGTTGGGATAAGTGATCGCTCCCCCCACCGCCGTGCGGTCGCCGGTGAGCCCCTCCCGGCCGGTGACCAGGGCCCAGCCGCCGATCTGGAAGTTCTTGTCGCCGCCGAGGCGAGAGGTCTGGAAGGTGAAGTCGCCCCCCACCAGGTAGCTCCCGGACCGTCCCTCGGGGTCGCCGACCGTGGCGATGATCCCGCCCGATGACTCGGTGAAGACGTTCTGGCGGAGGCGCATCGCGCCCATCGTGGTGGGCTCGATGCCCAGCGTGTCGACCCGACCGGTGCGCGTGAGCAGCGCGCCCACGTTGGTGGCGCCGACGCGGCCGTTGAGCTTCCCGCCCACCCAGACGGGGACCTCCGTCCCCTGGAACAGGCCGATGCGCCGGCTGAAGAACGGCACGAGGTCCGGGGAGCGGAACGAGCGAAGCCCCAGTCCAAAATCGAAGATGTCCGACCCCTCGAGAAAGAACGTGCGCTTTTCCTCGAAGAACAGCGGGAACCGCGTCAGGTTCGTGCGCCGGGTGTCCACCTCGGTCTCGGCGAAGTCGGTGTTGATGCTCGCGAGCGCCGTCAGGCTGCCGAGCCGCTGGAGCACATCCACGCTGGGGTGGAACGTGCCCCGCGTATCGTCGACCGCCGCGCCCTCATAGGCGACGCCGGCGGTGGTCGCCGGGCGAATCGTGAGCCCGAGCCCGGGCGAGAAGGCCGGGAGCTCCGTGAGCACGCCCGCCCGGCTCATTTGCGTGACCTTGATGTCCCGGGTGGGACTGGCCCAGCGGCTCACTTCCTGGAGGCGCTCGACCCGCCGCTCGACGTTGAAGCCCCACGCGGTCAGGCCGGGCGTGAAGTCGATGCTCTGCACCGGAAGGCGGATCTCCACCGACCAGCCGCTGGCGTCACGGTGCGTCGCCGCTTCCCAGATGCCGTCCCACCGGTCGTCCTCGCCCGCGCCGCCGCCGGAGATCAGCGCGTCGAACCGGGCTCCGCGCGGGTTCACCGCGAACACATACCCGGAGCGCCCGTCGAGAAACGGGTCGAGGACGATCCGGACGTGATCCTCGTTCCGGAGGTCGGCGTCGCGCGCGATCGCGAAGCTGGTGATGCGGCGCGGATCGGGATCGGCGGCCCGAATCCCGATCACGAGCGAGGCGGGACCCGCGAGCACCCAGACGGTCGTCGTGCAAGTTGGCACGCCGCCTTCGACGGGCTCCGTCATGGTCAGGGGGCCGATGGGTCGGGCCGCGGCCCACATGGGCTCGTCGAGCCGTCCGTCGAGGCGGAGTCCATCGTGGAGTGGGCCGACGGCGAGGGCGGGACGCCGCGCGGCGTTCGCGCCCGTTCCGCCGGTGCCCTGGCCCGGGAGCGTTCTGAGGGGAGCGGCCCAGCCCAGCAGGCTGACGAGGACGAGGAGACGCGTCATGGGCACGTCTAGTATACGACGGGGGCGATGAGAGAGGAGGTAAGGATGGGCGGTGCCCGCACATGTGACTCACATGTCAACTGTTCCATCGCGCATGGTGCGCAGGCGCCGCTGTCACTGGGGCGCGAACGACGGGCACCAGGACGACGAGGCTAGCCGCACAGAGCCAGGCAAACGCGTCGTGAATCGTGGTGTACACCGTCCACGCGCGCCGCAGCGGCACCGTCGCCACGACGGTCCACGCGCCGTCGAACGTGTTGCCGGCGGCCAAGACGCGTCCCTCGGGATCCGCCACCAGCGACACGCCATACGCCGGCCGGAGCAGGGTCACGCCGTTTTCGACGGCGCGCAGGCGCGCCATGTCGGCGTGGAGCCACGCGATGCCGCGCCAGTCGTCCGATGGCGCGAGCGCGGCGGCGGCACCCGCCACCCCCGCCTGCCACAGGAGCGGCGGGAAGTCGAAGTCATGACAGATCGCGGCCGTGAGGCGCCCATAGGGAGTCTCCCACACCGGCAGGATGCCGTCTCCCGCGCTCACCATCGACGTCTCGCGTCCCACGATCGGATGCGCCTTGTCGAACGACCACGCCAACCGACCGTCGGGCTCGAACGCGAGGATGGCGTTGCGGAGTGGCGGCGTAGCTTCCGCGGTCCAGCGGCCGACGCCAATGGCCAGATAGACACCCGTCTCTTGCGCCAGTGCCGACATACGCCGGGTGAAATCGTCCACGTCGGCGCCGAACACCTTGGCCGCCGTTTCCGCCCACGCGACGACGCGGGCACCGGCGCGCGCCTCCCGCCGCGTGCGTTCCGCGAGATCCGCGATCACGGCCTCGGCGCTGGGTCGCAGCCGGTCCTTTACCTCGCTCGCCGGCTGGGTGGACCGGAGCGATGCCCAGAATTCGCGGTCGAACGCCTGCCGCAGCTCGGGCGCTGGGGCCAGCAACGCGACGCGCACGCTCTCCGCCGGTTCACTCGGGCGCCGCAGTCGCGCGTCCCCGTAGCCCAGCGCCGCCACCAGCCCGAGCGCCCAGGACAGCCATCCCCACCGGGGCACCGGCAGGTGCGCGCGCCAGCGGGCGGCGAGCCAGGCGATCACCGCGCCGGTCCACGCCACGAGAAACGCCACGCCGGCCGTTCCGAACAGGGATGCCAGTTGGGTCACGAGCGGCGCGTCCATCTGCGTGTAGGCAATCGCGCCCCAGCTGCCGTACGGGGTGAGCCGTGCGAGCAGCAACTCGACCGCGACCCACGCACTGGGGAACACGAGGGTTCCGATCCACGGCCGGTGGGCCCGCGGGCCGGCGGCGGCATCGATGACGAAGGGGATCGCAAAGCAGACTCCGTAGGCCGCCGCGACCGCCACGTAGATCCACCCGGGCGCCGGGATGATCCCGCGCCAGATGATGAGATGGACGACCGCGTATGCGGGAATCAGCAGCGCGAGGCCGCGGCGCGCGCCCGCGCGATCGAGGAACAAGAGCAGCAACGGGGCGGCCACCCACGGGCCTACAGTCGTCGCGTAATGCCCGTTGGACAGGCCGGCGCAGACCATCCCGATCAGGAACAGCGCAACCGTCGTCATTGAGTCCTTTCACCGCCGGAGGTCTCGTGCTGACCACGATAGGGCGTGGGGCGCGGCGCGGCCAGCCGGTGCGGCGCCTGACGGTGGCGGCCCGCCTCCCCCCACCGCGTCTTTCCGACCCAGTGACCACCATCCTTCAACGTCTCGAGCGCGGGCTTGCCGGCCGCTACACCATCGAACGGGAACTCGGCCAGGGGGGCATGGCCACCGTGTTCCTCGCCACCGACGTGCGCCACGATCGCCCGGTGGCCGTGAAGGTGCTGCGACCGGAGATCTCGGCCGACATCGGGGCCGATCGGTTCCTGCGCGAGATCAAGCTGGCGGCGGGCCTCACCCATCCGCACATCCTTCCCGTCCACGATTCCGGGGAGGCCGACGGGCTGTTGTTCTACGTGATGCCTAACATGGAGGGCCGCTCGCTGCGGGAGCGGCTCGACGCCGAGCGGCAGCTGCCGCTGGAAGAGGCGCTGCACATCACGCGGGAGGTCGCCGCCGCCCTGGACTACGCCCATCGCCACCAGGTCGTGCACCGGGACATCAAGCCCGAGAACATCCTGCTGCACGAGGGGGCCGCGATGGTAGCCGACTTCGGCATCGGCAAGGCGCTGAGCGGCGGCGCGTCGGTCACGCAGACCGGGATGACGCTCGGCACGCCGACCTACATGAGCCCCGAGCAGGCCTCCGGCGAGGGCGACATCGACGGCCGCAGCGACCTCTACAGTCTGGCCTGCGTGCTGTACGAGATGCTGACCGGCGAGCCGCCGTTCACTGGTCCCACCGCGCAAGCGGTCATCGCCAAGCGGTTCGTCTCGCCCATCCCCAAGGTCGGTGTCACGCGCGACGTGCCCCCGGCCCTGGAAACCGCGGTGACCCGCGCCCTGGCGCGCACGCCGGTGGACCGGTATCCGAGCGCCGCCGAGTTCGCCGAGGCGCTGCGGGTCGTCACGCGTTCGATGACCGGTCCCCACCGGACCCCGCCCGAGTCGCCGAAGGGCGCCACCGGGCGGACCTCCATCGCCGTGCTGCCCCTCACCAACCGCAGCGCCGACCCCGAGAACGAATACTTCAGCGACGGGATGACCGAGGAGATCATCAACGTGCTGGGCAAGGTGCCCGGCATCCAGGTCGCCTCCTGCACGTCGAGCTTCGCGTTCAAGGGAAAGGACGTGGACATCCGCCAGGTGGGCGAGAAGCTGGGCGTGGGCACGGTGCGCGGGTCGAGATCTTCTCGTTCCTTACCTCTAGTAGGGTATGCACCGGTGCAACAGTGGCCCCGCCACGAAACCGGAAGAATCAGCGCGAGGCGTGCCGAATGAAGCGCGCTGCGCACGCGTCGGGACCTTGGCGGGTCGGGGTGGAGTGGAATCCCGACGTAAACACTTCAGCTTGGTTCCAACTCGCGGGTTGCGGTCGGCGTGGAGTCTGCCCACCTTGGGCCGAGGGCCGGCTGACTCGAGGGCTGGGGCAGGCTGTGGGCCGGGTGTACTCCCTTCGATCGGGACTTCCTGTCGGCCGGCACAGAGGACAGGGAGATCGGCATGCGTTTCCCGTCGAGGCGCTGGCTTTTGGTCGCCGCCGGCGCGATCGTCATCATCCTCCCCAGTGCGTTTCTCCTCGCGGGCAATCGACGCACGGACGACACGGTCATCACGGTGTCCGTCGGGCGCGGTGAGTTCACCGTCACGGTCACAACGGCCGGCGAGCTCAAGGCCCGCCAGGCGGTGAAGATCACCACCCCGCAGGGCGCCATGCAGGTCCAACAGTGGCAGATGCGCATTGCGTCCCTGGTGGACGAGGGCACGGTCGTCGACTCCGGCGCCGTCGTGGCGCAGATCGACCGCGGGAATCTCGAATCGCGTCTGCAGGAGGTCCGCATTCTACTCGAACAGGCGGAGGCCAAGTACGAGCAGGCCATGCTCGATTCGGCGTTGACCCTGTCCGCCGCCCGCGAGGACATCCGCACGAAGGAGTTCGGGCTCGAGGAGAAGAAGCTGGCCAAGGAGCAGGCGGTGTACGAGGCTCCCACGGTGCAGCGCCAGGCCGAGATCGAGCATGAGAAGGCGGAGCGCAGTCTCGCGCAGGCGAAGGTGGACTACGACACGCGAACCGAGCAGGCCCGTGCCAAGATGCGCGAAGTGGGCGCGGATGTCGCTCGTCAGCGCAACCTCCTGGAGAGCATCGAGCGCGTCCTCCAGGAGTTCACGCTCCGGGCGCCGGCAGGCGGCATGGTCATCTACGCGACGGACCAGTGGAGCGGGAAGAAGCGCAGTGCCGGATCCCAAGTGAGCGTGTGGGACCCGGTCGTGGCGGAGCTGCCGGACCTGACGAAGATGGAGTCGGTGACCTACATCAACGAAATCGACGTCCGCAAGGTGGCGCTCGGGCAACCGGTGGTGATCACGCTCGATGCCGATCCCTCGAAGCGCCTGACCGGCACCGTCACGACCATCGCGAATGTCGGGGAGCAGCGGCCCAACACCGACGCCAAGGTGTTCGAGGTGACGATTACCGTGACCGAATCGGACACCACGCTGCGACCCGGGATGACGACCGGCAACACGATCGAGACCCTCCGGGTCGACAGCGTGCTCTTCGTGCCCTTGGATGCGGTGGGCAGCGACGGTGACGTTCCGATCGCGTACAAGGAGACGAACGGGGGCCTCGTCAAGCAGGAGATCGAGACGGGCACGATGAACGACGACGCCGTTATCATCGAGCGCGGGCTCACCGAGGGGGACCGCGTGCGGCTCACGCCCCCGGTGGATCACGCCTCCCTGCGCCTCGTCCGGCTGGCGGGTGCCGTGCAGGACTCACTCCCCATCGGCGGGGATACGGCGCTCAGCATTCCACTGGACTCGGCCCGCACGGACTCGACCGAGCGCGACACCACCGGGCGCACCGCCCAGGCGCCACCACCAGGCAGGTAGGGCCGTCGTGCTGCGTTTGAACCGCGCGACCCTCGCCCACCTCCGCCGCCAAGCCATCGTCTACGGCGCGTTCAACCTGCGGGCCGCCGTCAGTGCCGTCCGCGGGAACACGATGCGGGCTGCCCTCACATCGCTGGGCATTCTGTTCGGGGTGGCCTCCGTGATCACCA
>JAOTWJ010000168.1 GCA_029862925.1 Gemmatimonadota bacterium
GCGCGACGGCGGCGACGGGCATCCCGCTGCGGCCGGCGAAGCGACGCTCAACTTCCGGCTGCAGTGCCAGCACGCGGTGCCCGCCACGCCGCCGGAACTGCTGCGGTATGGCGTGCAGCTCGTCCAGGACGTGGACCGCGCGCTGACGACGCTGGCCGAGCGTCTGGCGCCGGGCCGCGCGTGGCCGGACGTGATGGACGCCCTGCGGGACGCGCACCCCAACCCCGATGACCTGGTGCCCGCCTACGAGGCGGAGATGGCCCGCGCGCGCGCGTTCGTGCGCGAGCACGACCTCGTGACCGTGCCGGACGGCGCGCTCGAGGTACGCGCCACGCCGGGCTACCTGCGCCCGGTGATTCCGCTCGCGGCGTACCTGCCGCCCGGGCCGCTGTCGGCCGACCGCACCGGCCGGTTCTTCGTGTCGCTGCCGACGGGGGACGCGGCCGAACGCGCGGCCGTGCTGCGGGACCACTGCACGCACGAGATCCCAGGCACGGCGCTGCACGAAGGCTACCCGGGGCACCACCTCCACTTCCTCGCGCTGCAGGCGCAGCCGCGCGTCGTGCGGCGGTTTCTCACCGCGCCGCTCACGGTGGAGGGCTGGGCGCTCTACTGCGAAGAGATGATGGGCGAGGAGGGGTTCTACCGCTCGGTCGAGGAGCGGTTCTTCCAGCAGGTGGCGCTGCTCTGGCGTGCCCTGCGAGTCGTGCTCGACGTGGGGCTGCACACCGGCACGCTGGACGTCGAGGCGGCGGTGCGGTTGCTGCAGGATCGCCTGCACTTCTCGCGCGCCCATGCGGTGGCCGAGGTGCGTCGCACGGCGGCGGAACCGGGCTACCAGCTGGCGTACGCGGTGGGCCGCCGGGAGTTGTTCGCGCTCCGCGACGTGTACCGTGCGCGCATGGGCGCCGCGTACACGCTGCGCGGGTTTCACGACGCCGTGCTCGGGTTCGGCGGACTGCCGGTGAGTCTGATCCGTTGGGGGCTCGAGCTGGATGGCTGAGCCCCACGCCGGTCGGCGGGCGGGAGCGGTGCGCCTGCCCCCCGTCGTGCGCTCCCTTGGCGTCGTCTCCTTCCTCAACGATCTCGCGAGCGAGATGGTCTATCCGCTGCTGCCGGCGTTCCTCACCGGCCGGCTCGGGGCGGGCGCGCTCGCGTTGGGGGCGCTGGATGGCATCGCGGATGCGGCAGCGGCGGGCGTCAAGCTGGGTGCCGGGTGGCTGAGCGATCACCGGGCGTGGCGGCGACCGTTGATCGTCGGCGGGTACTTGCTTGCGGCCCTCACTCGCCCCCTCATGGGGCTGGCCGGCGCGGCCTGGCACGTGATTGCGCTGCGCGCCACCGACCGGCTCGGCAAGGGCGCGCGCAACCCGCCGCGCGATGCCGTCATCGCGGACGCGGCGCCGCTCGCTCTGCGGGGACGGGCCTTTGGCTATCACCGCGGGATGGACCACGCCGGCGCCGCGGTGGGGCCGCTCGTCGCGAGCGCCTTGCTGGCGGGATTCGCCCTCTCGCCGCGCGACGTCATCCTCTGGAGCGTCGTGCCCGGTCTCGCGGCCGTCGGCGTCGTGGCCCTGACCCTGCGCCGGTTTCTGCCCGAGCGCGAGGCCAGCGCGCCGCCCGCGCGTCCCACGCCGGCGCGGACGCCCCCGCCCCGAGCGCTCATTGCCGCCATCATGGTGTTCGCGTTCGCGCGGCTCCCCGAGACCCTCTTCATCCTCCGCCTGCAGGACGTGGGGGTGCACGTGGCCCTCGTGCCGGTGCTCTGGTCACTGCTGCACGTGGTGCGCACCGCCGGCAGTTATCCCGGCGGCTGGCTCAGTGACCGGGTGGGTCCCGCGCGGACGATGGTGCTGGGTTGGCTCGTGTACGCGACCGTCTGCGCCGGGCTCGCCACCGCGGCCTCACCGCTGGCGGTCGCCGCGTGGTTCGTGGCCTTCGGGCTGGTGGCCACGGTGACGGAGTCGCCGGAGCGGGCCCTGGTGGCGGCGTGGGGTGGACACGCCGCTCGCGGCCGCCGGTTCGGGATGTACCACGCGGGCATCGGACTCGCGGCCCTGCCGGGCGGGCTGGTGCTGGGCGCCGTGTACCAGTGGCGCGGCGGGCCGACCGCGCTGCTCGCCAGCGGCGCCGTGGCGCTCGGCCTGGGGGTGGTTGGTGCCCTCGTGAGCGGCAAGGGGACGCCCGGTCCGCCGGCGCGGGTGGCCGCGTGACGCGACGACGGATCGGTCGCCGTGTGCGCGAGGCGCTACGCGCCGCGCGGGACATCTACGAAGGCGTCTTCATCGCGCCGTATCGCGCCGAGCTGTTTCGCGAGTATCTGCGGCGGCGGGACCAGTTCTTCCTGATCGCGTTCGCGGACCTGCTGGGCGCGCCGCACCCCATCGGCTTCTACACGCTGGAGCTCTATCCGCATCTCATCGAGGAGTTCCATCAGTGGCATCGCCGGCTGGGGGTCGAGCACGCGCCGGAGGGCGGATTCCGGTGCTGCTGACGGTATGACCCGGCCGCGGGTGCTCTTCTTCGGCGGCAAGGGCGGCGTCGGCAAGACCACGCTCGCCGGCGCCGTCGCCGTGGGCCTGGCCGACCGTGGGGCACGCACGCTGCTGGTCTCGACCGATCCCGCGCACAGTACGAGCGACCTCTTCGAACTGCCGCTCGACGACACGCCGCGCGAAGTGCTCCCGAACCTTCACGCGCTGGAGATCGACCCGACTCGCGAGGCGGATCGCTACATCGCCGACGTGAAAGCCCGACTCGCCGACACCGTCCCGCCCCGTCTCGCGGGGGAGGTGGAACGCCAGATCGACATCGCGCGCGTCACCCCGGGCGCGGAGGAGGCGGCCCTGTTCGACCGCTTCGCGCGCATCCTGGTCACGGAAGGAACGTCGCTGGACCGCCTCGTGTTCGATACCGCGCCACTGGGCCACACGCTGCGGCTGTTGGCCTTGCCGGAACAGCTCGACGCCTGGACGGCGGGCCTGATCGCGCGGCGGGAGCAGGTGCACGTCCTCGGGCGGATGTGGCAGCGGGTGGCGGGCACGGTGACCGCGGCGGAGGCGCCCGATCCCGTGCGCGACGCCCTCGAGGCCCGCCGGGTCCGGTTCGCCACGGCGCGCGCGATCCTCACCGATCCCGGGCGCACCGCGTTCTACTTCGTGCTGCTGCCCGAGCGGCTGCCGATTCTCGAGACGGAACGGGCCGTCCGGGCGCTCGCGAAGTACCAGATCCCCATCGGCGGGGTCCTGGTGAACCGGGTGCTGCCCGACGACGCGGACGGGGAGTTCGTGGCACGGCGCCGGGCGCGCGAGCGGCACTACCTCGACGAGATCGCGCGCCGCTTTGGCGACCTGATCCGCGCCACCGTGCCGCTCCAGGCGGCGGATGTCAGCGGGGTGACCGGACTGCGCGCGCTGCGCCCGCTGCTGGCGTGTGACTTCTGATGCGGGCCATATTAGCCTCGCCCCCGCCAGCGACGCGACCGTGAGTTCCGTTACTCTGCTCGTCATCGGGCTGACCGCGTTCCTGCTCGGGTACCTCGTGTACTCGCGCTACCTCGCTCGGCGCATCTATCGGCTCGACCCGGACTTCGTCACGCCCGCCCATCAGTTCCAGGACGGCGTGGATTTCGTGCCGACCAACCGGCACGTCCTATTCGGCCACCATTTCACGTCGGTCGCCGGCGCGGCGCCCATCGTCGGCCCCGCCATCGCGGTCATCTGGGGCTGGCTCCCCGCCGTGCTGTGGGTGGTGCTGGGCACGATCTTCGGCGGCGCGGTGCACGATTTCGGCACGCTGTGGATCTCCACCCGCCACAAGGCGACGTCCATCGGGACGCTCGCCCGGACGATCGTCGGCGAACGCGCGCGGATCCTGTTTCTGCTGATCATCTTCTTCCTGCTGCTGCTGGTGAATGCGGTGTTCGCGGTGGTGATCGCCAACCTGTTCATCGCGAATCCGGGCTCCGTCATGCCGATCTGGGGCAACCTCGCGGTGGCGGTGGTGGTGGGGCTCCTGATCTACCGCACGCGCCTGGGCATCTTCTGGCCCTCCATCGGTGCCCTGCTCACGCTCTACGTCATGATCTGGTTGGGGCAGTACGTGCCCCTCAGCCTGCCCGACCTGTTCGGGTTCGCGCCGAGTGCCGCGCAGCTCCAGGCGGCGGGCGGCGACGTCGCCGCCGCACAGGCCGCCGCGCACACCGATGGGGTACGGGCCGGCTGGGTCGTGATCCTGTTCGGCTATGCGTTCGTGGCGAGCATCTTGCCCGTCTGGCTGATGCTGCAGCCGCGGGACTACGTGAACGGCCACCAGTTGTTCGTCGCCCTGGGCATCATCTTCCTCGGCGTGCTCGTGACCCGGCCGCCGGTGATCGCCCCCGCGATCAACACGCAGCTGCCGCCCGATGCCCCGAGCTGGTTCCCGCTGCTGTTCATCACGATCGCGTGCGGCGCGATCAGCGGGTTCCACGGGCTGGTCGCCTCGGGCACGTCGTCCAAGCAGCTCAACAAGGAAACCGACGCGCGGTACATTGGCTACGGCGGCGCGATCGGTGAAGGCACCCTGGCGCTCACGTCGATCATCGCCACCACCGCCGGCTTTGCCGTGTTTGCCGGCGTGGACGGCTGGCACGCGCACTACGGCACGTGGGCGCGCGCGTCGGCGGGGGCCACGAGCGCGTTCGTGAACGGCGTGGGTGTGCTGGCCGAAGGCATCGGCATCCCGCACGCGGTCGCGACCGTGTTCGCGGCGGTGGTCGTGATCAGCTTCGCGGCCACGACCATGGACACGGGGGTCCGGCTGCAGCGCTACATCGTGACCGAGCTCGGCGAGCACTACGACCTGCCGCTCATTCGGAACCGCTGGGTGGCGACGACGCTGGCCACGGTGAGTTGTGCCGTCCTCGCCCTGGGCATCGACCGGGGCGCGGGTGGCATGCGGCTGTGGCCGCTGTTCGGAACCACCAATCAGCTCACGGGAGCGCTCAGCCTGCTCGTCGTCACGCTGTTTCTGCTCCGCCTGCGGCGGCCCATCTGGTTGACCGCGATTCCCATGGCGTTCCTGCTGGTGATGACGACCTGGGCCATGGTGCTGAACCTGATCCGGTACTACACGGACAGTCAGGCCCTGCTGCTGGGCGTGGGCGCAGCCGTGTTCGTGTTGGAGCTGTGGCTCGTGTTCGAAGCCATCGCGGCGGTGCGGCGGGCGATCGCCGCGCGGCGCGGGCCGTCGGCCGTGCCCGGGTAGGCCTCGGTTGCCGCCGATGGATCGGCGGGCTACCTTCTTCCGGCCTTTAGCGGGCGGTCGGTATTCCCTTCACCCCCCAAGACCCCGAGTGGATGGCGAGCCCGCGCCGGCGCGATTCGGGCGCCGCGCTGGCGCCGGTGCCGCAGCCCCAGGCCGTGCTGCCCAACGAAGTCGGGATGCGGGGCAACGTGGCGGTCGTCACGGGTGGCGCCACCGGTATCGGGCGCGCCGTGGCCATGGAGTTCGCGCGCCGCGGGGTGGCGGTCGCGTTCAACTACATCGACATGGCGGGTCGCGACATTGTCGAACAGGCGCTGCTCACCGAGACGGCCCTGCGGGCGTTCGGTGTGGCGGTGTACTCCGCGAAGTGCGACGTGCGGGATCTGGACGCGGTGGAGCGCTTCGTCGAACGGGTGAAGGCGGAGCTCGGCGGCATCCACTACCTCGTGAACAACGCCGGCATCGCCCGCGACGCCGCCATGTGGCGGCTCGGCTCGGACCAGTGGCGCGACGTGATGGACACGAACGTGACCGGCGCGTTCCACTGCACGCAGGCCGTGGCGCGCCTGTTCCGCGCCCAGAAGATGGGCAAGATCGTGAACATCGCCTCGATTCAGGCGTTCCATCCCAGCTTCGGCGTGGCTGCGTACGCCGCCAGCAAGGCAGCCCTGATCGGCCTCACGCGCGCCGCCGCCATCGAGCTCGGTCCCTCGCACGTCAACGTCAACGCCGTCGCGCCCGGGTACGTGCGGACGGAAGCGCTCGAGGCGCTCCCGTCGGACGTCGTCGACCGCGCCAAGAAGACCACGGTGCTGGGCCGACTGGCCGAGCCCGAGGACGTCGGCAACGTCGTCGTGTTCCTCTGCTCGCCCGAGGCCCGTCACATCACCGGACAGGTTATCTTTGTCGACGGCGGCCTGAGCATCGCGTGATCCCTCCCGGTCCGTGGGCGCGGTCGAGGGAACCCACCGGCTGAACGAGGACGTTTCCGTGAC
>JAOTWJ010000034.1 GCA_029862925.1 Gemmatimonadota bacterium
CGTGTGACGCCGGCCCCACCGTCCGGCAGGGCGCGCCAGACGAGCCGTCGCCCCACCCATCCCGTGCCGGCCATCGTCGTGGCGTACACGACGAGCGCGACGAGCGCGGCCCGCGCGGGGCCTGGGCCTCGCCGCCGGGCAGCAAGCCACCACCCGCCCGCGAGCATCGCCCAGACCCATGGATCCACGATGAACAGCGCATCCCCGTAGAACCACCCGTCGGACCACGGCATGAGCAGGCGCACGCCATAGACGTTGAGCAGGTCCAGAGCCGGGTGCGTCAGCACGCCGAGGCCGGCGAGCAACAGGATGGTCCGCCCCCGTGCCGGTGCGCGCTCCGGGTGGCGGGCCCGACGGACCAACCGATCCCAGAGGAGCATGCAGCCGGCGAGCACGAGCGGGAGTACGACCAGGGCGAGCACGCCGTGCGTCCAGCCGCGACGGAAGGCAAGCGCGTGGGTTTCGCCCCACGCGTACGCCACGATGTCGATGTCCGGCAGGTTGACCGCCACGAGGAGCGTGGCCGTCGCCAGCGGTGTCCGGCGCCCCAGCCCGGCCTGGGCCAGGGACCCACCGACCAGCGTGTGCGCGACAGGATCCACGCCGCCCTACACTCCCCCACACCCGACGGACCGGCGGATCGACGGATGAACGGATCGGCCGTTTCCCACCGCCCTCGACTTTCCGTCCTTCGACCCTTCCACCCTTCCCTCGGTCACCGGCATCGCTCGCAGGGACACCGCTGCAGCAGAAACTCGTAGGTGTAGAGCCCGGTGCGGTGCCCGTCGCTCCAGTCGATGCGGATCGCGTACCCGCCCACCAGGGTGATCGTGACCGGCCGGACGTCGGCCGGCACGGACCCCGGGTCCAACAGCGGCCGCCCGGTCATCTCCTCCTGACACACCGCGCACTGACAGGCGAGGCGGAGGTCCCGCGCCGGGTACACTCCGACATGGTCCTCCGCCCATGTGATCGTTACCGCATCGTCCGCGCGATGGATCGCGCGGGGGACCGGATACTCGCTCACGACTCCAGCGTGGCGTGCAGCTCGATGGACTTGATCCCGGCGAGGGCTCGAGACACGGGACAGTTCTGTTTGGCCCCGGCGGCGGCCTTCGCGAATGCCGCCTGGTCCAGACCTGGCACGACGCCGCGCACGTCGAGCCGCATCGTGGTGACGGTCGCCGTGCCGTCGATCATATCCATCTGACACTGGGCCGACGCGGTGATCCGCGTCGCCGGAGTTCCCGCCTTGTCGAGGCTACCCGCCAGGGCCATGCTGAGACAGGCGGCATGCGCCGCCGCCAGCAATTCTTCTGGCGTCGTGCCTTTCTTGCCCTCGAACCGGGTCGCGAACGTGTAGTCGCCCTTGAACGTGCCCGAGCCCGCCTCGAATACGCCCTTGCCATCGCGCAGTTTGCCCTGCCAGACCGCTTTCGCCTTCGATGTGATGGCCATGCCGCGTACTCCCCAAGAAGTCGGTGATGTCGTCGAGTGATTGCTGCGCAATCTAACGGACGGGCTCGGCACGCGTGAGCCGCGCTGCGACGAACGCCGCGGCCATGGCTTCGGCCCAGAACGTCGGGGCCCACGGCGGACCGGTGACGAACCCGACGTGCCCGCCGAACGCGGAGACGTGGGGATCGATGGCCGGGTTGGCCCGCATGGCCGGCACCGGCACCGCCGCCTCGGGAAGGAACGGGTCGTCGAGGGCGTGGATCAGCCGCGTCGGCACCTCGATGGCCGGCAGCCAGGAGCGACTGCTCGCGCGCGCGTAGTAGTCGTCGGCATCGCGGAAGCCATGGAGCGGCGCCGTCGCGGCGTCATCGAACGCCCAAAACGTGCGCGCCGCAAGCGCCGCCGGCACGTCGATTCGATCGCGCAGCGCGGCGGCCCGCGCGCGGACCTTGCGCTGCAGCGACCGCACGAGCCGCCAGACGTAGGCGCGGGCGACGCCGTGTTCCATGTGGGCCGCACCGGCCGCGAGATCGTACGGCACCGAGATCGCCGCGGCGGCGGCGAGCGACGCCGGGCGGCCGCTGTTTCCCTCTTCGCCCAGGTATTTCAGCAGGACGTTACCGCCCAGCGAGAACCCGATCGCGCCGAGTGGGCGTTCCGGCGTGCGCGACGCGAGCGTTCCGAGAACGAAGCGCACGTCGTCGGTCTCCCCGGAATGGTAGAGCCGCGGGGCGTGGTTGAGCTCGCCGGAACAGGAGCGGAAGTTGAGTCCCACCGCGGCGACGCCGCGCCGCGCGAGCTGCCGGTAGGTCTCGAGCGCGTACTTGGACGCCGCCGACCCTTCCAGGCCGTGCAGCACCACAACCAGCGGCCCCGTTCCGCTCGCCTGACCCGGCACCTCGGCCCAGTCGAGATCCAGGAAGTCGCCGTCCGGAGTCGTCAGCCGTTCCCGCCGGAGTCGCACACCGTCCCGCGACCGGAGCAGGCGGGCCCCCACGGTCTGGGCGTGTGGGCCCCGCAACCACCGCGCCGGCTGAAACCCCTCCGGCAATCCGAGCGGAGGGCCGTTTGGAACATGTGCGCGCACGACGTACTATAAACGCGCGATGCTCCGATCGGTTTTGCCGTTCCGGCCTCTGGCGGGCTTGCTGCTCCTGGCCGCGCAGCTCGCCGTCTTCGCGGCGTGGCAACCCCTCGAGGTCAGCCACCGAGCGGGGCAGGCGTCGGGATCGCACGTCGAACGGCTCGGGGGGACCGACTGCCCCCCATCCCATGACGAAGCGCGTTGCCAGCTGTGTCAGACCATTACGCTCCGCACGCCCGCAAGCGCGGGCGCGCTTCCCGTGGGACCCGGGACGATCACCCACGTGGCCCTGCGCGCGCCGCAGCACGCCCCCCGACGCTTCCGCGCATCGGCCCGCCGCTCGCGGGCACCCCCGACTCGGTCCATCTAGCTCGGCCAGCGCCCTCGCTGCGGGATCGGGTGGCTGGCTTGCGCCATCGCACCGGGAACCACGGGCAGGAAAACACGATCATGATCGATGCCGTCACCACCAAGCTGGGAACCGCGCGGGCTCGGGCCCTGCGCGTCGGCCGGGCCGCGGGCGCCGCGCTGCTCCTTCTCGGACTGGTGCCGCCAGTGGCGCGGGCGCAGGACCCCAACCCGCGCGCCGATTCCCTCGCCGCCGAGCTGCGGCGGCTTCGGGCGCGGCTCGATTCGCTCGAGCGCATCGTCGCCCGTCTGAGCCCGGGCCAGCGTGATACGGCCCGGGCGGTCGACGAGCTTGCAGCGCTCCGCGCCGCGGCCCGCGCGGCCGTTCGCACGGATACGACGCCACCTCGGGCGGACTCCGGGCCCGCGCCGGCCGGGGATCGCGGCGGCAACCTCAACCGCTTGAACCCCGAGATCAGCGCCACCGGTGATGTGCGCCTCCGCGCGGACCCCGACACGCCCGACGAGGACAACGTGGACGTCCGGGAGTTCGAGTTCTCGTTTCAGGCGGCCCTCGATCCGTACGCCAAGACCAAGATCTTTCTCGCCGCGAGCGAGGAAGGCGTCGAGATCGAGGAGGGGTACGCGTACTGGAGCGGGCTGCCGGGCGGCCTGCGGCTGGATCTCGGTCGGTTCCGGCAGCAGGTCGGCGAACTGAACCGCTGGCACCCGCATGCGCTTCCCGAATCGGAGCTGCCGCTCGTGCTGCGGGAGTACTTCGGAGACGAGGGCCTGCGGGGCGATGGCCTCGGCCTTTACTGGGCCGTGCCCGTCGGCGGGGGCGCCGCTGGCACCTACGAGCTCTGGGGACAGGTGACCCTCGCGGGCAACGAGGCCCTGTTCGGTGGGGGGCGACAGCTGGCGGGGCTGGGGCACCTCAACGTGTTCTGGCAGGTGAGCCCGGCCGTGTTCTTCCAGGTCGGCGGCACGATCCTCGGCGGGTCGAATCCGGATTCGAACCTCACGAGCACGGTGGCCGGCACCGGGTTCCGCCTCACGTGGCGCCCGCCGGCACGCGCCCTGTACCGCTCGTTCACGCTCCGGGGAGAGGGCTATGTCAACCGCCGGTCCGAGGCCGGCACAACCGTCAACTACACGGGCGCGTTCCTCGGCGCACAGTACCAGCTCACGCGGCGGCTGTTTGCCGGGACGCGATTCGACTACGTCGAGCCGCTGGCCGTTCCCAGTGCGCACACCTGGGCCGTCGTCCCGGCACTCACGTGGTGGCAGAGCGAATGGGTGTACTTCCGCCTCGAATGGCAGCACCAGCGCGACGCACTCGCCCTGGGTGGGCGCGACACGCGCAACCTGCTGCTCCTCCAAACTGTCTGGGCCATCGGCCCCCACAAGCACGAGACCTACTGACCATGCGTGCACCTTGCTCCCCGGACGCCTGCGGGCCGCTGCGCGCGCTCCTCTTGGCCGCGGTCGTGCTGGGTACGCCCCGGCCCGTGGCCGCTCAAGACAAGCCGCACATTGTCACCTCGCTCACGACCTACGCCGCGATTGCACGGGAGATCGTCGGCGACCGCATGACCGTGAGCTCGATCGCCCGCGGCGACGAGAACCCGCATTTTGTCCAGCCCCGGCCCAGCTACGTGCTCGAGCTCAAGCGCGCCGATCTCTTCGTGACGACCGGCCTGGATCTCGAGCTGTGGGTGCCGACGCTGTTGGACAAGGCGGGAAACCGGAAAGTGGCGGAGGGGGGTCCGGGCTACGTGAACGCCTACCCGGGCGTGAACCTGCTGGACGTCCCCGCCACCGTGAGCCGGTCAGCCGGGGACATCCACGTGTTCGGGAACCCGCACATCTGGACGGACCCCGCGAACGGGATCGTGATCGGCGCAAACATCCTAGCGGCGGTGAAGCGGCTGGACCCCGCGGGCGCGGCCGATTACGACGATCGTTTTGCCGCCTGGAAGGAGCGCGTGTTACAGGCCTATGTCGGGGGCGAGCTGGTGTCGCTCCTCGGCACCGACGCGGTCTTCGATCTCGCGCGGCAGGGGCAGCTCTGGGGCTTCCTGCAGTCGCAAGCCTACCAGGGGCAACCACTCGCGACGCGGCTGGGCGGCTGGCTCAAGGAGGGAGAGAGTTTTCGCGGGAAACCCCTGGTCTGCTATCACAAGGAGTGGGACTACTTCAGCCGCGCGTTCGGCATCCCCTGCATCGACTACATCGAGCCCAAGCCCGGAATCCCGCCGAGCCCCCGGCACGTGAGCGACATCATCACGCTGATGCGGGATCGCGGCGTCCGAGTGCTCTTTTCGACGAACTACTACGACTACAACCAGGTCCGCTCGGTGGCCGCCCGGACCGGCGCCAAGGCGGTCTCCGTGCCGTCGAACGCGGAAGGTGCGCCGGGTACCGACACTTACATCGACCTGGTGTCCCTCTGGGTCCGCGAGTTGCGCCTCGCCTTCGGCGACCGGACTGCTCACCCCTAGCGCCTGCGAGCCGCGCATGCCGGAACTCATCCAGATCATGATCCCACCCTTCGTCGCCAGCATGGTGTTCGTCGCCATGCTGGGGTACCTGGGGGTCCACATCATCGCCCGCGGGGTGATCTTCGTCGATCTGGCGCTGGCGCAGATGGCCGCGCTCGGCAGTACCACGGCGCTCCTCGCCGGCCTGGAGACCGAGTCGGTGAGCGGCTATGCCTTCGCCTTCGGTTTCGCGACCCTGGGCGCGCTCTTGTTCGCGATCACGCGCACGACCAAGGGGAAACCGCGCGTACCGCATGAGGCCATCATCGGGATCGTCTACGTCGTGGCGTCCGCCGCCACCCTGCTTGTGGCCGACAAGGCCCCGCACGGCGCCGAGACGATCAGGGAGGCGCTCGCGGGGTCCATCCTCTGGGTCACATGGCCGCAGATCGGACGGCTCGCGCTCGTGTACGTCGGGATCGGCCTGGTGCACTGGGCCCTGCGGCGTCGCTTCTTCACCGTGTCGCTCAACGAGGCGGCCGCCGTCGAGTCGGGATGGCGGGTCCGCTGGTGGGATTTCCTGTTCTACTTCACCTTCGGGATCGCGATCACGCTTGCGGTGCCCATCGCGGGGGTGCTGCTGGTGTTCACGTTCCTCGTCGTGCCGGCCGTGATCGCCTTCCTCTTCACGCGAGAAGTGCGCCCGCTCATCGCGATCAGCTGGCTGGCCGCCGCCGTGGCCGCGGCCGCCGGGCTCGGCGTGTCGTTCAAGTTCGACCTCCCCACGGGACCCGTCATCGTGTGCGCGTTTGGCGCAGTCCTGCTCCTGACGGGCCTGGCACGCCTCGCGGTCAAGCGCGGGGGTGTGCCCGCCGCTACGTCGGAGTCGGCGGCGGTGCCCTGAGCCGCCGGCCCACCGCCAGGCGGCGGGCAGCGGCCGGATCAGCTCCCCGGCCGCTGCAGATACCTCCCCAGCCAGTCGTAGAACACCCGATGCCACAGCAGACTGTTCTGCGGCGACAACACCCAGTGCCCTTCGGTCGGGAAATACAGCAATCGACTCTCGATCCCCTTGAGCTGCAGGGCCGTAAAGGCCTGCATCCCTTCGGTCACCGGGACGCGGAAGTCCAGCTCCCCGTGAATCACGAGCATCGGCGTGTCCCACTTGTCCACGAAGCGGTGGGGGGAAAACGCTGCGTAGCTCGGCGGTGTGGGTTGCTGCCAGTAGGGTCCCTGCAGATCGAACGTGGGAAAGAACAGCTCCTCGGTCGCGCCGTACATGCTCTCCAGATTGAAGACCCCGTCGTGCGCGATGAACGTTCGGAAGCGACCCTCGTGATGCCCGGCCAGCCAGAACACCGAGTAGCCGCCGAAGCTCGCGCCCACCGCCCCCATCCGTGATCGGTCCACGTACGGCTCGCGGGCCACGTCGTCGATCGCGCTCAACAGGTCCCGCATCGCCTGCCCACCCCAGTCGCCGGAGATCTGTTCCTTGAACGCCTGCCCGAACCCCGGCACCCCGCGCCGGTTGGGAGCCACCACGATGTACCCGTTGGCCGCCAGCGCCTGGAAGTTCCAGCGGTAGGAGAAGAACTGACTGACGGCCGACTGCGGCCCGCCCTGCGCGTAGAGAATGGTGGGGTACCGGCGCGCGGGGTCGAAGCCGGGCGGGTAGATAACCCAGGTGTGGATCGGCGCCCCGTCGGTGGCGGGAACGATGCGCCGCTCCACGCGACCGAGCGCAACCCCGGCGAGCACCGCGTCGTTGACGCGCGTGAGCGGCACCGCCGTCCCCGTCGCCGGATCCACGCGGTACAGATCGGTGGGCGCCGCCATGGCCTGCCGGCCGGCCACCAGCACCGGCGCCCGCCCCTGCCGCGCGACGGCCACGGCTGTGGAGTTGTGGTCACCGCTGGTGATGCGCCGCACCCCGGGCGTCGTCACGTCGGCCGCGAACAGCTGGACGGTGGCCTCGGTCTCGGAGGTGAAGTACACGGTTCGACTGTTCGCGCCCCACGTCGGGCCGTGCGCATCGCCATCGAACCCCGCCGTGGCCTCCCACGTCCGGCCGGCCGCGAGATCGCGCACGAACAACCGATTCCGGTCGGCCTCGTACCCGTCACGCGCCATGCTGAGCCAGGCCAGCGAGCGGCCGTTCGGGGCAAACACGGGCTCGACGTCGTAGCCGGGGTTCGGGGCGCTCAGGTTGGCCGTCGTGCGGGTGGTCAGGTCGTAGAGGTAGACGTCCGCGTTGGTGCTCGCCGCCGCCGCGGCGCCGGTCAGCTTCTTCGCCGTGTAGGCGATCGCCCGTCCGTCGGGCCGCCACGCGATCTGTTCGACGCCGCCAAAGGGCGGGAGTGGTGTGTCCCACCGTTCGCCCGGCATGACGTCCACCGGGGCGCCAATCGTCCCATCGCGGTACTCCGCAACAAACAGGTGGCTGTACGTATAGTCCCGCCACGCATCCCAGTGCCGGTACATCAGCTGGTCGAGAATCCGGGCTTGGGCCTTGGGCAGGTCGGGATAGACCTCGGTGGCCGTGCGATCGAGTTTCACCGCCCGGGTGAACGAGACGTGCGCGCCCGTGGGCGCGTAGCGGAAGTTGCCGATCCCGCCGTCGACGTTCGTGACCTGGCGCGGGTTCGCGCCGTCAGGATCGATCTCCCAGAGTTGCATGGAGCCGCTGCGGGCCGTCAGGAACCCGATCTTGCGACCGTCGGGCCGCCACCGAGCGCCGGATTCGGAGCCCGGGGTGTCGGTCAGGCGGATTGCGGTTCCGCCGGCGGTGGGCAGCAGAAACAGATCCGTGTTGCCGCTGTTCGCGGCGACGTCGATGGTCCGCACCCCGTAGACGAGTTGGTGGCCGTCCGGTGAGACCGCCGGTGCGGAGACCCGGTGCAACCGGAGCAGCCGTTCCGGCGTGAGCACTTGCTGGGCCGAAAGGGCGGGAGCGGACGCGAGCGAGAGCGCGAGACCAAACAAGACACGCATGGCAGAGTCCCCAGGCAGAAGTCCGGCGGTGATCAGCGCCGCGGCGTGGCATGGCGTGGAAGGAAACTGTCCGGATCGCCCCCGTGGGGCAACGGCGGTTGATGGGACCGGCGCGCCAACCCGCTATCTTTCCCGCCCGTGACGACACCTGTGCTCGCCTTCGACCGGGTCTCGAAGGTGTACGATACGTTCGCGAGCGGCAGCCGCTATGCGCTTCGCGACGTGACGTTCGCCACGTCGATGGGTCGCACCATCGCCATTGTCGGCCGGAGCGGCAGTGGAAAATCCACGCTGCTGCATCTGGCCGCTGGGATCGACGTGCCCACCACCGGCTCGGTCGGCCTGTTCGGCCGACCGCTCGAGCGCGAGTCGGAGACGGCGCGCACTCGGCTCCGCCGGGACGCCGTGGGACTGGTGTTCCAGTTCTTCTACCTCCTGCCTCACCTCTCCCTGCACGACAACGTGGCGCTGCCGGCGCTGATCGCCGGCGAGCGGGGAGCGGCGGTCGATGCGCGGATCCGGCAGCTCCTGGCGCGCGTCGGTCTTGAGGATCGCGCCCGCGATCCCGTGCAGCACCTCTCCGGCGGCGAGATGCAGCGCGTCGCGATCGCGCGGGCCCTGCTGCGTCGTCCGCGCCTGCTCCTCGCCGACGAGCCCACGGGAAACCTCGATGACGCCAATGGGCGGGCCGTCATGGACTTGCTGCTCGCCCTCGTCGCCGAGGAAGGCACGACCCTCCTGTACGTGACGCACAGCCGCGAGTTCGCCGCACTTGCCGACGAGACCTGGGAGATTCACAGCGGCGTGCTGGACACGGGATGATCCGCTATCTGGTGCGGGTCGTCGCCGCGAATCTGCGGCGGGCCCCCAGCCTCTATCTGCTGACCATCGTCGGCGTGGCCCTCGGTGTCGCCTCGGTCCTGACGGTTCAGATCCTGAACCAGAGCGCCCTCGCCGCCTTCACGGGCAGCGTCCAAGCCGTCAGCGGCGAGGCCGACCTCAGCGTGCTCGGCCGGACCCCCACCCTTCCCGACTCCCTGTATCCGGCGGTGCTCGCGGACCCCGACGTGGCGGGGGCCTGGGCGCTCTCCCGCACGTCGGTCACCCTGGCGGACCGACCGGACTACTTCCTCGATGCCGTGGGGGTGGATTTCTTTGCGCCGATCCGCATCCCGTTCGTCACCTCCCGCACGGGGGGACCCGCTGTTGGCGCGACCCTCGCGAACCCCGCCGCCGTGTTAGCCACCCCCGGGTGGACGGCCGTGAGCCCGGAGCTCGCCACCGAATTGGACCTCGCGGTGGGCGACACGTTCACCGTGACCAGCGGCGTGCGGCGCGCCCGTCTCAAGGTCGGCGCCCTCGTGGATTTCCGGCGGCTGACGCCGCTGGCCGGGACCCGGCTGATCGTGCTCGACCTCGCCCAGGCACAGGCCCTGCTCGGCGAGCCCGGCCGCATTCATCAAATTGACGTGCGCGCCGTCGCCGGCACGGAGTTGGACGCGCTGGCCGGACGGTTGCGGGAGACGCTCGGACCCGGGGTCGACGTGCTCTCGCCAGAGCAGCGCACCCAACGGGCCGAGGGCCTGCTGGCGGCGTTTCGCCTCAATCTCACCGCGCTGAGTCTCATCAGCGTGTTCGTCGGCCTCTTCCTCGTCTACAGCGCGACGCAGGCCTCGCTCGTGCGCCGCCGCGCCGAGTTCGGGCTGTTGCGCTCGCTCGGCGCGACCCCGCGACAGGTGTTCGCCGTCATTGCCGTCGAGGTGGCGCTGCTCGGCGCACTCGGCGTCGCGCTCGGGCTGCCCCTCGGATACTGGGCGGCGCGCGTCAACGTGGAGGTCGTGAGCGCGACCCTCACGAACCTGTATCTGCTGGACGCCATCGAACGGCTGTACGTGCCGCGGGCGCTGTTCGCGCTGGCGGCGGCGATCGGCATCGGCGGCGCCGTCGCCGGCGCCCTGCTCCCGGCCCTGGACATGAGCCGGCGCGACACGAAGACGCTCCTCGCCGCGTTCACCCTCCACGAGCGGCTCGGGTCGGCAGCGCTGCCGCTCGCGGGCAGCGGCGCCGCCCTCCTGGCGGCGACCGGCCTGTGGTACGTCGTCGGGGGCCACGACTGGCGAGGCGCCGGCTTCGTCCTGGCGATCGCGCTCCTCGCGGCCCTGCCGCTCGGCACCCCGCTGCTCGTGCAGCGACTGGCAGCCCTGGTCCGCATCACCGACTTCGGCTGGCGGTACAGTCTCCGCAGCCTCGGCGTGCGGCTCCAGACGACGGCGTTCGCCATCGCCGCCCTTGGCATCGCCGTCAGCATGCTGGTCGGCATCACGCTGATGATCGGGAGCTTCCGCCGCACGCTCGAGGTTTGGGTGAACAGCTCGCTGCGTGCCGACGTCTACATCACGACGCCATCGTGGCGTGGCCGCAGCACGGAGGCGACGCTCGATTCCGCGCTCGCCGCCGCGCTCGCCGCGCTGCCCGGCGTCCGCGCCGTCGACCGGTTGCGTGGATTTCCGGGCTACACGGGCGAGCGCCGCATCGCGCTCGCGGGCGTGGAGATGGGGATCCCGTACGACGACAGTCACCTGCCGCTGCTCGCCGGCGAGCGCACATCGGCGCTCGCGGCCGTGCACGAGCGCGGGGCCGTGCTGATCTCCGAACCGCTCGCCCGCAAGACCGGTCTCGGCCTCGGCGACTCCCTGCCGCTGTCCGTCCCCACCGGCGAGCGGCGCTTCGTCGTCGCGGGGGTGTACTACGACTACAGCTCCGAGGGCGGAACCGTCATCCTGAGCCTGCCCACGCTCAACGCCGCCTTCGGCGCCGGCCCCGTCAACAGCATCGCCCTCTACCTCGCGCCCGGCGCGGATGCCGAGGCGACGGTGGACGCCATTCGGGCTCGGTACCCCGACACGCCGCTCCTGCTGCGCAGCAACCGGACTCTGCGCGCCGAAGTCTTCACGATCTTCGAACAGACGTTCGCCATCACACGCATGCTGCAGGGCATGGCGCTGCTCATCGCCGTTACGGGCATCACGCTCACGCTCCTCGTCCTGGCCCACGAGCGCCTGTCGGAGCTGGCCCTCTATCGCGCGCTGGGTGCCGGCACGCGACAGGTCTTCGGCATCTTCGTGGCGGAGGGCATCGGGATGGGCGCGCTGGGTCTCGTGCTCGGCGGCGCCGGCGGGATGCTGCTCGCGGCGATCCTCATCCTCGTCATCAATCGCGCCTACTTCGGGTGGACGATCCAGGTGAGCGTGCCGCTCGCGGCGCTCGCGTGGCAGGCCGCGTCGCTGCTCGCCGCCGCGGTGGCCGCCAGCCTGTACCCCGCCTTCCGCGCGAGCCGCACCACGGCTGCGGAGCTGGCACGCGACGATGTGTGACCGCCGCCGTGCACCGGCCTGCCGCGTGGCATTCGCCGCGATGGTCGTGACCGCCCTGCCCGCCGACTCACAGACGCCATCCTGGCAGCCGGCCGACTCCGCGTACGTGTGGTCGTTCCCGCGAGACCACTGGTCGCACGCCGGCTACCAGACCGAGTGGTGGTACCTCACCGGACATCTCACGCCGGTGGGGGATACCGCGCCCCGGTTCGGGTACCAGTTCACGTTCTTCCGGGTGGGACTGCTGCCGAGCGGCCCCGAGCTGCAGTCGACCTGGGCGGCCTCCGACCTGATCATGGGCCACGCCGCGCTGACGGATCGGCGCACGGGGCAGCACCGCTTCAGCGAGCTGGTGTATCGCGCCACCCCGCTGCTCGGCGCGTTCCATCCCTTCCCCGATACGCTCCTCGCGTGGAGCCGCGGTCCTCCGGGCACCGGCGAGCGTTGGACCCTCACCTGGAATGGCGCCGCCTTCAACGTCGCGATGCGGGACACCCGGGCCCGCACGGGCTTCGCGCTGACCACCCGGCCTGCCAAGCCGCTGGTCTTCCAGGGCCCCAACGGATTCAGCCGGAAAGGCCACGGCCCCACGGCCGCCAGTCAGTACTACAGCTTCACGCGGCTCGCCACCCGCGGCACGGTCGTGGTGGACGGCGACACGCTGCCGGTGGAGGGCACGAGTTGGATGGACAAGGAATTCGGCTCGAATCAGCTGGGGGCCGGGCAAGTGGGATGGGACTGGTTCAGCCTGCACCTCGACGACGGTCGCGAGCTGATGCTGTATGTCCTGCGCGATTCCACCGGCGGCGTCGACTACGGCCGCGGCACCGTGGTGGCCGGCAGCGGGACGGTCCGCTTCCTTACGCCGGCGGACTGGACGATCGACGTGCGCGCCCGGTGGCGCAGCGACGCCACCGGTGCGGTCTACCCGGCCCGGTGGCGGGTGCGCGTGCCAAGCGCCGGTCTCGAGCTGGATCTCGAGCCCGTGGTAGCGAACCAGGAGAACGTCAGCCGCCTCATCGCGGATTTGGCGTACTGGGAAGGCGCCGTGGTCGTGCGCGACGGGAGGGGGGCCGTCATCGGGCGTGGCTATATCGAGCTCACGGGGTACGCGGTCTTGGGGAGGCTGCCGCTGTAGGCCGGTGAAACGTGAAAAGTGAAACGTGAGCACCGGGTGCAATGGTGGCGCGCTTTTCACTTCTCACTTTTCAGTTTTCACGTTTCACGTCTCGGGATCTTTCAAGCCCTCCCGAAGCACCGCGCCGTAGACTTCCCGGTCGACGTTCCCGCCCGAGGCGATGACCGCCACCCGACGCCCGTGGACCGTGTCCGGTTCCGCCAGAACCGCCGCGAGCGGAGCCGCGCCGGCGCCCTCGACCACGTTGTGCGTGTCCGAGAAGTAGTACCGCATCGCCGCGCGAATCGCGGTCTCCGACACCGACACGACGCGGTCGACCCCCGCCCGGATCATCGCCACGGCGTCCGCATCCGGGACGCGGCACGCGAGCCCGTCCGCAATGGTGTCGGCGGGCGGGGTCGGGACCGGCCGCCCCGCCTCGAACGACAGGCGATACGCCGGCAGGGCGTCGGACACGACGCCCACGATGCGGGTGCGCAGCCCCAGGGCGTCCCGCGCCGCAATCACGCCGCAGATGCCCGATCCCATCCCGACGGGCACGTAGACGGCGTCCAGGTTGGGCACACCCTGGAACAGTTCGAGTGCGTACGACGCGACACCGCGCACGAGCGGCTCGGCGAACGAGGCCAGGTAATGGAGGTTCCGCTCCGAGGCCAACCCGCGCGCGTACTCCAGCGCCTCTTGAAAATCGCGGCCGTGTTCGAGCAACGTCGCGCCAAACGCCCGCATCGCCGCGTTCTTCTCGCGGCTGTTGCCATGAGGTACGACCACCGTCGCGGCCAGCCCGTGGCGCGCGGCGGCAAAGGCCACGCTCTGCCCGTGATTGCCACGCGTGGCGGCGATCACCCCGGTGGGCCGCGCCCCGCCGGCGAGCAGCTCGTGGAGGTACACGAGCCCGCCCCGGACCTTGAAGGCCCCGGTCGGCGCGTGGTTCTCGTGCTTGACCCAGAGATCGCAGCGCGCCCGGGCGGCCAGCAGCGGCCAGCGGCGCTGCGGCGTCGGCGGCACGACCTGCTGGACCAGCTCGGCCGCCGCTTCCAGCCGGCCGCGCGCGCCCGTCATCGGGTCGCCTCGAGCAACCGCCGCCGCGCCCCCACCGGGAACCGCTCGATGGCATAGCGCACCGTCGTCCGCGGCAGGCGCGGCCCCTCTGCGCGGAGAAACGCCTCGAGCCGCGCCATATCGGTCTTTCCCGCCTCGCGCAGCAACCAGCCGGTCGCCTTGTGAATCAGGTCATGGTCGTCGTCGGCCAGCGCCCGGGCCACGCGATACGCGAGCGGGAGCCGCTCGCCGCGGCGCGCGAGGGGCACGAAGGTGACGGCGGCGGCGCGCCGTACCCACAGGCTCCGCGCCCTGGTCCACGTTGCCACGCGTGGCGCGAGCTCGGGATACTGCCGCACGAGCGGCGTGAGGACGGTGGGCGCCACGAGGTCCACGGCCGCCCACGTGGCCAGGTGCCCGTCCGCGAGCCAGCGTCGGGCCGTGGGGAGCAGCCCGCGGGGAAACGCGGACGACCATCGACCCAGCACGAGGATGCCCACGGCTTTGGTCTCGAGCTCCGGTGCGCTCACCATGCGGTCGGTGAACGCGGTCGCCGTCCGCACGTCCCAGCGGCCGCGCGCGGCGGTCCAGATGTCGCGCGCGATCCGGCGCACCGTCGGCAACGCGACCCCGTGGAAGCGCACGTCCTCGTCGGCCCGGAAATACCGGAGCATCCCCGCCGCGCGGCGCGCCGATCCGGCCGCCGCCAACCTGGCCACCGCCCGGCGGGCGGTGGCACTCGGCGACGGCTGGCGCGCACGGGTTCCCATGGCCCGAAACCTACATCGCGGCACCGTCTCCCCGCCCTGCCGTAGAGGTTCCTCGATGTGTAGCTTCCTCGCATGGCGTTCCTCGACACGCGGCGGCAGCGCGCCGGTTTCGTCATTCTCCTCCTGGGCATCGGCATTTTCGTCGCGATGTCCCCGTACGCCACGGGCCTCCTCGGCGCCGCGGTGCTGTATGCGCTGTTCGCGCCGCTGAACGCCTGGTTCCGCCGCTACCTCAGTCCGGCGGTGGCGTCGGCCGTGGTCACGGGGGCGGCGGCCCTCCTGATTCTGCTGCCCGGCGCCTCGGTCGCGACCCTGCTCGTCACGCAGGCGCAGAACATCGCCTCGGGCATCGTCCAGAGCCCGCTACTCACCCGGGTCAAAGACGTCGAAGTGGCCGGATACGCCGTCGGCCCCTCGGTGGCCGACGCCGGCCAGCAACTGGTCCGCTGGCTCGGCGCCTCCGCCTTCGGGTTCATTGGCACGGCCACCCGCGCGGTGCTCAATGTGACGATCGCCCTGTTCGGGGTGTACTTCCTGCTGCTTCGCCCCGACGACTCGTGGGAAACGTTCCGCCCCTACGTCCCGTTTTCTGCAGAGAACACGGAGCTGCTGCGGCAGCGCTTCCGGGACGTGACCAACTCGACGATCCTCGGCGTCGTGGTCATCGCCCTTGTGCAGGGCGTGCTGCTGGGGACCGCGTTCTGGGTGCTGGGGCTCGACGACGCCCTGTTCTGGGGCACCATCACGGGCATCCTGTCCGTCCTGCCCGTGGTGGGCAGCGGGCTCATCTGGGCCCCGGCCTCCGTCGTGCTGGCGCTGGACGGCCGCTGGGGAGCCGCCGTGGGTCTGCTGGCGTGGGGCCTCGTGATCGTGAGCAGCGCCGACAATTTCATCCGCCCCGTGATTTACCGGCGCTGGGCGCGGATCCACCCGGTGGTCACGCTCGTCGGCGCCCTGGCCGGCATCCGGTATTTCGGGGTCCTGGGCATCCTGGTGGGGCCGCTGGCCCTGAGCTATTTCTTCGAGCTCATCCGGATGTACCGCGAGGAGTATGTCGAGCCCGCGGAGCGCTTCCGGCAGATGACCGGCGAAATGCCCGCCTTCCCGACCGGCACCATGCCCACCGTGGGGAACCCGCCGGCCGAGTCGCGGTAGCACCTAGCAGGTCCGCCCGTTCGCCACGCAGCTTCATCCCATGGACGACCGCATGACGCTTTTCGGCAGCGGCACTCGGCTCTCGATCGCACTGGCCAGCGCGCTCCTCGCGCTGACCCTCGGCGTCTCCACGGCCGACGCCCAGTACTTCGGACGCAACAAGGTCCAATACGAGTCGTTCGACTTCCAGGTGCTCCAGACGGAGCACTTCGACATCTACTACTACGCTGAGGAACGCGACGCCGCGCTCCTCGCGGGGCGCATGGCGGAACGATGGTACGCCCGGCTGGCCCAGCTGTTGGGCCACGAGCTTGGCAGCCGGCAGCCGCTCATCATGTACGCCAACCACCCGCACTTCGAGCAGACCAACGCGCTGTCCGGCGAGTTGGGCGAAGGCACGGGAGGCGTCACGGAGGTCTTCAAACGGCGGATCGTGCTGCCCTTCGCCGCGGGCCTCAAGGACACCGACCACGTGCTCGGACACGAGCTGGTGCACGCGTTCCAATTCGACATTACGGGGGAGGGCCGGTCGGTCCAGACGGGCGGTATTCCCGGCGCATTGCGGCTCCCGCTGTGGTTCATCGAGGGCATGGCCGAGTACCTGTCGGTCGGGCCGGTCGACCCTCACACGGCGATGTGGATGCGCGATCAGATGCGGCGCAAGCTGCCGACGATCTCCCAGCTCGGCGATCCCTACCGCTGGTTCCCCTATCGCTACGGCCAGGCGCTGTGGGCCTACTTCGCCGGTCGCTACGGCGACGAGGTCGTCGGCCGCCTGCTCAAGACGGCCGGCCGCTCGAACGACCCGGAGGCGGCGCTGGCGGGCATCCTCGGGGCCAGCCTGCCCGAGCTCAGCAACGCATGGCACGCCGCGCTGCGGGAGGCGTACGGGCCGATCGTCGAGCTGACGCAGCCCCCCACCCAGTACGGGACGATCGTGTTCGGCGAGCGCAAAGGCATGAACGTGGCGCCGCAGATCAGCCCGGACGGCCGGCGCGTCGCATTCATCTCGACGCGCGACCTCTTTTCCGTCGACGTGTTCATCGGCGATCTGGAAACCGGCGGGATCATCCGCAAGCTCACGAAGACGGCGGTCGATCCGCACTTCGAGAGCCTGCAGTACATCAGCTCGGCCGGGGCCTGGAGCCCGGACGGCCGCACGTTCGCCCTGGCGGGGATCACTAAGGGCCGGCCGGTCATCACGCTCATCGACGTCGATTCAGGCGATCGCCAGCGCGACGTCCGGTTCCCCACCTTGGGCGAGATCTACTCGCCCGCCTGGTCGCCCGATGGTCACACGCTGGTGTTCGCCGCCATCCAGGGCGGGCTGTCGGACCTCTTCCTGTACGACCTGGAGCGCGACGAGCTGCGCCGCCTGACGAACGATCCCTACGGCGAACTGCAGCCGGCCTGGTCACCTGACGGACGGCGCATTGCCTTCGCCACCGACCGGTTTTCGACCGATCTCGCCCAGCTCGCCTATGGCGAATACCAGATCGGGCTGCTCGACCCCGCGACCGGTGCCGTCGAGCGCGCTCCCGGGTTCGACCACGGGAAACACCTGAATCCGCAGTGGGCCTCGGACGGCGCGAGCCTCTACTTCCTGTCTGACGCGAGCGGCATCACCAACCTGTACCGCGTACACCTCGCCGAGGGCGCGCTCTCCCAGGTCACGAACCTGTACACCGGCATCTCGGGGATCACGCCCACGAGCCCGGCGCTGTCGGTCGCGCTAAACGAGGAGCGCGCCGTGATCAGCGTGTACGACGAGGGCGGCACGCACCTGTACTTGGTGAGCGACCCCGCCGTGCTTGCCGGCACGCCGGTGATTCCGGAATTCGCCGCCGGCCGGCCCGATCGCCTGCCACCGACCGATCGGCTGGACGACCAGGTGGTCCGCGTGCTGGCCGACACGCGCACCGGCCTCCCGGACACGGCGGAGTTCGCGAGCAAGAAGTACTCGGCCGGCCTCGGCCTGGACTACATCGCGCAGCCGCAGCTCCTCATCGGCGCCGATCAGTATGGCTCCTATATCGGGGCCGGTGCCGCGCTTTACTGGAGCGACATGCTGGGCAACCGGAACCTGACGACGGCGCTCCAGATCAACGGCAGCGTGCCGGACGACATCACCGCCCTCGTCGGCTACGCGAACCTGCGGCGCCGCGTCAATTGGGGCGTGTTCGCCCAACAGATCCCGTACGTGACGGGGTTCTACACGGCCGGCGTGGGCACCGACGCCTCGGGGAACGCGGTGGTCGTCGAGCAGATCGTCCGCTTCCGCCAAACCTACCGCGACCTCTCCGGTCGGATCGCCTACCCCCTCAGCCGGGTGCAGCGGCTCGAACTTTCGCTGGGCGGACGGGACGTGCGCTACGAGGAGGAAGTCGAAACCCGGGTCCGGGACTTCTTCACCGGCCAGCGGCTGAGCGAGGACAAACAGAGCTCCACCCCGTACGACCCCGTCACGGTCGGCCTGGCCAGCGCGGCGCTCGTGTACGACAAGTCGCTGTTCGGCGCCACGTCGCCCATCCTCGGCCAGCGCTATCGGCTCGAGGTCTCGCCGGTCGTCGGCACCCTGGATTACGTCGGGCTCCTCGCCGACTATCGACGCTACGTGGTGCCGGCGCGCCCCTTCACGCTCGCCGCCCGGCTCGTGCACTACGGGCGCTACGCGGGCGACGCGGAAGACGCGCGCCTGCAGCCCCTCTTCCTGGGTTACACCGGGCTGGTACGCGGCTACACCGACGGCTCGTTCCAACCGCGCGACTGTACGCCTACGCCCGACGACGCGTGTCCGCTGTTCAGCCGGCTCATCGGCAGCCGACTGCTCGTCGCCAACGTCGAGTTGCGGTTTCCGCTGCTGGGCGCCCTGGGCGTCGGCAGCGGCTACTACGGGTTCTTGCCGATCGAAATGGCCTTCTTCGCCGACGCGGGCCTGGCCTGGAGCTCGGACGACGGGTACACGCTCAGCGGCGGGCCGACCGCGGCCGACGAACGGGCGTTCTTCCTCGGTGGGGACCGCAAGCCCGTCTACAGCGCCGGCGTCGGGCTGCGGATCAACCTGCTCGGCTTCGCCATCGTCGAAGTCGACTTCAGTCGCGCGTTCCAGCGCGACCGGTGGGTGTGGCAGTTTGGGTTCGTGCCGGGCTTCTAGCAGGTGAGCGGCACCGAGAACCGGGGGTGAGGTGAGGGGGGAGACGGCTAGCCGTCTCCCCGGTTCGCCGTTCACCTCGCTCCTCCTCCTGCCACCCACCCCGCCCGGGACGATTATCTTTCCGCGTCCAGCACTCGAGGATCGGCAGTCGTGAGCGACATGACCTGGCGTACAGGATGGTTCGTGGCAACCGCCGGCGTGGCGCTCGCGTGCGGGGGCGACCGGGCGAGTCACGTCCCCGCCGGAGCGGCCGTGGAAGCGATCTCGTTGCTCGGCGATTCGCTGGTGCGTCCCCCACTGTCCGACAGCCTGCGCGCCGCCCACGAGGCTCAACTCGCCACGGCTCGCGCGGCGTACGAGCGCGCCCCGGAGAACGTCGACTCCATCGTGTGGTTGGGCCGCCGGACCGCCTACCTGGGCCGCTACCGCGAAGCAATCGAGATCTACACGCGCGGCTTGGCCACCCACGCCGGTGAACCCCATCTGCTGCGCCACCGCGGGCACCGCTTCATCACGATTCGTCAACTGGATTCAGCCGTGCTGGATCTGACGGCCGCCGCGCGGGCCGCCGCCCGCCAGCCCGACGAGGTGGAGCCCGACGGCCTCCCCAACGCCCGGAATCAGCCGCGCGGCACGCTGCGGACGAACATTCAGTACCACCTCGGGCTGGCGCGGTATCTCCTGGGCGACTACGAACGCGCGGCGATTGCCTTCCTGCGCACGCGCCGAACCGCGGAGAACGACGACATGCGCGTGGCAGCGGGGTACTGGCTGTACCTCACCGCGCGCCGCGCGAGCCTCCCCGAAGAAGCGCGGGAGGTGATGGCGTGGGTCCGGCCGGACCTCGACGTCATCGAGAATCACACCTATCACCGGCTGCTGCTGCTGTACGCCGGCCGTCTCCCGGTGGATTCAATACTGCCGGGGGGCACGCCTGCTACGCTCGACGACGTCACCGCCGCCTACGGCGTCGCGGCCTGGCACATGCTCAACGGCCGCGGCCCGGAGGCCGCGGCCCTGCTCGACCGGATACTCGCCGCGCGCGAGCGCTGGCCGGCATTCGGCTACATCGCCGCCGAAGCCGACCGGGCGCGCGCGACGCCCCTCAGTGCCAGGTCACCCCGAACGTGACGAGCAGCGTGCCGGTGGTCGAGTTGTCGAAAAACTGCACGAGGTAGTCCACGTTGGGCGTCACGTAGAAATTGCGGCCGAGGCGGAGATCAAAGCCCGTGCCAACCGTGGCACCCAGCCCGCCGCGCTCGGCCCCAAACACGGTGTGCTCGGCGAAGCCCACCCCCGTCTTGAGGAACCACCCGCCCGCGCGGCTGGGATAGGCGAGCACCGTGCCCGTGACGTTCCAGCGCTCGAAGTTATCGGGGTCGCCGCCGTCGAACCACCCCAGCACCTCACCGCCAAACAGCACCTGCGGATTGGGCGTACCGCCCATCCGCAAATAGAACGCGCCGCCGCGTCCCTGATTGCCAAACGACCCGTCGAAGTCTTCCCAACCACCACCCGCCCCCGCACTGAGCCAGAACCCCTGGTGCTTGTGCACGACCCGCAACCCGCGTGTCTGCGCCACCCCGTCACCGAGGGGGACCGCCAGGAGTCCAAGGACGATCATCGATGCCAGAGCCCGCATGATGCACCTCCCATTGCCGCGTTCGCGCCGCCGCTCCCTTCCCGAGGAGGTCGGAATGCAAGGGGGATGCCCGTCGCCCACGACTTTATAATACGTTGTGGAATTTACACTTACGCCGTTGATGCCGGCCTCGATCGGGAGGTTGTTGTCCTCCCGTGAGGACGGCGGCGCCTGACCTTGGCCGAATGGGGGCGTGGTGGCCGAGAGCCGCCGCAGTCACCCGGGGATTCCGGAACAGCACAGGCCGTCGCCGACGACCGCCTCATTGGCGCTGCAGGCGCACGCTGCCATTCGTCGTGCGCAGGCGCACCGTCGGGCCACCGGTACCGAGGTCGAACGACAGGCTCTTCCCCACCAGCCCCTGCACGGTGATCGGGAAGTCGACACTCAGTCCTCCGTTGCGGGTACTCGCTTCGAGGTGCGCCGAGTAGCCATCGGGAATCAAGAGGCGGACCCCCCCATTGGTCGTCTGGGCGTCGAGCCCTTCCCCGTCCCAGCGCGACCCGGTCAACACGACCTCGACGCCGCCGTTGGTCGTACGGCCCGCGACATCGCCGGCAAGGGCGGCCAGGCGGACACCACCGTTGGTCGTAGCGAACCGGATGCGGCCGCGGACGTCCTCGACGCGAATGCCGCCGTTGGTGGTGCGCAGATCCAGGTTCGCGTGCCGCGGCACCAGCACCTCGAACGTCACGGCCCACCATTCGCGCCGGCCGGCGCGCGGCCCGCGGGCGCGAATGGCCCCGTCGGCCGTGATCTCCACGCCATCGGCAAGCTCGCGCGCTCGAGCATCCGACCGCGCCGCCGCCGTGACCCGCGCCCGCACCTTGATGTCGCGGCCATCCCAGCCAAGCACGCGGATGCCCCCGTTCGGCCCGCCGTCGACCTCAATCGGGTCCCGCCCCGCGGGGAGGGTCGTTTCCCGCATCTCGCAGAAGCGCTCGTCGTCGGACCCGCGGTCGTGACAGGAGAGCGGGTCCGGCCCCTGCGCGGACGCGGCGCCGACGGCGGTGAGGAGGACGCCGACGGACAGTAGGCATACGGTTCGAGCCGCCATCATCTCACTCCAGCGTGCAAGTCCACTCCCTTAGACGTGGTCGGGCCCGCGAGGGTTTCTTCGGCCGGGCGGAATAATGAGGATGGCTCCAGGGATGCCGCAGGCGTGACGCGGGGCTCAGCGAATCACGTCACCGATCGTCGTTTCCTTGAAGAACCGCGCGATCTGCTCGGACGTGGCCTTCCACCGATGGTGCATCGGACACGGGGCGACGTCGCTGCACTCCGGCCGGCCGAGGAGGCAGCGCCGCTGCCCGTCGAGCCGATCGAAGAGGGACACGATCTCGAGAAGGGAGAGCGCGTCGGGCGCTACCGCGAGCTGGAACCCACCCCGCTTGCCCCGGGATGAGCGGAGAATCCCCCCGCGCACCAGCTCATGGAGGACCTTGCCGAGGTAGTTGCGCGGGACGTCCACGGCCTGTGCCAGATCGTCCGCCCGCACCGTCTCGCCGGGCGGCTGACGGGCCAGATGCACCACCGAGCGAAGTGCGTATTCAGCGGTGCCGGAGAGCACGTGGGCTCCTGGGATGGGGTCTTGCCGGGAAACGCATTGCTGCTATATTCACGACTAACGCATGATAATATCTATTATATGACTCCGCAATCCTCTCATCCGTTCGTCTCATCCGTTCGTCGCACCCATGGCCCCGTCGTCTCGGGGCAGCCCCTGACGGAGCCTTCGCAAATGTCACCCAATTCCCGACTTCCCTTGCCCGGCCGGCTCATACTGCCGGCGTTGGCCCTCGTTGTGGCCGCGTGTGGCGAGCGCACCGAGCAAGCCGGTCAACCCCAGGCCGCACCGGCCGCCGCCCCGACCGTCGCGGTCACGCCCGCTCCCACGGGCCCGATCGACGAAGCGCTCGCCGCGCAGGGTGCCGAGCTGTTTCAGCAGAAGGCCTGCGCCAGTTGCCACCGCGTCGGCGGTGGGCGGCTGACCGGACCGGATCTCGAGGACGTCACCGAGCGCCGGGCGTACAACTGGATCATGGCCATGATCACCAAGCCCGATTCGATGCTGAAGGTGGACGCGACCGCGCGGCAGCTGCTCATGGAATACGCCACGCCGATGGCCAACATGAACGTCAGCACCGACGAGGCGCGGGCCCTGTACGAGTTCCTGCGGCGCGACTCGCAGTGAGCTGTTCGACCCTCTTACGACTCAGGAGTTTGCGATGAAGAAGCCACGGTTTGCCTGGACCCTCACAGCCGTTGCCGCGCTCGCGGTGGGCACGGTGGTCGTGATGCAGTCCTGCGCCCCGAGTGCCGGCTCGGCGGACATGGGCGCGATCGCGCGCGCGCGCGGACTGTCGGACGCCGACGTCGTGGCGGCGCTCAAGACCTATCAACCGAGCGGCGCCCGGGACGAGTACCTCACGTTCGCGTCGGGCGGACAGTCGGGCCAAGTACTGGTCATCGGGGTGCCCTCCATGCGGCTGCTCAAGATGATCGCCGCCTTCACCCCGGAGCCCTGGCAGGGCTTTGGCTACGGCTCGGAGGAGCACAAGACACTGCTGGCCGCGGGGCGCATGGCGGGTCGGGACATCGGGTGGGGCGACTCCCATCACCCGGCCCTGTCCGAAACCGACGGGGATTACGACGGCCAGTTCCTCTTCATCAACGACAAGGCCAACCCGCGCCTCGCGGTGATCGACCTGCGGGATTTCGAGACCAAGCAGATCGTCGCGAATCCGAACATGGGCACGAACCACGGCGGGGCGTTCGTGACGCCCAATACGGAGTACGTCATCGAGCCGTCGCAGTACTCGGTGCCGCTCTGGAAGGACTACGCGGAGATGGACCGCTACGCCGAGGATTATCGCGGCGTCGTCACGTTCTGGAAGTTTGACCGGCAGAAGGGGCGGCTCGACGCGGCAGCATCGTTCTCGCTCGAGCTGCCGCCCTACTGGCATGACCTGTCCGATGCCGGCAAGGGCCCGTCGTTTGGCTGGGCCTTCCTGAACTCGTTCAACACCGAGATGGCCACGGGCGGTGTCGAGCAGGGCAAGCCCCCGTTTGAAGCGGGCGCCTCGCAGAACGACATGGACTACATGCACGTCATCAACTGGCAGAAGGCGGCCCAAGTGGCCACGCAAGCCGGGAAGACGCGGATGGCGCGCGGGATGAAAGTCATCCCGATGGAGACCGCCGTGGCGGAGGGCCTGCTCTATCTCATCCCGGAGCCCAAGAGCCCGCATGGATCCGACGTCACGCCGGACGGCCGCTTCATCGTCGTCTCCGGCAAGCTGGACCCGCACGTGACCGTCTACTCCTGGGAGAAGATCAAGGCCGCGATCGACGGGAAGCAGTTCACGGACAACGATCGCTACGGCATCCCGATCCTCGACTTCGCGTCGGTGATCAACGGCCAACTCGAGGTGGGTCTCGGGCCGCTCCACACGCAGTTCGACGACAAGGGCAACGGCTACACCAGCATCTTCCTCGACACTCGGGTCACCAAGTGGCGACTCGATCCGCTGGAGGTGCTGGACCAGGTGGACGTGCAGTACAACGTGGGGCACCTCGTGGCCGCCGAGGGCGACACGAAGTCGCCCGACGGCAAGTACCTCATCGCCATGAACAAGTGGGCGCTCGACCGCTTCAACGACGTGGGTCCGCTGCTGCCGCAGAACTTCCAGCTGATCGACATCTCGGGTGACAAGATGCAGGTCCTCTACGACATGCCGATCGGTGTGGGTGAGCCACACTACGCGCAGATGATCAAGGCCGACAAGCTCAAGCCGTTCCAGACGTATCCGCAGATCGGTTACGACCCTGGAACGATGGGACCGGCCAAGAACGCGGTGCTGCCGGGCAAGGAACGGATCGAACGACGCGGCAACGAGGTCCACGTGTACATGACCGCGGTGCGCAGTCACTTCAATCCCGAGCACATCCGCGTGCGCCAGGGTGACAAGGTGACGATTCACATCACCAGCGTCGAGCAGGCGCACGACGCCACGCACGGATTCGCCATCGCGAAGTACAACATCAACCTGAGTCTTGAGCCGGGTGAGGCGCAGACGGTGTCGTTCGTCGCCGACACCCCGGGCGTCTTCCCGTACTATTGCACCGAGTTCTGCTCGGCGTTGCATCTCGAGATGACGGGCTATCTGCTGGTGGAGCCGCAGTAACCGTGGCGCGGCCGGGCCCGCGATTCGCGGGCCCGGCCCCACCGACCGCTTCACACACAACCAGCCCCCGAGGCCGCGATGGAGTTGCTCACGAAGTTCTTCCAGGGTGAGCTCAGCAAGCCGGGCCGGCTCCTGCTGGTCATCGCGTCCCTGGCGATCCTCCCCGCCATGGTCCTGCCCACGTGGCGGATTCGCCTCAAGGCCCCGCAGTACCCCAAAGGACTCGAGATGCAGATCTATCCGACCACCGTGAAGGGTGACGTGCGGGAGATCAACCTTCTCAACCACTACATCGGGATGCACGAGATCTCGCCGGACGACTTCCAGGAGTTTCGCTTCATCCCGTTCTTCATCCTGCGGTTCTTCGGATTCGCCATTCTGACCGCGCTCATCGCCCGCATGGCGTTCGCGGTGATCGGGTGGATGGATTTCGTGCTGTTCGGCGCGGTGATGCTCTACACGCTGCAGCACTGGCTGTACGAGTACGGCCACGACCTGGCCCCGAACGCTCCGCTCTCGATCGAGCCGTTCACGCCGAAGTTCATCGGCACAACGCACATCGGGCAGTTTCAGGTGTCGAGCTGGCCCGCGGCAGGGGCGATCCTGATGATCGTGGC
>JAOTWJ010000035.1 GCA_029862925.1 Gemmatimonadota bacterium
GACCGCTCCATGAGCAGGGCTCCGGTCGCGTGGACCGTGCCGACCCAACCCGGTTCGATGCGAATCGTCGCGTCCTGGAGCGGAACCGTCGCTGGTCCGGCGATCCGCCGACCGGGCTCGAGCCACAATCTCTCATGCGGTCCACCCGCCCACGCGCCGATCCGCCCAACCGCCGCCTCCCCCATCCCCACCACCCGCACGTTCACCACTTCCACCGGCCGCGCGGGGTCGGCGTGCCCGAACCGCTCGCGGTGCGCCGCATGGAACGCCTCGGCCACCGCGTCCGGCCCGGCGTCGGCGGGGACGGTCACTTCGTAGCCCTGCCCGGGATAACGACAGTCGGCAAACCGCGCGACCGTCGCGCCGCGCAGCGCCGCGCGCACGACGTCCTCCACGGGACGGAACGCCGCGGCCCACGTGTCGGCGGTGAACCGGTCGGCGCGCTCGTGCACAGCTCGCACGTGTTCGACTTTGGGCCGGGCGAGTGCGAGCCCCAGCGCCGACAGCACGCCGGGATGGGGCGGGATCAGGATGCGTCGCATGCCGAGGCTCTCGGCCAGGCGGCAGCCGAACAGCGGGCCGGCGCCGCCGAACGGCACCAGGGTCATCGCGCGCGGATCGAGGCCCCGCTCGACGCTCACCCGGCGGAGCGCGCGCACCATGGTGGCCGTCGCGATCTCGACAATGCCCGCAGCACAGCGCGCGGGCTCGAGCCCGGCCCGCGCCGCCACCCGGGCGACGGCGCTCGCGGCGGCCGCGGCGTCGAGCCGCAGGTCGTCCGCAAGCGGGGTCGCGGCGTCGAGCCACCCGAGCATGAGCGCCGCGTCGGTCACGGTGGCCTCGGTGCCGCCCCGCCCATAGCACGCGGGGCCCGGCACGGCGCCCGCGCTCCGCGGGCCGACCCGGAGCGCGCCGCCGCCGTCCACCCACGCGATGCTCCCGCCCCCCGCGCCCACCGTCTCGATCAGCACGTGCGGCAGCGCAATCGGCACGCCGCCCACCTCCCCGCCGGCGTGCATGAGCGCCTCGCCTTCGAGCACCACGCTCGCGTCGGCGCTCGTCCCGCCCATGTCGAGTGTCAGCAGGTTCCGCTCCCCCAGCGCGGCGGCCACGAGTCGGGCCCCTTCCACTCCACCCGCTGGTCCGGAGAGCGCGAGCGCCGTGCCGCGGCGACACGCCTGGTCGGGAGCGAGCGTACCGCCGTTGGACGCCATGACGCGAAGCTCCCCCGTGCCCCGCCGCTCCGCTTGCGCTCCCAGGTGCGCCACGTAGCTCGCCACCACCGGCCGGAGGAACGCTTCCGCGGCCGTCGTGCCGAACCGCTCGTACTCGCGGAACACCGGCAGCAGCTCGTTGCTGGCCACGACCGGCACGTCGGGCAACGCCGCCCGGAGCGCGGTTGCCAGACGTCGCTCGTGCGTGTCGTCACGGAAACTGAACAGCAGCGCGACGGCCACGGCGTCCGGCGCGCGTTCCCGTACGGCGACGACGACGCGGCCCACCTCGGCGGTGGTGAGCGGCTGGACGACGCCCGATGCCCCCAGGCGCTCCGCGACCCCGATCACGTCCTCCCGGGCAACGACCGGCGGCGGATGCGCGCGGCTCAGGTCGTACAGGCTCGCCCGGTCCTGGCGGCGGAGCCACAGCAGATCTTCGAACCCGGCGGTCGTGACGAACGCGACCCGGCCGCCGCGGCGTTCGAGCAGCGCGTTGGTGGCGACGGTCGTGCCATGGAGGAGTGCCGCGATGCCGTCGCCGCCCAGGTCGTCCACCGCGCCCCAGAGCCCGCGCGTGGGATCGTCGGGCGTGGACGCGACCTTCACGACGCGGAGGTTGTCACCGTCCAGCGCGACGAGGTCGGTGAACGTGCCGCCGACGTCCACGCCGAGCCGCCTCACGGCTTGCGCAGGACCATCCCGCCGACGAGGACCGCGGTGCCGACGAGACTCAGCAGCCCCACCCAGTCGCCGAAGCGCGTGTAGACCGTGTGCATGTCGGTCACCTCCAGCGTGCCGAGGGTGACGGTGCGTTCGCCCAACCGCGTGCGGCCGGACACCCGGCCAACCGGATCCACGAAGCCCGAGATGCCGGTGTTCGCCGCCCGCGCGACGCCGACGCGGTTCTCGATGGCGCGCATCACGAGATGGGCAAGGTGCTGGCGGGGGGCGCTCGTCTCGCCGAACCACGCGTCATTGGTGATGTTGACGACGAAGTCCGCGCCGCGCGCGCGGTAGCGGCGGGCGAGATCCTCGAACGCGGATTCATAACAGATCAGGGCGCCGAATCGCCCGAGCCCCACCTCGTACACCGCGCCCGGCTCCCCCACGGCGAACCCGCCGAAGAAGCGGAGTTTGAACCAGCGCGGGTTCACAAACGGAACGCGTTCGGTGATCGGGACCAGGTAGCGCTTGTGGTAGACCGGATACGCCGCCCGGGAACCGGTCGAATCGAACAGGAACGCGGCGTTCCAGTAGTCGTAGTCCTCCCGGGTCGGTCCCGTCGGCTGCCAGTCGAGCCCGCCCACGAACAGCGGAGTGCGGCGGGCGCGCGCGACGGCGCCGATCTCGCGTTCCCACGGCGGGTAGGGGAAGTACTGCGGGATCGATGCCTCCGGCCACAGCACGAGATCCGGCTCGCCCCGCGCAAACGCCGTGTCGGTGAGGGCCAGCAGGCCGTCGAAGATGCCGCGACGCAGGTCCGGATCCCATTTTTCCTGAAAGCCGATGTTGGGCTGCACCAGGGCGACCGTACCGGCGGGCCGCACGAGGATCGTCCGCTCGCGCCAGGTCCCGTAGCCGAGCGCGGCGAGCACGCCGACGCTGACCGCGGCGAGCCGGAGCGGGGCCCGGGGCCGCGCGCGCGCGAGCCACGCCGTGGCCAGCACGGTGTTCGCGAGCACCAGCAGGAAGGTCACGCCGCGCGCGCCCACCACGTCCGCGATTTGTACCACGGTGGGGTAGCCGGTGAGCGACGTGCCGAGGCCGAGCCACGGGAAGCGGACGTCGCCCTGATGGCCCACCCACCACTCCAGCGCCGTCCACAGGAGCGGCAGCACCACCACGATCGACAGCCCCGTCCGCCGCATGATCTGGCCCGCCACCGCGAACAGCATGGCGTGGTACAGCGCCAGGATCAGGATGGTGGCGGCGTAGCCCAGGCCGGAGAGCGGGGTGAAGTGCCACAGGGCGATGACCATCCAGTACAGCACGAGCCCCTGCGACAGCAGCCCGTACCAGAAGCCCTGCGCGAGCTGGCGCCGGATGGGACGCGGGTCCGATTGCCCTGCCGCGATCAGCCAGACGACCGGGGCGACGCAGACGAACGACGGGAGGAAGAGATGGAACGGGGGGTAGGCCAGCGCGAGCAGGACGGCGCCGGCCGCGACGAGTGCCCAGTCGCGCCGCGGGAGCGCGAGCCCCGCGAGCAGCTTCACACGGGGACCGCGTGCCCCTCCCGCGCGGACCGGTAGATCGCGTCCATGGTCCGGTGCAGGAGCAGCTGGTCGTCGAGGGACGGCGTCTCGACCTCGTTGCGCGCGGCGGCGAGGAAGGTCGCCCACTCGGCGCGATAGGATGCCGACACCGGGTTCTCCCGACCGGCGGCGCCGGTGGGCGTCACGTTCATCGGCGTGCCGTGCAGCTCCTTGAACACGATCAGCGGCGGGACGCGCGCGGAGCCCCGTTCACCCAGCACGTCGAGCCAGATTCGTTCGTGGTCGCCCACGTAGCGCCACGCCACGTCCACGAAGATCGAGTAGCCGTGCTCGCACAGCACCAGCGCGCAGCCGGCATCCTCCACGCCATCCGCCGAGCGGTGCAGCGACGCCGTGGCCTGCACCGGCACCGCCCCCTCTTGAAGCCAGAGTCCGAGATCCACCAGCGGCAACCCGAGGTCCAACAGCGCCCCGCCCCCGGCTTCGGCCGGCCGCAGGCGCCAGCCCAGCTCCGCGCGCGAGGGCCGGAACTGATACCAGCCGGCGCGGACGCCACGCAGGGGCCCCAGCTCGTCCCCGTGGACGAACGCCCGCACCGCCTGGACGTCGGGCCGGTAGCGCTGGTTCATCCCCACGGCCACCGGGCGGCCGGCCCGCTGCTGCGCGGCGATGACCCGCTCGACGCCCTTCGCCGAGAGGGCCAGCGGTCGCTCGCACAGCACGGCCGCCCCGGCGGACAGCGCCGTCAGCGTGTGGATTTCGTGCAGGTGATTGGGGGTCGAGATGACGACGGCATCGGGCCGCGCCAGCGACAGCAGGTCTTCGATGTCCTCGTAGATGTCCGCCACGCCGAACCGCGTCGCGAGCGCCCGGGCCTTGCCGGGATCGCTGTCGCAGATCCCGACCAGATGGACGTCGTCGCGCGACGCCAGGGCCGGCAGGTGCGCGATCTGCGCCACCGCGCCGACCCCGATCACGCCGACCCGCACGACGCCGGGCGTCACGGGGTTCCCCGTCGCGGGAGCCGGTACATGAATCCTCCCCGCAGGGCCACCGCCCGGAGGCCGCTGGCCAGGATCCCGCGCACTTCGGTGGTGAACCGCACCGCGGGCGCGAGCTCGACCTCGAACCCGGCCGAGCCGTTGAGCGCGGCGACCACGGCCTCGAGGCCGTCCTCGACGATCGTGCCGGTGATCGCGGCGCCGTCGGCGTTGCGCAGATGCACCCCCAGCCCGATCCCCACGTACGGCACCACCGGACCGGTGGCGAGCAGATACTGCAGGTCGAGATCGAGGGTGAGGGTAGTGAGCGTAATGGGGCCGACGGCAATGGCGAAGTCGTTGGTGGGATCGGAGACGACGTCGCGGAGTCGGGACTCCAGCGTGGCGATCTCGTCGGCGGCGTAGTCGGCCCGTAGGTACGAGAGGCTGAGCAGCGGTCGCACGCGCGGCGCGAGGAACCCCGCGTCGACGCGCAGCGCGGCGGAGATGTCGCGCTCGAGCCGGTCGCTCCAGGCGACGCCGAGGTCCACGCCGATCCCGGCGAGCCGGAGTCCCTCGTAGCTGAACTGATCGAGCAGGCCCTGCGCGGCCGCTGGCGCGGGGGCCGCGAGGAGCAGGAGCAGCACGAGTCTAGTACCAGCGCGCAAGCGTCGTCCCCGGGAAATAGGTCTCCAGAATCGTGCGCACGTCCTGGCCGGCGCGGGCACGCCCGACCGCGCCCCACTGGCACATCCCGACCCCGTGGCCCCAGCCCTGCCCGCGGGCCACCAGCCCCGCGAGGCGCGCACCGTCGAATCGGGTCGCGAGCGCGACCGCGGTACTGCCGAGCGGCCGGCCCTCGGGTGTCTCGAACGCCGTGCGCACCGCGTGCGCCGGCACCGGGATCTCGCCATCGGCCACGCGCACCCGCACCTCCGTGGCGCGTCCCGACGGCCCGCGGCGTCGCACGTAGACGTCTCGCAGATCGTGCAGCGCGTCGCCGTCGATCCCCAGCGCGGCCGGCAACGTCCGGCGTAATATAGCCCGCAGCGAGTCGCCCTCCCACTCGACCGTCCAGCGGTACCGCGGCGAGAGATCGCAGTAGTGGCCGCCGCCCGGCCGCGCGTCCGAGACCGAGCGCAGGTACGGCGTCCCGCGGACCGACACGAATGCCTCTTCCGGGCTCGCGGTGGCACCGCCGCAGGTCGAGTGGTAGAAGGGCGTGATCGGCGCGCCGTGATACGTGAGCACCTGACCGGCGGTGGCCCGCACCGCCGCCAGCCCCGCGTCGGTCTCGCTCTCCACTCCGCCGTACACCTGGTCGCTGACGCCGGCCCGCAGGTCGAAGCCCTCCGCCCCGAACCGGCCGCGGTTCACCAACGCGTAGGTGCGCGAGACGACCGCCTGCGCCTCGAGCGCGGCGCGGTCCTCGGGTCCGCGCCGTCCCATCTCCGCATTCACGACGCCCGCGAGGTATCGCTCCAGCCCCACCATGTTCACTACCGTGAGAGCGCCGTCGCGGACGAACACCTCCACGGCCCCGCGGTAGGTCCGCCCGTTGACCGCAAGGGGCCGCTCCGGCGCGACGCTCGCGAACGCGAGCCGCTCGTAGCGGTCCCCGCCCGCGCCGTCGAGCCCAAACGCGGCGCCGTCGGCCCGGAGCACAGCGTCGGTGCCGGCCGGCAGGCGCGTCACCGGCGTTCCGTCCAGCGCCGCGATGGCGCCTCCCGGTGCGCCGATTCGCACGTCGGCGGCGCCCGTCAGGAGCCCGACCCGCAGCACCGGTTCCTCGGGCGGCGGCGGTGGCCGGCCGCCCGGCCGGGCGCACGTGGCCGCCGCGACGCTAGCGGCGAGCAGCGTCGTCCAGCGCAACCGCACGGAAATCGTAGTCCGCGTTCCCCTCCAGCCGCACCCGCACGAAGTCGCCCGGCCGCGCCCAGCCGCCCCGCGCCACGAACGTGACGCCGTCCACGTCGTCCGCCTGCCACGGGACCCGACCCACGTGCGTGGTGCCGTCGGCGTCGGGATCGGTCACCTGATCCACCAGCACGTCCGTCGCCCGCCCAACGAACCGACCAAGGCGCTCTTCCGTGATAGCCCGCTGCAGCTCCATCAGCTCGTCCTGCCGGGCGCGCTTCACGTCGTCGGGCACGTCGTCCGGATACCCGGCCGCGCGCGTGCCCTCCTGCTCGGAATAGGTGAACACGCCGAGCCGCTCGAACTGCACCTCGGCCGCGAAGTCGCACAGCACGCGGAAGTCTTCGTCGGTCTCTCCCGGGAACCCCACGATGGTCGTCGTGCGGATCGCGAGGTCCGGCATCGCCTCCCGCAGGCCGCGGATCCTGGCGCGAATCGTGTCCCGGCGTTCCGGCCGCCGCATGCGCGCGAGCATCCCGTCGGCGGCGTGCTGGATGGGAATGTCGAGATACGGGACGAGACGGCGCTCGCGGGCCAGGAGCGCCACGACCTGCTCGGTGAGCCCCGCCGAGTACACGTACAGGAGCCGGTACCACGGCACGGCGGTCTCGCGGAGCAGCGCCTCGAGCAGGTCGGGCAGCTTGGGACCCTCGCGTCCGAGATCGCGCCCGTAGTGCCCCAGGTCCTGCGCGACGAGGTTGATCTCCTTCGCGCCTTGCGCCTCGAGCTGCTGGGCCTCGCGCACGAGCCGCGCGAGCGGCTCGGAGCGATGGCGTCCGCGCATGAGGGGGATCGCACAGAACGCGCACCCGTGGTCGCAGCCCTCGGAGATCTTGAGGTAGCGCACGTGGGGACCGTCGCCCAGATATTGGCGCACGCCCGGATGGTGGGCGAGCGGATCGGCGATCAACCCCCGCGCGGCGAGCTCGGGCGCGAGTTTGTGCAGGTCGCTGAACCCGAGGAACAGATCCACCTCGGGCATCTCGTCTCGCAACTGCTGCTGGTAGCGCTGCACGAGGCAGCCCACCGCCACGACGGCCTTGACGTGCCCGTCCCGCTTGAGGCGCGCGGCCTCGAGCATGGCCTCGACGGATTCCCGCTTGGCGGCGTCGATGAAGCCGCACGTGTTGACGAGCACGACGTCGGCTGTGGCGAGCTCTGGCACGACCCGCGCCCCGTGGCCGACCAGCTCACCCACGAGCCGCTCGGAATCGACGGTCGCCTTGTCGCAGCCGAGGGAGACGACCCCGAGCTTCACCGGTAGTTGCCGAAGGACAGTTCGATACCGAAGTCCTCGCCCCGCAAGAACGCCATCACCGTCTGCAGCTCGTCTTTCGACGGCGACGAGACGCGCACCTGATCCCCCTGGATGGCGGCCTGGACCTTCTTGAAGCCCCGCTCCTTGAGCGTCTTGACGATGGTCTTGGCCGTCTCGCTCGGGATGCCCTGCGTGATCCCGATGGTGCGGCGCACGTGCCCGCCGGCCGCGGGCTCGATCTCGCCGACGGCGAGGTTCTTGATCGGCACGCCGCGCTTGATGAGACGCCCCTGCAGCACGTCGCACAACGCCTTCATGCGGAAGTCGTCGTCGGCCTCGAGCCGCAGTTCCGGCTTGGCGCGGTCGAACGTGATCGTGCAGCGGCTGCCCTTGAAGTCGTACCGCTGCGCGACCTCTTTGGTGGCCTGATTGACGGCGTTGTCGACCTCCTGGAGGTCGGCGCCGGTGGTGATGTCGAAGGAGGAGGTGGCGGCCATGTGGCAATATACGTGGGCAGGAAGCGGCGAGCAGTCCCCACCGGGAGACACGAAGGCTCCGTGACCGATCCACCGGTGCATGGAGCCCCTGGAACCCCCGACGGAACCGCTCCCCGCTCCCGCTCACATAAGGAAACTCTCCAGCGCCCGCGCCCGACTCACGTGGCGCAGCCGGGCCAGCGCCTTCTCCTTGATCTGCCGCACGCGCTCGCGCGTGATGCCAAGCATGCCGCCGATCTCCTCGAGCGTCATCGGCTCCTGACCGTCGAGACCGAAATACAGTCGGAGAATCCGCGCTTCGCGGTCCTTGAGCGTGGACAGCACCTCTTCGATGGACTCCGAGAGGGCGTGTTCGAAGGTCTCATCGTCGGGGCCGGGATTCTGCGTGTCGGGCAGGTAGTCGAGGAGCTTGTTGTCTTCACCGGGCGTGAGGGGCGCGTCGAGGGAGAGGTGGGCCTGCGAGATCGACATGGTCTTGGCGACCTCTTCCTCCGAGATGTCCATCCCCTCGGCGATCTCCTCCACGGTCGGTTCGCGCCCGAGCTCCTGGAGCAGCGCCGACGACCGCTTGCCGATGCGGTGCAGCGTGCCGGCCCGGTTCAGCGGGACCCGCACGATCCGGCTCTGCTCGGCGAGGGCCTGGAGAATGGCCTGGCGGATCCACCACACGGCGTAGGAGATGAACTTGATGCCCTTGGTCTCGTCGAACTTGTGGGCCGCGCGAATCAGGCCGAGGTTGCCCTCGTTGATCAGGTCGGCGAGGCTCACGCCCTGATTCTGGTATTTCTTGGCAACCGAGACCACGAACCGCAGGTTGCTGCGCACGAGCTTATCGAGCGACTCCTCGCAGCCTCCCCGAATACGCTGGGCGAGATCGACCTCGTCCTCGCGCGAGATGAGCGGATACTGGCTGATCTCCCGCAGGTACTGGTCGAGGGATCCCTCGTCGGACGAGATCCGACGCGCCGAGGTCATTCGCATACGGGGCGGCATTCCTCCTCGCTCACCGACCGACGCCGCGGGCCGCGCGCGGCGGCACACCGAAACGGCAGGGTGGAGCGGCCCCCGCGGACACGCAGGCGCGGGTCGCGCCTGCGCCGCGCACGCTGGGAGTCATGGGAAGGCGAAGCGGCATCTCAGTTTACGTTAGTCAGGCCCCGTGAGCGGCGCAATGGTCACGGACCAGCCTCGCGGGGTGGCCCAGGCGGCCAGGGCCCGGCGGAGCGCCGCCCGGGGTCCGGCGTGCTCGAGGGTCGCCGCCACACAGACGGCCGCGTCGCCCTGGGCGAACTGCGCGCGCACGAGGCGCGCGGCCGGCAGGTCGGCGAGCGCGGCGGCATCGAGCGGTGCACCGCCAACACTGAGAATCACCGCAATCGTCGTGCGCGGGGCCATGGGCCAGGCTACCGGGGTCGCGCGCCGGCCCTGCCACGATTCCTACGCACGGCCCAGCGGCGCGACGCGTCAGCCCTCGCGCGACAATCCGTACTTCTCGATCTTCTTGTAGAGATTGCTCCGCGGCATCTGCAGTTGGCGCGCCGTCTCGGACACGTTCCAGTCGTGCTCGCCCAGCTTGGCGACCAGAAACGTCCGCTCGGCCTCCTGCTTGAACCGCTCGAAGGTGTCGCACGACGCGAGGTCGCCGAGCGTCGCGTCACGCGCGTCGCCCAGCGTGCGTCGCACGTCGGCGGGGGTCACCGTGTCTCCCGTCGTGAGAATGAGCAGGCGTTCGACCGCGTTGCGCAGCTCGCGGACGTTCCCGGGCCAGTCGTGCGCCCCCAGGGCCTCGAGCGTGTCGGGCGGGAACGCCTTGGGCGGCAGGCCGTCGAATTGCCCCAACTCGGCAACGAAGTACTCCACCAGCAGGGGGATGTCGCCGCGTCGCTGGCGCAGCGGCGGCACGGTGATCGGCACCACGTTCAACCGGTAATAGAGATCCTCCCGGAACCGGCCGGCCGCGATCTCGTCCGGCAGCGACTTGTTGGTGGCGGCGATGACACGCACATCCACCTTCACCGACTTGGCCGCCCCGATGCGCGTCACGACGCCTTCCTGCAGCGCGCGCAGCACCTTCGCCTGCGCCGCGAGGCTCATATCGCCGACCTCGTCGAGAAACAGCGTCCCGCCGTCCGCCTGCTCGAACTTGCCGGTCCGGTCGGCGAACGCCCCCGTGAACGAGCCCTTCATGTGTCCGAACAGCTCGCTCTCGATCAGCTCGCTCGGGATGGCGGCGCAGTTCACCTCGACAAACGGCTTGTCGTGCCGCGGCGACCCGCGGTGAATCGCCCGCGCGACGAGCTCCTTCCCGCTGCCGTTCTCGCCCACGATCAGCACGCGCGCCGCCGTCGGGGCCACTTTCTCGATCACGGCCAGGGCATCGTGGATCGGACGGCTCTCGCCGACCATGGCATAGCGGTCTTCGAGGTCCGCCCGGAGCCGCCGATTTTCGGAGGCCAGGGAGAGGTGCTGCAGCGCATTCCGCAGCGTGAGCAGCACCCGATCGGTGTCGAGCGGCTTCTCCAGGAAATCGTAGGCGCCCAGCTGGGTCGCCTCCACCGCCGTCTGGATCGTGCCGTGCCCCGAGATCATGACCACCTGCGCCCCGGTGTCGAGCTGCTTCAGCTTGGCGAGCGTCTCGAGTCCGTCCATCCCGGCCATCTTCACGTCGAGGAACACGAGGTGCGGACGGAACTCGGGATACTGCGCGAGCGCATCCGCGCCGGAGGCCACCGTGCGGACGTCGAGGCCTTCGTACTCGAGCAGCTGGCGCATCGCCTCGCGCACGCCCGATTCGTCGTCCACCACCAAGACGCGTTGCGGCATCACTCCGTCCGTCGGTAGAAGGTCACACCCTCGGCGGCAATCCGGATCTCGCCCACGGTGGTGGGCACCCGAATCGGGATCACCCCGTCGGTCCCCCCGGTGAGGCGGTCCACCATGCGCGACACGAGCGACGCCGGGAACGGGAACGCGCGGATGGCGACCTCGTCCGGTCGCCAGGCCACGATCCCGTCGGTGGCGACCGCCGCCGGGCCCGCCATTCGCAGCGGCTCGCGTTCCGCCACGACGCCCGACAGCGGGCCCAGCAGCTCCCGACCGAGCCCGTCGGTCCGCACGGCGGCGAGGAGCGCGAACCGGTCCCGCGTCAGTTCCACGCGCAGCGAGTCGAGCGCCAGCCGCACAGCCGGCGCCAGCCCGTCGACGATCACGGCCGCCATCTCCTCCGCCGTGAGCACCACGGAACCGGGCCCGTCGGCCCGTGCGAGCCGCGCCTCCTTGGCGCGGGCGCTGCGCAGCGCCGCCGGGCCCGGCACGCCGATCGCCCGCGCCGTATCCGCCGTGATCCCCGGCATCCGGCCGAGGAAGCGCGTCACCTGCCGCCCCAGCGGCGCGCGATACTGATACCCCACCACGGCCCCGACGGCCACCACGGTGAGGCACCCGATCATCGCAAACACGTTGCGCAGGCAACCCGGCATCACGTGGCCTCCAGCGGCACCCGATGCCGCACGGCGTACTGCGCCCCGGCCGGGGACAGCCGGCTCTCCATCAGCTCGACAGATTCGACAGCCACGGCAGCCGTGAACGAGAGCCGGCTCAACACGTCCGCCAGCCCCGGCACACGCGTGCGCACGTCCCGCTTGGCCCGACCGAGTGTCAGGTGCGGGCGGAACGGGCGGCCCTCGACCGGAAACCCCAGCGTCGCGAACGCCGTCTCCACGCCGTGCTGGAGCAGCTCGAGCGCCGGCACGGGCTCGCAGCCCACCCAGACCACCCGTGGGCGCGCGGGGGTCGGGAACGCCCCGAACCCGGCAATGGGCAGTTGAAACCGCCGCGCGGGTGCACAGGCGTCCGCCAGCGCCGCCCGCACCGCCGGCTCGCGGCCGGCGTCCACCTCACCTAGGAACTTGAGCGTCAGGTGGATGCCCGCCGCCTCCACCCACTTCACCGGAAGCCCCGGCTGTCGCAGCGGCTCCGCCGCGCGGACGATCGCGTGGCGCACGTCGTCGGGCAGGTTGATCGCCACGAAGAGCCGCACCGCTACGCGCGCTCGCCGAGCAGTTCGACATCCGGCGCACGTCGGTCCAACAGACTGCCGCGGCGGTACCCGCCGCGGTCGAGGGTCACCCGACCGAACCCGAGCGCGAGCAACCGTTCCACCACCGTCGCGCGCGCGCGCCGTACGAGTTCCACCTGGTCGGGGCGCACTTCGATGCGGGCTTCGTTCCCGCCGTGGCGGACCCGCAGCTCCCCGGCGATCCCGAGCGTGCGAAGCGCGTGCTCCGCGCCTTCGACCTGCCGCAGGCGGGCGGGCGTCACCTCGAGTCCGTACGTGAGGCGGCTGGCGAGGCACGGCGCGGCCGGCGCGTCCCAGATGGGGATCCCCAGCAGTCGGGCTTCGCGTCGCACGTCGTCCTTCGCGTAGCCGGCCTCGAGCAGCGGCGAGCGGACCCCGGCGCCGGCACCCGCAGCACGCCCCGGCCGGTGCTGGCCGGCGTCGTCGCGATTGGTGCCGTCGACGACGACGGCAAACCCGCGCGTCTCCGCCAGCGCGCCCAGGCGCGCCCACAGCTCGCGCTTGCAGAAGAAACAGCGGGTGGGGGCATTCGCCGCGTACCCCGGGTCCGCCAGCTCGTCGGTCGCGACCTCCTCGAGCGGCACGTCGAAGCGGCGGGCCACCGCCCGGGCCTGCCTGCGCTGCGCGGCCGAGAGCGACGGACTCACGCCGAGCGCCGCCAGCATCCGCGCCGGCCCGAGGACCCGGCGGGCCACGACCGCCACCAGCGCGGAATCCACCCCCCCCGAATACCCCACCAGGACGGACGAATAGACGGCAAGTCGTTGGGCGAGTGCCGAATCGGCAGGCATGGCCGGAATATAGTGACCGCGCGCCTACCCGGGTTTCGGGGGGCGAGTATACTGTATGGATGCAGTTCCTCACGAGCGTCATGGCCGCGCCCACCCGCTGGTTGCGCCCCGGCACGCCGCAGCGGATGACCGTGATGGCGACGGGGCTCACCTTCGTCCTGCTCGCGGTGGCGGCCTCGCTCGTCGAGCGGCAGCTGTCGCAACTGCACTTCGAGCGGCAACGGACAACCCTCCAGACGACCATCCACCCATACCACGAGGCGCTCGAGCAGGCGATCGCCCGCCGTCTCGATGCGCTGCCGGCGATGCGTGCCTTCTTGGAGTCGGGACCGCCCGGCCCGCGCTGGCGGGACGACCTCGACGCGTTTGCGGAGGGCCTGCACTCCAGCATCGAAGGCATCCGGGCGCTGCAGTACGTGCACGGCGGCATCATCCGCTATACGTCCCATCCGGCCGAGAACCGCGCCGCGGCGGGGTACAACCTGCTCGCCGATCCCCGCGAGATGATCCGGCAGGACGTGCTGCGGGCTCTGAGTTCGAATACCGTCGTGCTGTCCGGCCCCATCGATCTGCTCCAGGGGGGGCGCGGGCTCGTGGCGCGGCTCGCGACGTTCCCGCGCGACGACCCGCGCTTCGGGCTCGTCGCCGTCGTGATGGACATTGGGCCGCTCTTTGTCGAGGCGGGGCTCGCGGACCCCGATGATTCCCTGCTCAAGGCCGTCCGCGATCGTGAGGGCACGGTCTTGTTCGGGCCCCCGGAGGTATTCGCCCAAGACCCGGTGACGATTGCCGTGAATCTGCCGGACCGGTCGTGGACGATCGGCGCCGTTCCGGCGCACGGCTGGCATGCCGGCACCTCGGCCGACTGGTCCGTGCGCGGCGCGCTGGTGATCATCGTCGCCCTCGGCACCGTGATCGCCGCCCTGATTTCCAGCCGGCAGGCCCAGCTCCAGGCGGCGGTGGGCGCTCGCACGCGCGAGCTGACCGCCAGCAATACGGAGCTCGCGACCCGCATGGAGGAGATCCGGACGGCGGAGGCGGCGTTGCGTGAGCAGCACCAGCTGCTGCGCGCGGTCGTCGAGGGCTCGCCCGACCTCGTGCTGGTCAAGGACGCGGCCAGCCGCTACGTGCTGGTCAACCAAGCGGCCGCCCGCGCCATCGGCAAGCCAGTCGGTGAGATCGTGGGCCGCACGCCGGACGATCTCTACGAACCCGAGTTCGCCGCCGACGTGCGGACCACCGATCAGCAGGTGCTCGAGACCGGGGCCCCGGTGGCCCGCGAACGACGGCTCAAGACGGCCGACGGCGAGCGCACGTACATCGTGGCCCTCCACCCGTGGCTCGCCCCGAGCGGCGACGTGTCCGGTACCGTCACGGTCGCGCGCGACGTCACCGAGCGGCTGCTGCTGGAAACACAGCTGCGCCATGCCCAGAAGCTCGACGCGCTCGGCCGCCTGTCCGGCGGCATCGCCCACGATTTCAACAACCTGCTCACCGCGATCATGGCCAACGCGCACCTGCTTGCCGAGAGCCTGCAGGACGCGGCCCCCGCGCTGCTCGCCGACGCCGAGGCCATCCAGACCGCGGCGCACCGCGGGGCGGAGCTCACGCGCAAGCTGCTCGCGTTCGGCCGGCGCGACCTGCTGGAGCGCAAGGCCACCGACCTGACAGCGCTGCTCGACGACAACGGCACCATGCTGCGTCGGCTCGTGCCCGAGCGGATCGACTTCATGGTGGAGCTGCCCGACGAGGCGCTCGTCGTCCGGGCCGACCAAGGCGCGCTGGCGCAAGTGCTGCTGAATCTCGTGGCCAACGCGCGTGACGCCCTCACGGAGCACGGCCGCATCACCGTGTCCCTGACGCGCGTCACCCGGGGCAACCGCGCCGCGGCACGACTCGCGGTAGCCGACACGGGCGTCGGGATGGACGAGCGCACCCAGGCCCACGTGTTCGAACCGTTCTTCACGACCAAGCCACCCGGTCAGGGCACCGGCCTCGGCCTCTCGATCGTGTACGGACTCGTGCAACGGCACGACGGGACGATCGAGATCACGAGCGCCCCGAGGCGCGGCACCACGGTCACGATCGAGCTGCCACTGATTGCGGATCCGGCCGCCAGCGATGCGCCCCCAGCCGCGCGCGCCGCCAGGGGGCGCGCGGAACACATCCTGGTGGTCGAGGATGAGGACGCCATTCGCGAGTCGCTGCGCCGGCTCCTCGTGCGGCACGGCTACCGCGTGGACGTGGCGATCGACGGCCAGGAAGGGCTGGACATCCTGCTGCGCGCACCGACGATCGCGCTGGTGGTGAGCGACATGGTCATGCCGCGCATGAGCGGCGTGCAGCTGTGCCGCACCGCGCGAGCGCACGGCGTGCGCACCCCCTTCCTGTTCACCACGGGATACACGGGCGGGATGGGACCGGACCGCGGAACTCCGCTCGACGGCGAGCTGCTCCCGAAGCCGTGGCTGCCGCAGGACCTGCTCGCGCGGGTCCGGAGCATGCTGGATCGGGTGGCCTCGACGGTATGAGCGACGGGCGCCGGCTTCGCTCCGCGCTCGCCGTGAGCCTCGTTGCTCTCGGCGCCTGCGCGCACTCGGAGCCCTTCCAGCCTGACGAGGCCGCCCCCCGCGGACCGTCCTCGACGACCATCCCGCGGCAACTGTCGTTCAACCCCGGCGACGACCGCGCCCCGTCCGTGAACGCCGGCACGGTCGCCTACAGCCGGTATGACCCCGCCCGCACGCCGGCGGCGCGCTGCGTGGCGCTCCTGCCCCCGGACGGCGGCTCCCTCATCGGCCTGCACTGCCCCCCGAAGCCCACGCCGGCGGATACCTTCGTCAGCACGTGGCTGGAGCCGGCGATCGCCGGCGACGGCCAGCGGGTGGCGTTCGTGTGGCAGCGCGGGGCCCGCACCAGCGCCCTCGGCGCGTGGACGCACGAGCTCGCCGTCGCGCCGCGCGATTCCCTGCGGCACCCGGCCCTCCGGCTGCTGCTGGGCGCGCCGCGAGCGGACGGGCGGCTGTTCAACACCGCCACCAAGCTCGGCTGGACCGACGATCGCACGGTCCGGTTCATCGCCGCGTTCGACTGGATCTTCAAGGTGAAGGGCGGCGGCACCGCACGGCTCACCGACACGGTGCTCGTGGGACTCGCCCTCTTCGACCTCGACGTGCCCACCGCCTCGCTCCGGCAAGTGCCGGGCGGCGACTCAGTCTACGCCTGGGCCGCCGACCCCGCGGGACCGCTGTACGTCATCAAGGACGCCGACTCGACCACCGTGCACGCACTCGCAGCCGACGGCAGCCTGACCGCGATGGCCGCGTTCCCGGCGCCCGTCACGGACCTCGCGGTGATCGACCGACGACTCGTCGCCGCCACCGGGACCGGGAGTCTCTGGTGGCGCGACCCGGTCAGTGGCGCATCCGGCATGCTACTGGCGCGCGGTCCGGTGCACCGCGTGGCCCCCGCGGGCGAGCGGCGGCTCATCGCCGAGGTCGAGCGATCGGTGGAGCTGTTCGGCGCGCCCGCGAATCTCTGGCTGCTCGAGCTGCCCGCACGCTGACCACCGTCCTCGCAAGCTCGCAGTTCTTCGGTATATATTCGGTTTTTGGCTGAAATCCCGTAGTCCTCGAACCGGCATGGACTTGAGGTCCTCAGGCCCGTTTTCGGTCCGGACCCCCCCTTTGACACGCGGGTATATTGCGGTGTCCCAAGAGCCCAAGACGCGGCGTAACTCATTGTAATATGGCGCTTTACAGTCAACCCAACTCCTGGCAATGCGGGCCGTTCGCCCTCAAGCACGGGCTGCTCGGGTGGGGGGTGTTCGCCCACGAAAACGACCTCGCGCGGATCGCCGGAAGCTCCGAACGGGACGGCACCGACGAGACCCAGCTGCGGCGGGCGGCCGCCGCCCATGGGTGCGAGCTGGGACTGGTGCGCTGTCGGACGGCGCGCGGGGCGCGCCGCACGCTGGAGCGCCTGCTCGCCGCGCAGGTGCCCGTGCTGCTCTGCATCGATCAATGGGACCATTGGGTGACGGCCATGGGGGCCGACGCCCACCGCGTCGTCCTCTTCGACAGCTACTTCGACGATTCCGTCATGCGCCTCGAACCGTGGGACCGGCTCCTGGCGCGGCTCGCGTTCCGGCAGCGGCGCTGGCGCGGTCTCTGGCGGCGGACGCTCTACGATCTGCAACCGCTCACGAGCACGCCCGCCACCAGCGGGCTACGGCTGTCGTTGACACCGGATCGTGTGGAGCAACTGAGCCAGGTGCCGGACGGGTTCGGGCGGGTGTGGGATGACTACGGTCGGGCGTTGCGTCCGCTGGTGGCCACGAACGGCCGCGGCAATCGCGCTCAGCCGCTCGACGCGTTCCTGGCCCGCCACCGGCAGTCCATCCTCCACGAAGTCGTGCGGCAGCGCGGGGGTGAGAGCCGTTTCCCGGCCGAGCGTGCACTCGAGCACCTGACGCTCGCGGCGGAGCTGTTCTCCGCGCGGCTGCGACCGGTTTTGGTCAATCGCGCCGTGGCACGGGCCGCCGTCATCACCGCGCGGTTCCTGCCTGCGACCCTGCCCCGCATGGAACCGCTCCCCGCCACGACGGCCGAGGCGGTCCTGGCGGTCGCGTCGGCCTAGCGGCGACCCGCAGTCCCCGACCCCTCGCAGCGCCAGGTCATCGTCTCTGCCGCGTACCCGATGCGCGGCAGGATCTGCTCCGCGGCGAGCACGATGCCCCAGAACGCCACCACCAGCGCGAACACATGCGCGATCGCCAGGCGATGCCGCCAGGCGGTCGCCGCCGCCCAGCCCGCTGCCACCAGCACGCATCCCACCACGCCAAAGTAGAGCACCAGCCACCAGCCACAGCCGGTGGGGTACGGCCACTGCGTGACCGCGACCCCGAACAGACCCGCAGCCGCAAGGCGTGCCCACACGCCGGCCACCTGTTGGGTGGTCAGCACCGGCTGCGGGACGACGGGCTGCGGTTTGGGTGGCGTCGCGGCGCCGGGGGGCCGGGCCGGTCGAGAAGGACGGGAGCCGCCGCGCAGGGTGGGGTCCGCCTGCGGCAACTGCCGGAGGAGCTGGTCCACGGCCTTGGCCATGGGATCGGGCTTCTCGGGAGGTCGGGGCACGCGGGGGTCCTCGGCTGTGGACCTCGAACGTACGGCCAAGCCCCGGCACTCCATAGGACCGACGTCACAAGTCGGCGGCCCAGGCGGGCCGCCGGCCCTGCCCGTCGCTCCGTTGCGCGATGGGCTCCCTTCCCTCACACTTTCGCAACGCGCCTTGGGGGAACCGGCCGAGTGCACGCGCCCTCGTGCGGTGCCTTCGGTCCTCGTGGTCGGGATGGGCGCCCGGGAGCGCGCACGACGACCGGGCCGGAAGGAGACGACACGAAACATGAAGATCGGGATGGTTGGGCTGGGCCGGATGGGCGGCAACATGGTGACGCGCCTGCGGGGCGCGGGCCATGCGGTGGTGGGCTTCGATGTGAACGCCGCCGCCACACGAGAGGCGGCGGCCCACGGGGCCGAGGGAGCCGCATCGCTGGAGGACCTGGTGCGGCGGCTCGCCCCGCCGCGCGCGATCTGGGTGATGGTCCCTCACGGCGCGCCGACCGATCAGACCATCGACGCGCTGCTGGCCGTGCTGCAGCCCGACGACGTGCTGATCGACGGTGGCAACTCGCACTATACGAGCTCGCTCGCGGTCGCCGACCGGTGCGCCGCTCGTGACGTGCGGTTTCTCGACATCGGGGTGAGCGGCGGTGTCTGGGGTCTTACCGAGGGCTACTGCCTCATGGTGGGCGGCCCGCGGGAGGCGGTCGACCGCGTCCGCCCGGTGCTCGAAGCGCTGGCGCCGCCGCACGGTCTCGCGCACGTCGGGCCGTCGGGCGCCGGCCACTTCGTCAAGATGGTGCACAACGCCATCGAGTACGCCATGCTCCAGGGCATCGGCGAGGGGTTCGCCCTACTGCACGGCGCGCCGTTCCCGCTCGATCTCCGGCAGATCGCCGACGTGTGGCAGCACGGCTCGGTGGTGCGCTCCTGGCTGGTGGAGCTGCTCGGTCGCGCGTTCGCGCAGGAAGGCAACGCGCTGAACACGATTCGGGGCTACGTGGACGACTCGGGCACGGGCCGCTGGAGCGTCGAATACGCGGTCGATCAGGCGATCCCGGTGCCGGTGATCACCCAGGCCCTGTTCGAACGGTTCGCGTCGCGGGTGGACGAGCGGTTCTCCGCCAAGGTGATCGCGGCATTGCGCAATCAGTTCGGCGGCCACGCCGTCAAACCGGAGCGGCCATGAGCGACGGCCAGTTCGAAGTCGGCGTCACGGGACTCCAGGCAGGCCACCGGCCGGATGCCTGTACGCTCGTCATCTTCGGCGCATCGGGCGACCTGACCCAGCGGGAGCTCGTGCCCGCGGTCTACGAGCTGTTCCGACAGGACCTGCTGCCCGACGCGTTCGCGGTCGTGGGATTCTCCCGGAGCAACTGGAGTGACGATGCGTTCCGGGAACGGATGCGCGTGGCGGCCAGGACGGAGTGCGATTTCGACGCGGCGAGCTGGCGGCAGTTTCAGGAGCGGGTGTTCTACGTGCCCGGTGATTTCACCGCCACGGCCGACTACGAACGCCTGAAGCACCGGGTCACTACGATCGCCGGCGCCCAGGGATGCGGCGGCAACCAGCTGTTCCATCTCGCCGCCCCGCCGGACTTCTTCGGCGCGATCGTCGAGGGGCTGAGCGCCTCGGGACTGGCACGGGACACGCGCGGCTGGCGCCGCGTGGTGATCGAAAAGCCGTTCGGACGCGACCTGGCGTCCGGCCGGGCGCTGGACGCGCGGATCCGCGGCGTGTTCCGGGAAGACCAGATCTACCGGATCGACCACTTCCTTGGCAAGGAAACCGTCCAGAACATGCTGGTGGTGCGGTTCGCCAACCCCAGTTTCGAGCCCATCTGGAACCGAAACTACATCGATCACGTCCAGATCACGGTGGGTGAGGACATCGGCATCGGCACGCGGGCCGCATTCTACGAGCGGACCGGCGTCGTGCGGGACATGGTGCAGAACCACCTGCTCCAACTGCTCTGCATGACCGCCATCGAGCCGCCGGTGCGGTTCGATGGCAACGCGCTCCGAGACGAGACGGTGAAGGTCCTGGACGCCGTGCAGCCGCTCGACCTGGCACGGGACTGCGTGCGAGGCCAATACGGCCCCGGTACGACCGACGGCGCGCAGGCCGCGGGATATCGCCAGGAAGCGAACGTGGCGGACGATTCGACCACGGCCACGTTCGCGGCCGTGAAGCTCACCGTGGACAATTGGCGCTGGGCCGGCGTGCCGTTCTATCTCCGCACGGGGAAGCGGCTGGCTCGCAAGCTCACCGAGGTCGTGATCCACTTCAAGCCGACCCCACACCTCATGTTCCGCACCCCGCGCGATCGCCTGCATGCGAACGTGCTGGCGTTCCGGCTGCAGCCCGACGAGGGGATCATCCAGACCTTCGCCGCCAAACAGCCCGGCCCGGGACTGTCCATTCACTCCGTCCGGTCGAGCTTCCTGTACGCCAGCGCGTTCGGGATCGACACCATGCCCCGGGCCTACGCGTGGCTGGAGGAGGACGCGATGCGGGGCGATCAGACCCACTTCGCGCGGTCGGACTGGATCGAGCGGGCGTGGACGATCGTGGATCCGCTCACCGCGCACTGGGAGACGGACCGGCCGGCGGACTTCCCCAACTACGCCGCGGGCACGTGGGGACCGGCGGCGGCCGACGCGCTGCTGGCGCGGGACGGGCGCGCGTGGACGGTGATCTGAGCGGCGGCGCTCCGCCCCGCGGCCGGGTATGCGTGTTCCCCGACGCCGAGTATGATGCCGCCGCGGCCCGCGAGGTGGCGCGCCTGCTGACGACCGCCATTGGCGATCGGGGCGTCGCCGCGATCGCCCTCGCGGGGGGCGCGACCCCGGAATCCGTGTACGCGCACCTCGCCGGGCACGGCGCGATTCGGTGGGCGCGGGTGCACGTCTACTTCGGCGACGAGCGCGCCGTCCCGCCGGCTCATCCGGACAGCAACCTCCGGATGGCGCGCGCCGCTCTATTGGATCACGTGGCCATTCCGCCGGCCCAGGTGTTTCGGATGGAGGCCGACAGCCCTGATCTCGAGACCGCCGCCTTCGCCTACGAGCGCGTCCTGCCGGATGCCCTGGACGTGATCGTGCTGGGCATCGGCGCGGACGGCCACACCGCCTCGCTGTTTCCGCACGCGCCCGCGCTGCGGGAGCAGACGCGGCGCGTGGTGCCGGTGCCACGCCCACCGGCGGACCACGCCCGCCTCTCGGTCACCCCCCCGGTGATCCGCGCCGCGCGGGCGCGGGTGGTGCTGGCGCGCGGCCCGTCCAAGGCAGGCCCCGTCGCCACAGCACTCACCGGATCGTACGACCCGGTCGAATGCCCGGCGCAGCTCGCGCGCGACGGCGTGTGGCTGCTGGATCAGGCCGCGGCGACCGGGATCCGGCAGGAGGGAGCGTGAGGGTACTCGCCGGGGATGTCGGGGGGACGCACGTCCGGCTCGCGATCGTCGAGGTCGACGCCGACCACTGGCGCATCATCCGGATGCAGCGCTCCCCGAGCGCCCGACACGACGGCCTCGTTCCCTTTCTGCGGGACTTCCTCGATGCGCCGGCCCCGCCACCGGCGCGTGCCTGCATTGGCATCGCCGGCCCCGTGATGGACGGGGCGAGTACGCTGTCCAACCTCGGCTGGCATATCGAGGCCCGCGCGGTGGAACGAGCGATGGGCATGGCGACCACACTGCTGAACGACTTCGTGGCGCTGGGACACGCCATTCCCCGGCTCACGGCGGATGACGTGGTGGAGATCCAGCGGGGGCGGCCCGTAGCGGGTGCACCGATCGCGGTGATCGGCCCGGGCACCGGCCTGGGGCAGGGATTCCTGCTACGGGACCGGGACCGGTGGGGATCGTACGCGTCGGAAGGCGGTCATGCCGATTTTGCCCCGCAGACGCCGCTCGAGCGGGACTTGGCCGACGCACTCGAGGAGCGGTTCGGGCACGTGTCGTTCGAGCGTGTGGTGTCGGGCCCGGGACTCGTCAACGTCTACGAGTTCCTCGCCGCCCGCGAGCCGACGGCCGTACGGCCCGACACGCGTCGCGCGATGGCCGACGGCGATCCGGCCGCCGCGATCTCGGCCCGGGCCTTGGACGGCGCCGACGAGCTGTGCGTCCGCGCCCTCGACCTGTTCGTGTCCGTGTTTGGCGCGCAGGCTGGCAATTTCGCGCTCACGATTCAGGCGCGGGGCGGCGTCCATATCACAGGCGGGATCGCACCCCAGATCCTCCCGAAGCTCACCGACGGTAGATTCCTCACGGCATTTCGCGACAAGGGACGGTTTGCCGGTTTCATGGCAGATGTGCCCGTCCGCGTCGTGACCAACCCCGATGCGGGGCTCCTCGGGGCCGCAGTGGCCGCGTGGGGACATCCAGGGAGGTAGCACCGTGGAGCACGCGCTCACGCTCGACCGCGTGACCAAGTCCTTCGGCGATTTCCGGGCCGTCGACGCAATCTCGCTCGTCGTGCCCCGTGGCACCATCTACGGGTTTCTCGGACCCAACGGCGCCGGGAAGACGACCACCATCCGGATGTTCATGAGCATCCTCTATCCCGACTCGGGGACCATCACGGTACTCGGCGATCCTAATCCAGAAGCCGTGAAGGACCGCCTGGGCTACCTGCCGGAGGAAAAGGGCCTTTACAAGAAGATGAAAGCGGCCGAGCTGGTCTCGTACTTCGGCCGCCTCAAGGGCATGGCGGCCGGCCCGGCGAACGCGCGGGCCCGCGAGCTGCTCCATCGGTTCGAGCTGGGCGACTGGGCGGACAAGAAGTGCGAGACGCTGTCCAAGGGCATGAGCCAGAAAGTCCAGATCCTCGCCACGCTGATTCACGACCCCGAGCTGGTCATCCTGGACGAGCCGTTTTCCGGTTTGGATCCGGTGAACGTGGAGGTCGTGATCGAGCTGATCCTGGAGCTCAAGCGCCAGGGACGCACCGTCATCTTTTCGACCCACGTGATGGAGCAGGCCGAAAAGTTGTGCGACGCCATTCTGCTGATCGACAAGGGCAAGAAGATACTCGACGGCCCGCTGGCGGACGTGAAGGCCGGCGGCCCCCGAACGGTGATCATCGACTACGACGGCGATGGTGGCGTGTTTCGGGGGCTGCCACGGGTGGCGCGCGTGAACGACTCCGGCAAACACGCCGAGCTGACGCTCGAGGACGGCGCCAGCACCCAGGACCTGCTGCGGCAACTGGTGGACCGGATCGCGATCCGGCGGTTCGACACGCGCGAGCCGTCGCTGCACGAGATCTTCGTGCGCGCCGTGGGAGGGAAGACCCATGCGTAAGATCTGGCTCGTGGCCCAACGCGAGTTCCTCGAGAATGTCCGCACGAAGAGCTTCTGGATCGGGATTCTCATTTTCCCGCTGATCCTGACGGCCGCGATCGTCGTGCCCGCCCTGCTGGAGAAGACCCGCCAGGCGCGGCCGTTCGCCGTGCTCGACCGCTCCGGGTGGGTGCTGGAGGCCGTGCAGGAGCAGGTCGCGGCGGGGGCCAAGCGGTTCGTGCTCGTCGAGCCGGCGCTCGATGCGCAGTCGGCCGCGGCGGAGGACACGCTCAACCGGCGGGTGCGGGACGAGGAGTTGTTTGCCTACTTCATCATCGGCCCGGACCCGGTGCGCAGCAGCGCGGGCTCGGAGTATCGCTCCAAGAACCTCACGGACAGCGACCTGCGCGACTGGTTCGGGGAATTGGCGACCAATGCGGTGCAGGCCCGCCGGCTCGAGCAGGAGCAGATCGATCCGGCGATCGCCGAATGGATTCGCGAGCCGGTGCGGTTCGAGGCTCGCAAGGTCACGGGCGCCGGCGAGACCGAAGACGTGAGCGCGCAGGACAAGCTGCGGCAGTGGGCGCCGTTGATCTTCGTCTACCTGCTCTGGGTCGCGGTGTTCACGATCGCCCAGATGCTGCTCACGAACACCGTGGAGGAAAAGTCCAACCGCATCATCGAGGTGCTGCTGTCGTCGGTGTCGCCGGTGGAGCTCATGGCCGGCAAGATCACCGGCATCGCGCAGACCGGGTTCGCCATCATCGCGTCGTGGATCATCGCCTTCTTCTTCATCACCAAGTACGTCCCGGGACTGCTCGGCGCGCCCGTGGGCCTCGACCTCACGGTGCTCACGCGGGATCCCGTCTATCTGGCGTCGTTCGTGGCGTATTTCCTGTTGGGGTATCTGCTGTTTGCCGCGATGCTCGTGGGAATCGGCGCGGTGTGCAACACGCTCAAGGAGGCCCAGAACCTGATGGGCCCCATCACCATCCTGCTCATCATCCCGCTGCTGGCGATGTTGCCGATCGGACGGGACCCCAACGGCCCGCTCGCCAAGGTGATGTCGTTCATCCCGCCGTTCACGCCGTTCGTGATGATGAACCGGGCCGCGGGCCCACCGGAGCTGTGGGAGTACGTGGCGACGACGGCGCTGCTGCTCGTTTCCATCGGACTCGCGCTGTGGGCGGCGGCCAAGGTGTTCCGGATCGGCGTGCTGCTCACCGGCAAGCCGCCCACCCTGCGGGAGATTCTCAAGTGGATCCGGGCACCGGTCGGGACGGTGGCCGTGCGCAAGGAGCCACGCTAGGTCCGGCGGCCCACCGACTTGCCGACGCCGGGCCAGGTGTGCAGCGTAGGCAAGCCTCCGCGGAGTTGGCATTCGTGACCACGCCCGACGTCTCGCCGTGCCCCCATTGCGGCCGCGACGTGCCGCAACCGGCCGCTTACTGCCTGCACTGCGGCGCGCAACTGACGTCGGCGGAGGCCGCCGCGGGCGGCCCCGCCTGTCCGTCGTGCGGGGGTCGCGACGCGACCCGGCTCGGGGCGCAGCGCGAGGCGCGCAAACCCGGCGTGCCGCGCGCCTCCACCTGGACCCGGTTGGCGGGGCTCGTGCGACACAGCGCCGCCATCCCGACCGACGGCTCGATCCCCTCCGACTACGCCCAGCTCAGTGCGGTGGTCCCACTGCCGGCATGGGCCCCGCCGGATGTCGGAATCGAACGCCGCACGTGGGCCCTCCCATGCGGGGCCGCGTCGCCGGTGCTGATGCTCGGGGGGCTCGTGCTCACCCGTCCGTGGTTGTTTCTGCTGGGCGGGTTCCTGCTCCTGTTTGCAGGGGTGCTCTGGGGGCTCTCCTACCAGGCCCAGGAAGCCGCCGACCGCATCTACCGGCGCAGCATCTACGCGCGGGTGCTCGAGGCCTGGAACC
>JAOTWJ010000169.1 GCA_029862925.1 Gemmatimonadota bacterium
ACCACTTGGACTTGGCGGCAACCCACCCCCCTGGAGCTCGATTGACACTGCTCAGCCCGACGGGTAAGCTTGGCCGACCCCTTCCCGCCCGCCGTTCGAGGCTTCCTGATGGCCGTAGTTGAGACCCTGCGAGCGGTCCCGCTCTTCGCCCACCTCGGTGACGAGGAGCTCGGCCGGCTGGCCGCCGCCGTCCGGGACCGCACGTACCCCCGCCACAGCGTGATCCTGTTCGAGGACGATCCCGGCGACGCGCTGTACGTCGTGATCGGCGGGCAGGTCAAGGTCGTGCTGATCGGGGAGGACGGGCGCGAGGTCATCCTGGCCGTCTTCGGACCCGGCGACTTCTTCGGCGAAATGGCGCTCATCGACGACGAGCCGCGCTCCGCCCACGTGATCGCAATGGAAGACGCCGAGCTGCTCGTGCTGCGCCGCGACGACTTCCACCGCGCGCTGGACGAATACCCGCGCATCGCCTTGGGGCTGCTGCGCGCCCTGTCCCGGCGTCTGCGCCGGGCGGACGACAAGATCGGCGCGCTGGTGCTGCTCGACGTGCCCAGCCGCGTGGCGCGCATCCTGGTCGAGCTCGCCGACGAGGGCGACGGCACCTCGGTGACCCGGCGCGTGACGCACCACACGATCGCGCAGATGGTGGGGTCGAGCCGCGAAACGGTGTCCCGCACGATGCGCGACCTGTCCGATCAGGGCTTGATCGAGGTGTCGCGCGAGGGCATCCGCATCGTCGACCGCGCGGCGCTGCGCGCCGTCGCCAAGCTCGCGTGAGCGCGGTCACGCGGACCGGTACCGCCGCGGCTTGCCGCGCATTCCGGGAACCCCGTACCTTGCAGGGCATGCGACGCCACCGACGAGGCGCATGAGCTTCACGTTGACGGTCTGGGGGGCCCGTGGCTCGATCCCCACACCGGGCCCGTACACGGCGCGTTACGGGGGCAACACCCCCTGTCTCGCGCTCGAGACTGACGGCCCCGCCGGCGGGCGTCTGCTGGTGCTCGACGCCGGGACGGGCATCCGGCCACTGGGACGCGCCGTGGTGGAACGGTCGTCCGAGCCGCTGGTGACCGACCTGCTCGTGTCGCACACGCACTGGGACCACATCCAGGGCCTGCCCTTTTTCGCCCCCCTCTTCGACGAACGGAGCGAGGTGCGGATCTGGGGTCCCCGCCAGGGCTCGATTGCGCTCGAGCGGATCCTGCGCGAGCAGATGAACCCCGTCGTGTTCCCGGTCCCGCTCGACGAGCTGGACGCCACGTTGCGGGTGACCGACGTGGAGGTGGGCACCTTCACCGTAGGGGATTTCACGGTCCGGGCCATGCCCCTCCGCCACCCTGGCACGACCTTCGCGTATCGGTTATCCCCGACGGCCGGGGGCCGCAGTGTGGTCTACGTCACCGACAACGAGTTGGGGTCGGGGGGAGACTACGAGGTAGGCCCGTCCTGGCGGGACGACCTGGTGGCGTTCGTGGGCGGAGCGGACCTGCTGATCCACGATGCGATGTACACGGACGCGGAGCTGCACCGGTTCCGCGGCTGGGGGCATTCGTCCCATACGGAGGCGATCGAGCTGGCGGCGGACGGCGGCGTCAAGAAGCTGGTGCTGTTCCACCACCGGCCTGAACGGGACGATGCGGCCATGGACGCGTTCGTGGGCGAGGCCTGCGCCCTCGCGGCACGGCGGGCCCGGGGCGTCGAAGTGGTGGCAGCAGTCGAGGGACTGACACTGACTCTCTAGCGGAGGCGGACAGTTATGCGCTGGCGCACTCTCTTCACTCTCGTGGCGGTCGCCGCGCTCAGCGTGGCCCACGCCGGCGCGCTTCGCGCGCAGGATGCCCGTCCCGGCCTTGGCGTGCTGCCGTTCTACAACGGCGGCTCCTACGGCCAGAACGCCGAAGACTACCAGGCGCTCGAGGTGGGCATCCAGCAGATGCTCATCACCGAGCTGGCGCAGAACGCCCGCCTGCGCGTCGTCGAGCGGTCGCGCCTCAAGGAGCTGTTGCAGGAGCAGGATCTCGGCGCGTCGGGCCGCGTCGATCACGAGACGGCCGCGCGGCTGGGCCGCGTCGTCGGGGCGAAGTACATGATCAAGGGCGGGTTCACCGACGTGTACGGGAACATGCGCCTCGACATCCAGGTCGTGAACAGCGAAACCTCGGAGATCATGCATGCCGAGAAGGTCACATTCAAGAGCAACGAGCTGCTCGAGGGCGTGGTGCGCGCGTCCGGTGAGCTGATGAAGAACCTGAAGCTGCCGGCGCTGAGCCAGGCGTCGCGGGATCAACGGGAGACCCGCGCCAAGGAGATTCCGGCCGAGGCGGTGCGCTACTACACGCGCGGGCTGCTCTACGCCGACCGCGGCGATACGGCGCGCGCCAAGGAGCTGTTCAGCAAGGCCAAAGAGGCCTTCCCCGCCTACACCGAAGTGGACGTCGCCCTGCAGCAGCTCGGGGGCTGATCATCGCGGCAGGTGGTGGACGCGATCACCGCCCCCGGGCGGGAGGCGGCGCGCCGGATCGCCCGTCCGGGCGCGCTGGCGCGCCGCTGAGTGCGCACCGCGCCGGCGGGCCTGACCCTGGTCCGCCCGTTGGAGGCGACGGTCGAGAACCGAGCGATCGCGCACCGACTCTCGCGCACTACCATCGTCCCGGGACAGTTCAGCACCCGCCCGCCGTCCGAAACCGTCCGAGGCTACCGGTGAAGTTTCGTCTGCTGCACACCCCAAGCTTCGACGTGACGCCGCTCGTGCCGGCACTCGCCACCGAGCGGGTCGAGAGCGTGGCGATCGCGACGCCCGGCGAGCTGGCGCCGGCCCACGTGCCCACCGCGCTGGTGCTCGACGCTGCCAGCCGCGGGCGGTTTCCCGAAGCGGCGCTGCGCCGCTTCGTGGACGACGGGGGCGCGATCGTGGCCCTGGCCGGCCCCGAGGAGCGGGACGTCTCGGACGGCCTGCCCCTGCACCTGCTCTCGGCCTTTCTGCCCCAGCAGACCGGCACCCGCCAGCTGCTGCTCGCCCTCCGCACCGCGTACCGGGAGACGCTGGCGCGCAGCGAAGCGGTGCGCGCGCGACAGGAGGCGGCGAGCCGCACCCACGAGCTCGACGAGCTGACGCGGATCGGAATGGCCCTGTCGACGGAGCGCGACCTCAACACTCTGCTCGACCTGATCCTGTCCCAGGCGCGTGAGATGACCAACGCGGACGCCGGCAGTCTCTACCTGGTCGAGCGAGAGGAGGACGGCCCGCGGCGGCTGCGGTTCAAGGTGACGCAGAACTTCTCGCGCCCCGAGATCCCGTTCGTCGAATTCACCATCCCGCTCGACCCGACGAGCATCGCCGGCTACGTGGCCACCACCGCCGCCCCGCTCGTGCTGGACGATGCCTACCAACTGCCCGACGACGTCGCGTACTCGATCAACCGCTCGTTCGACGAGAAGTACGGGTACCGCACGAAGTCCATGCTCACGATCCCGATGAGCGATCACCGGGACCAGGTGATCGGCGTGCTGCAGCTCATCAACCGGAAAGCGAGCTTCGCGCAACGTCTCACCACCCCGGACGACTTCGCCACGGGCGTCGTGAGCTTCAGCCCGCGCACCGCGGAGCTCGTCTCGGCGCTGGCCGGACAGGCGGCGGTGTCGATCGAGAACAGCGAACTGTACGCCAGCATCGAGCGGCTGTTCGAGGGGTTCGTGCGGGCGGCGGTGACGGCCATCGAGCAGCGCGATCCCACAACGTTCGGCCACTCGGGACGCGTGGCGACGATGACGGTGGGGCTCGCCGAGACCGTGGACCGGGTCGGCGACGGGTCGTACCGCCACGTGGCGTTCTCACGCGAAGAGCTGCGCGAGATCCGCTACGCCGGGTTGCTGCACGATTTCGGGAAGGTCGGCGTCCGCGAGCAGGTGCTCGTGAAGGCCAAGAAACTCTACGCGCCCGACCTCGCGTTGCTCCGGATGCGCTATGGCTTCATCCGCCGCACGATCGAGCGCGACTTCGAGCGACGCCGCGCCGATCACCTCGAGCGGCACGGCCGGACGGACTACGAGACGGTGCTCGCCCGCCTCCGCGCGGAACAGGAGACACAGCTCGCCGAGCTCGACCGCTTCCTGCAGCTCGTGCTCCAGTCGAATGAGCCCACGGTGCTGCCCGAGGGGAACTTCGAAGCGCTGCTGCGCTACGCCGACATCGGGTACGACGACGTGGACGGCGTGCGCCGCCCGTTCCTCACTGACGACGAGGTGCGGTACCTCTCGATTCGCAAGGGGAGTCTGGACGAGCAAGAGCGGCTCGAGATCGAGAGCCACGTCTCGCACACGTACCGCTTTCTGCTGCAGATCCCGTGGACCAAGGAGTTGCAGCACATCCCGTATATCGCGTACGGTCACCACGAGAAACTGAACGGCTCGGGCTATCCGCGGAAGGCCACGGGCGACCAGATCCCGATTCAGACGCGGATGATGACGATCGCCGACATCTTCGACGCGCTCACGGCGTCGGACCGACCCTACAAGCGGGCGGTCCCCGTTCCGCGCGCGCTCGACATCATGGCGGAAGAGGTGAAGGACGGGATGCTCGACGCCGAGTTGTTCCGGCTGTTCACGGGGGCGAAGGTGTTCACCCGGCAGGCCGAGAACGCCTGACGGCTGGCTGGGACCCTCCCCACCCACCGCCCCCCGGCGTCTCGATCCGCAGCACATCGCCCTCGGCCATGCGGAACGCCGCGCGGCCACCAATCGGCGCGTCGTTCAACGTGTTTCGTCCCGGCGCCCCCGCGGTGCCCCCGTCGATCCCCTGGGGAGCGTGGCGTCGCCGCTCACCGATGAGACTCACCTCGATGGGGGCCACTGCCTCGTAGGCACGGATCACGCCGTCCCCGCCGCGGTGGCGCCCCGCCCCGCCCGACCCGCGGCGCAGCGCGTACTCCCGGATCCGCAGCGGGTGGTCCAGCTCGAACGCCTCGATGGGCGTGTTCCGCGTGTTGGACATGCCGACGTGCACGCCGGACGGCCCGTCCCCGCGCGCAGACGCCCCCTGTCCACCACCCAACGTCTCGTAGTACGTCCAGCCCTCGCCACCGAACACAACGTTGTTCATCGTCCCCTGCCCCGGCGCCGGCACGCCGGGCACGCCCGCCAGCGCGCGGAACAGCAGGTCCGCGATGCGCTGCGAGGTTTCGACGTTGCCGGCCGCCACCGCCGACGGCGACCGGGCGTGCACGAGGCAGCCGGCCGGCGCCAGGACGGTGACCGCGCGCTGCACGCCCGCGTTGGTCGGCACGTCGTCGGGCAGGAGACAGCGCACGACGAAGAGCGCCGCCGACCGCGTGACCGCGATGGGGCAGTTGACGTTTCCGGACACGGCGGGTGACGTGCCCGTGAAATCGCAGCACAGCGTGCCGCCCTGCGCGGTGACCGTCACCCGCAGCTCGACGTCGCGGTCGTTCACGCCGTCGCCCTCGAGCCAGTCGGTGGCCGTGTACCGGCCGTCCGGTACCGCTTCCCCGATTGCCGCGACGGTGCGCCGCTCCGCGTAGTCGAGCAGGTCCCGCGCCGCCCCGCGCACGTACGCCGCTCCCCAGCGGGTTACCAGCGCGCGGTACCGCGCGGCTCCGCGCTCGCAGGCCGCGAGCTGGGCCGCGAGATCGCCGCGCCGCATGTCGGGCGTGCGCACGTTGGCGAGCACGAACCGCTCGACCGCGGGATCCACGACGCCCTCCCGCGCCCACCGGACCGGGGGGATCACGAGCCCCTCTTCGTAGATCGTGCGCGAGTCGGGCGGCATGCTGCCGGGCCGCGCGCCGCCCACGTCGGAATGATGCGCGCGGACCACCGTGTACCCCGCCACCGCGCCGTCGAGCGCGATCGCATGGACGAGCGTGATGTCGGGGAGATGCGTGCCGCCGGTGAAGGGGTCGTTCAGAATGAAGGTGTCGCCTGGCGCGGGGTCGAGCGCGCGCACCGCGCCGACCGCCTCCGGCATCGCGCCGAGGTGGACGGGGATGTGGGCCGCCTGTGCCACCATGAACCCGTCGGCGTCGAACAGCGCCGCCGACGAATCACGCCGCTCGCGGATGTTGGGCGACAGCGCGCTCGCCACGAGCAGGGCGCCCATCTCCTCCGCCACGCCCGCGAAGGCGTGCGCCATGACCTCGAGGCCGATGGGGTCTAACACGGCGGATTGGCGGGT
>JAOTWJ010000170.1 GCA_029862925.1 Gemmatimonadota bacterium
GGGCGGGTGGGTGGTCGGGCGGCTCTGGGGGCCGGCTGATGCGAGCGGACCCCTGGCCGCATCGCCTGGTCGCTCGGTCGGTCAAACCGCCCATCCGTCCAACCGCCAATCCGCCAGGTGGGGTGGGGGGGGGCGGGGCCAGTGATCCGGCTGCGCAACGTCCACAAACGGTTCGACGAGCTGATCGTGCTCGACGGCGTGGATTTCGACGTCGAGCAGGGGGAGACCATCGCGCTGCTGGGCCCGTCGGGGACGGGCAAGAGCGTGCTCCTCAAGCACATCAACGGCCTGATCCATCCCGACCGGGGTGAGGTGTGGGTGGACGGGCTGCGCGTGCCGGAGTTGCGGCGGAAGCAACTGGCGGAGCTGCGCTCGCGCATCGGCTACGTGTTCCAGTTCGGCGCGCTGTTCGACTCGATGAGCGTCGCCGAGAACATCAAGCTCGGCATCACCGACGAGGCGTGTTCGGACGACGAAGCCTATTGCAGCGGGCGCGTATTCGAGTGCCTGGAACTCGTGAACCTCGCGCGGGATACCGCGAAGAAGTTCCCCGCCGATCTCTCCGGCGGGATGCGGAAGCGGGTGGGGATCGCGCGGGCCATCGCCGGCCAGCCACAATACCTGCTCTACGACGAGCCCACCTCGGGGCTCGACCCGGTGAACGCGGACATCATCGATGCGTTGGTCGTGAAACTGCGGGATAGCCTGGGTGTGACGAGTGTGGTCGTGACGCACGACGTGCGGGGCGCATTCCGCGTGGCGGACCGCGTGGCGCTGCTCCGGGACGGCAAGATCCGGGCGTTCGGCACGGCCGCCGAGTTCCGGGCCAGCACGGACGAAGCGGTGCGCGAGTTCATCGAGCGGGACTTCGGCTCGCTCCCCACCGAGTGAGGACGGCATGGACCTGCATTACAAACAGGAAGTCACCGTCGGCCTCCTCGTGGTGGTGGCCCTCGTCGTGCTCGTGGGCGGGCTGGCCTTCCTTTCGGGGAAGTCGATCTTCGGCACGGGGACGGTCACCTTCGGCGTCCGCATGGAAAACGTGGCCGGCCTCGTCGAAGGGGATCCCGTTCAGATCTCGGGGGTGCGCGTCGGGCGCGTGGCGGGAATCGACCTGCGGGGGGTGGGGGACGTGGTCGTGTTCCTCGACGTGGGCCGCGGGGTCCGGCCGCGGGTGGATGCCCGGGTCTTCATCCGGCCGCTGGACGCGTTCGGCGCGATGTACGTGGACTACTTTCCGGGGCAGAGTGAGGAGCAGCTCGCGGCCGGGCAGGTGATCCAGGGCTCGCGCGACCAGCCGCTCACGGAGTTGGCGGCGGGGATGGCGGCCGAGGCCGGAACCGTACTCACCGGCGTCAACGCGATCCTGTCCCAGCGCACCGCGGACGACATTCACGAGACGCTGGTCGCGACGCAACGCGCGATGAACGTGGTGGCCCAGTTGGGCAGCGGCCCCCTCGCGCGCGACGCCTCCCGCACGCTCGCGGCTCTGGCCTCGGCGGCGAGCCGGCTCGACTCGACGCTGGGCAGTCCCGATCTCGCGCGCTCGGTGGCCCAACTGGACGAGATCACGGAGAGCTTGAACGAGATGGTCGTCGGGCTCGGGTCGGCCACGCAGGCGCTCGCCCGCATCATGGAGAAGATGGAGAGCGACTCCGGCAGCTTCGGCCGGCTCGTGAACGACACGTCCATGTACGTCGAGGTCGTGAAGCTGACGAGCTCCATGCGCCTGCTGCTCGACGACATGCGCGAGCGGCCGCATCGGTACTTCAATTTGTCCGTCTTCTAGCCGTGCTCTGCACCGGTTCAACGGTGGGTCACTCGGGCCGCTGCCGCGAGGGAATACGGCGGGGCGGTACGGCCCAGTCGGGCCTCACTGACACGTCCTCCGTGACCCCCCGGTGGACTCGTGCAGTGGTTCGCTGAGACGGCGAGATCCCGGGACGCGCATGCTCACCCTGACCTTTCTCGGCACCAGCGCCGCCCGACCCACGGTCGAGCGCTCCGTGTCGGCCCTCGCGGTGCACCGCGAGGGGGAGATGCTGCTGTTCGACTGCGGCGAAGGCACGCAGCGGCAGATGATGCGCTACGGGGTGGGATTCTCGCTCAACGACATCTTCTTCACCCATTTCCACGGGGATCACTTCCTCGGAGTCATCGGGCTGGTGCGCACGTTCGCGCTTCAGGGCCGCACCGAGCCGCTCGTGCTCTCGGGACCGCCGGGGGCGACCCGCATCCTCGGTCAGGCGATGGACGTAGGGGTCGAGCGAGCGCCGTTCCCGGTGGAAGTGCGCGAGCTCAAGCCGGGCGACCGGCTGCCGCGCGACGGCTATGACCTCGAGGTCCTTCCGGCCGACCACGGGGGTGGCGCCGTGGGGTATGCGCTCCGCGAGCACGAGCGACTGGGCCGGTTCGATCCAGAGAAGGCGCGCGCGTTGGGCATTCCGGAAGGGCCGCTGTGGGGCAGGTTGCATCGTGGGGAGGCGGTGGAATGGGAGGAACGGGCGGGGAACGATCCGTCGATCCGTCGATCCGTCGATCCGTCGGACCTTGTAGGCCCCCCGAGGCCCGGCCGCCTGATCGTGCTCTCCGGCGACACGCGGCCGACCCAGACGTTGGTCGAGGCGGCGACGGGGGCGGACGTGCTCGTGCACGAGGCCACCTTCACCCACGAAGAGCGCGACCGCGCCGTCGAGACCCGCCACTCCACCGCGCTCGAAGCCGCGCAGGTGGCGCTGGCCGCCCGCGCCCGGCGCCTCGTGCTCACCCACCTCTCCGCCCGCTTCTCGGCCGGCTGGCAGGACCTGCTCGACGAGGCGCGGACGGTGTTCCCGGAGACGGAGGTGGCGCGGGACGGCATGGTCGTTGACGTGCCGTACGCAGCGGAGGAGTAGGTGGGGGGGGTGGCAGGCGCGAGCTGGCAGGGGAGACGGCTGGACGGCGAGCGGCCGGCTAGGTGAAAGTGGAAAACAGCTCCGCTCTGGGATGCCACCCCTCACCTTCTACCTGACCGTCCGCTCGCCGTCTTGCCGTCCGGCTATTGCACCGTTACCGACCCCCGCATTCCGGATGTCGGCGTCCCGTGCACGGTGCAGTAGTACTCGAAGGTGCCCGCCGACGCGAACTGTCGCTGATACGAGCCGGTCGTCTGGGTCGGCGAGGCAGCCGGCGAGCCCGCGGTCCAGGTCACGTCGTGCAGGTTGCCGCCGGTCCAGTTCCAGGTCGCCGTCCCGCCGGCGGCGAGGGTGGCGGAACTGGGGCTGAAGTTGTTGTCTCGCACCTCGACGGTCACCGTGGTGCCGGGACCGCTGGGTTCGTCGCCGCAGCCAGCGGTGAGCAGGACGGCAATGAGGGTGAACGCGAAAGCACTTCTCATGGGTGATCTCCGTTTCGGCATGTGAAGGCGTGAAACCGGGCGGGCACGACGCCCGGAGGTCGGACGCGCGGCCTGGAGACGCGTAGCGGCTGGCAGTGGAAATGCACGGGTGCCGCGATGGCCCCCCGAAGCGCTTCTCACTGCGACCCGCTATGCGTCTTCGCGCCTAGGCGTCTCCACTATTGCACCGTGACCGTCCCGCTCATCCCGACACCGCCGGGTCCGCCGTGAATCGAGCAGTAGTAGGCGAAGGAACCGGCGTTGGCGAACGTCTGCTGGTACGTCACGTTCGTGTTCGTCGCCGAGGCGGCCGGGGTGCCCGCGTCCCAGGTGACGTCGTGCGCCACGCCGGTGTTCCAGCTCCACGTCACCGTGCCGCCCGTCGCGATGGTCACGTCCGACGGCGAGAATGTGAGCCCCGAAACGCCGATGTTGGCGCTGCTGCCGACGGCGTTGGCGGTGGCATTGAACAGCACGTTGAGCGACGGGTTGCTCTGCACCGCGGCGGTGATCGTATTGGCGCCCGGGTTCGCGCCGACGGTGTAGCTGTTCGAGGCCTGACCCTGGCTATTGGTCTGATTCTGCGCCGCTGCCAGGCTGCCGCCGCCCTGGGTTACGGTCCAGGAAACCGCCACGCCGTCGAGCGACTGGCTGGCGGCGTTGGTGACGCGTACGACGAGTGAGTTCGGGAGTCCCTGCCCGACCGTGGCCGACTGGTTGTTGCCGCCCACGATCGTGATGGCGGCGGGGGTGTTGTCGAAGGCGGCCGCCGTGGCCGAGAACGTGGTGGAGAGGCTGGTGTTGCTTTGCACGGCCGCCTGAACCTGGTTGGCGCCGGCGTTGGCACCCACGGTGTAGGTCGTTTGCGCCTGGCCCTGCGCGTTGGTCGTGCTGGTGGCACTCCCCAAGGCGCCGCCGCCCGCGACCACGGTCCAGGAGACGACCACGCCGGACAGCGCGGCGCCGTCGGAGTTGGTGACGTTGACGATGAGCGGCGCGGGGAGCGCCGTGCCGACGGTGGCCGACTGGTTGTTGCCGCTCACCACGCTGATGGCGGCAGGGGTCGTGTTGGGCGGCGGTGGGTTCGAGCCTTCTTCGCCACATCCGGCGGCGCCTGCGATCAGGGCGAACGCGGCGGCGCCGGCGGTGGGGAACGAGGGATGATGGAACCCGCGGCCGCGACGGAACAGGGACATAGGCCCTCCCAGGGGGAAAGGTGAGCACAATTGTAGTATTTCCCCATGGAGCCAGAAAGGGTCCCGGAGGGTTCCCGGCGCGCCTCAGGGTTGACCCATTTTCGGGCCGGCTCTACGTTAGTAGGCTCCACGGCCCGGCCCCGGATTTGCGGGGTTGCGCCGCGGGAAACGGGGCTGTAGCTCAGCTGGGAGAGCGCCTGGATCGCACCCAGGAGGTCAGGGGTTCGAGCCCCCTCAGCTCCATTGCATCGCTGCCCCTTGGTGTAACTGGCAACACGCCTGACTCTGGATCAGGAGAGTCCTGGTTCGAGCCCAGGAGGGGCAACTCAAGCGGCCGCAGTAACTTGCGGCCGCTTTCGTTGCCCCCTCCTGGGCTCAGTGCCTTGCCTGCGGCTGCGGCATCGAGCCCGCGCGTTGGCGCCGTCTTGGCTTGCCCCGCCGGGCTCAGTGCCTTGCCTGCGGCTGCGGCATCGAGCCCCTTAAGTCTGGCGCGTACGCGCTTCCAGGATCTCGCGATTCAGCGGGACAACGGCGTGCAAGTCAGCCAGCGAGCGAGAGATATCCGTTCGCGACATCATGGCTGACGTCTACCTGCGGTGGAGTACTCTCCTGATCACGCGTTGCGTGATATCACGAGGCGGGGCGTCCTCGAGCGGGAGGTCGTCTCGCTGCGTCCCCCAGCGAGGACCTCGGGCGACGTGCCGAGCGCGGCGCCCAACTCGGTCTCCGCTGTGCGAGGTATCGCCTGGCTGATGACCACGGCAATCGATATGTTGGGCGTGTGCTGGCCGGTCACTATGGGGTCGGATTCGCGGCGGCTTCGATCCATCGCCGCACTCCCCTGTGGGCGTTCCTCCTCGCGGCCCAACTCCCCGACATCGTGTTCGCGTGCCTCGCCCTTGCCGGGATCGAGCAACTGCGCCTCGCGCGGGGGACCGGTGCGGCCGTTCCGTTGGAACCCGTGTTCCCCCGTTCCCACAGCCTCCTGGGCACCGGTACCATGGCGCTCCTGGTGCCCGTGACCGCGCGTGTTGTGCCGCGGCTGCGTCCCCGGGCCGCACTGCTGGCGCTGATCGTCGTCACGCACTGGATGCTCGACGTCCTGATGTACCCGCCGATGCTCCCGCTGTACGACGATGCGGCAACGGCGGGGCTCGGCCTCTGGGCCCACCCGCGCATCGCATGTCTGCTCGAAACCCTCGTTCTCGTGGGAGGTCTGGTACCGGCGTTGCTGCTCCAGACCGACCGCAGACTGATCATGGTGCTCGGCGGAGCGATTGCAGTCTGCCACGTGGCGGTGTACGTCCTCCCCGACCGGATGTTCGTGACGCCCGCCCAGACACTGGTGCTGGGGCTGGGGCTCTGGCTGGTGTTCCCCGCCGCCTGCTGGTGGGCTGATCGCCGCCGGCCCGGTCTGCCCGTCGGGGCGGGGTAGCGGTGGTCCGCGCCGTCGCTCGCTTCTGCTGGGTGGCCGGGGTCCTCGCCGCAGCGACGCTCGTCGTCACGCGGCTGCGGGTCGAGAATCCGCGCGGTCTCTGGACCATCCGACCCGCGCCGGCACCGACCCCCTGTGGAGTTTTGCCC
>JAOTWJ010000171.1 GCA_029862925.1 Gemmatimonadota bacterium
CGCCGACCGGATCGGCGCGCCGGGGGCGGCGCGGGCGGTCGGCAGCGCCGTGGGCGCCAACCCCGTCGCCTACGTCATCCCGTGTCACCGTGTGCTGCGCGCCAGCGGCGCGCTAGGCGGCTACCGCTGGGGAACCGATCGCAAGCGGGTGATGCTGGCGCGGGAAGCGGTCAGGCGGACGGACAGCGCGACGGGATGACGGGATCGGCTGCCACGGTCCTTCCGTCACGCCGTCCTTCCGTCATTCCGACCGTCGGAGGATCGGCGCCAGGTAGCGCCAGACGGTCTCCGCCATGAGTGCCTGGCCCTCGGCGGTCGGGTGAATCCCGTCGGCCTGATTGAGGGATGGCACGGCCGCGACCCCGTCGAGCAGAAAGGGGATCAGCGTCGCGTCGTTCGCCCGGGCGAGGGCCGGGAACGCCTCCCGAAAGGCGCGCGTGTACGCGCCGCCCATGTTGGGCGGCGCTTCCATCCCGGCGATGACCACGGCGACGTCGGGATGGATGGCCCGGGTCGAATCGATGATGGCCTGCAGGTTTGCCCGCATCGCGGCTACCGACTGCCCGCGCAGCCCGTCGTTCGCCCCGAGCTCGAGCACGAGCACGGCCACCGGCTCGCGGAGCAACCATCCGATGCGCCGGAGCCCGCCGGCGGACGTTTCTCCACTCACGCCGGCATTGACCATGCGGTACCGCAGCCCGATCGAGTCGACGCGCTGCTGAATCAGCGCGGGAAAGGCCTGATCGTCGGCGAGCCCGTAACCCGCGGTGAGGCTCGTACCGAGAAACAGGACGACCGGCAGGCGGCCGGTGGCCGCGCCGGCCTCGGGGACGCCGGCGCTCCTCCCGCCGTCGCCATCGGGGCTCCCGATACACGCCAGCGCGAACAGACTCAGCACGCCCACCCGCCCGGCCGCCCAACCGCCCAACCGCCGGACGCCCCTCGCTATCTTTCCGCGCATGTCCATGATCGTCGCCGAACACCTCGAACAGACCTACCTGAGCGGCGGCCGGCCGCTCACGGTGCTGCATGACATCAATCTAACGGTGGAGCCGCAGGGCTTCGTGGCTGTGGTCGGGCCGTCCGGCAGCGGTAAGACGACGCTGCTGGGTCTGCTCGCGGGCTTGGACCGGCCGACCCGCGGCACGGTGCGGCTGGACGGGCAGGATCTCGCGGCACTGTCGGAAGACGACCGGGCCGCATTCCGGGCGGACCGTGTGGGCTTCGTCTTTCAGACGTTCCAGCTGATTCCCACGCTCACGGCGCTCGAGAACGTGTTGGTGCCGCTCGAGCTCAAGCGTGGCGGCGCGGCAGGCGAGGATCAGCGGCGCGCCCACGACCTGCTGGCCCGCGTGGGGTTGGGCGAACGCTCGCATCACTATCCCACCCAGCTCTCCGGCGGCGAGCAGCAGCGCGTCGGTGTGGCGCGCGCCTTTGCCAATCGCCCCAAGATCCTGTTCGCCGACGAGCCGACCGGCAGTCTCGACGCGGAGACGGGCCACGGGGTGATCGACCTGCTCGTGGAGCTGAACCGCGAGGCGCGGACGACCATGATTCTGGTCACGCATGATCCCGCGCTGGCCGCCCGCGCGCGGCGGGTGGTGCGCCTCTCGGCCGGCGCCGTCATCGCCGACGAGCCGTCCGCCTCGTGAACGTCCGGTTCGCGTTCCGGATGGTGCGCCGCGAGGGTCGGGCAACCGGCCGGCGCCTGGGCCTGCACATGCTGGCGATTGCCGTGGGCGTGGGCGCGCTGGTGGCCATCAACTCCTTCCGCCGCGATCTGGAGCGCTCGGTGCGCGAGCAGGCGCGCACGATTCTCGGGAGCGATCTCGAGCTGCGGCACAACCAGCCGTTCCCGGATTCCGTTCGGGCCGTGCTGGATTCCGCCGCGGCAGCCGGCGTCCCCGTCTCCTACGCGACCTCGTTCGGGTCGATGGCCCTCGCGCCGTCGAGCGGGCGAACCCGACTCGTCCAGGTGCGCGCCATCGCCGGCGCGTACCCGTACTATGGCGGCCTCACGACGCAGCCCCCCGAGCGGTGGCTGAGCTTCCGCGACGGCCCGCGCGCCCTCGTGGACCCGGCCGTGCTCATCCAGCTCGAGCTGGCGGTCGGCGACGTCGTCCGACTCGGCGACGTCGGCTTCACGGTTGCCGGAGCCGTCACCGACTACCCGGGACAGGTGAGCCTGCAGTCGGCCATCGGTCCGCGCATCTACATCCCGCTCGATCAGCTCGAGGCCACGAACCTGATTCGCCGCGGCAGCCGCGCGTTCTACGAAGCCAACCTCAAGATCGACGACGCCACCGCCCTGCGCCGCTTCCTCTACCGTCACACGAAGCTGTTCGAGCGCCATCAGGTGAGTTGGGACACGGTGGACGAGACGGAAGACGAGCTCACCGACGCGTTCGACACGCTGGCGCGCTTCCTGGGGCTCGTGGGTCTCGCCGCGCTGCTGCTCGGCGGCGTGGGCGTCGCCAGCGCGATCCACGTGTACGTGAAGTCCCGGCTCGAGACCGTCGCCGTCTTGCGCTGCCTCGGCGCCCGGCAGAGCACCGTGTCCGCGATCTACCTGCTCCAGGCCGCGCGACTCGGCGTGCTGGGCGCGGCGCTCGGCGTGATCTTCGGGCTCGTCGTGCAGGCCCTGCTGCCCCGCGTCCTCGCCGAGTTCCTGCCCTTCGACGTCGTCCCCCGGTTCCACCCGGGCGCCGTCCTGGAAGGGTTCGCCCTCGGCGCCCTCGTGGCCCTCCTGTTCGCCCTGCTCCCGCTGCTCGCGGTGCGCAACGTCCCCCCACTGCGGGCCATTCGCCGCGACACCGATGCCACACCCCGCCGCCGCGACCCGTGGTGGTTCGCGGCCGGTCTCGCCCTGGCGGCCGCCGTGGGGTTCGTCAGTGTGCGCCAAGCCCCCGAGCCGGCCATCGGCGTGGGATTCGCCGCCACCATCGCCGTCACGACGCTGCTCCTGACCCTCACCGGCCTCGGACTCATGAGCGCCACGCGGCGCTTCTTCCCGAGCCGCGCGGCCTACGTGGTCCGCCAGGGCGTCGCCAACCTGTTCCGGCCGCGGAACCAGACGCTCGCCGTGACGCTTGCCCTGGGATTCGGTGTCTTCCTCATCGCGACGCTCTATGTCGTCCAGCACACGCTGCTGCGACAGTTCCGCCTCGACGCCCGCCCCGACCGTCCCAACCTGGTGCTGTTCGACATCCAGCGGGACCAGCTCGCCGGCGTCCGGGCGCTCCTCGCCGACCGGCGGCTCCCCGTCCTGCAACAGACGCCCATCGTCCCGGCCCGCATCCACGCGCTGAACGGCCGCACCGTGGACGAGATTCTGAACGCGGCCGGCGCGTACCGCTACGAACGCTGGGCGCTGCGCCGGGAATACCGCCATACGTACCGCGATACAGTGGTCGCGTCGGAGCAGGTGGTGGAGGGAACGTGGTTCGGCGCGCGACCGCGAAGGACCGAGGGGACCGACTCCGTGCCCGAGATCTCGATCGAACAGGAGATCGCGCGCGACCTCAATCTCACTCTCGGCGACCGGATCACGTGGAACGTGCAGGGTGTGCTGCTGGAGACCCGCATCACGTCCATCCGGACCGTGAACTGGGCGCGGTTCGAGCCCAATTTCTTCGTCGTGTTCCAGCCGGGCGCGCTCGAGGACGCACCACAGATGTCCATCGTCCTCACGCGTGGCGACGACGTGACCGCCCGCGCCCTGTTTCAGCGGGATCTCGTCGAACGCTTCCCCAACGTGGCGGCCATCGACCTGACCCTGGTGCAGCGCACAGTCGATACCGTCATTGGCCGCGTGACCCTGGCGATCCGGTTCATGGCCCTGTTCAGCATCGTGAGTGGCGTCATCATCCTGATCGGGGCCCTCGCCACCTCGCGGCAGCAGCGGCTGCGCGAGGCCATCCTGCTCACGACGCTGGGCGCCCGGGGACGGCAGGTGCGCGCGATTCTGCTGACGGAGTACGCGGCCCTGGGGGCGCTCGGCGGTTTGACGGGGGTGCTGCTGGCCGGCGCCAGCGGCTGGCTCGCCGCACGCTTCGTGTTCGACGTGCCCTTCCGGCCTCCGATCGCCGCCCTCGCCGCCTTCTGGATCGGCAGCGCCACGCTCTCCACCGTGATCGGCGCGCTCACCGGTCGTGAACTGGCCCGCAAGCCGCCGCTCGAGGTGCTGCGGTCACTCAGCGAGTAGACCTCTTGCCGCGCGGTGGCCGTCCGGACAAGTTCGGGCCGTCACCCCCTCCGGAGCCCCTCATGGCTGCACGTCCGTCCGTCGTCGCCGGCATGCTGCCGCTCGTGTTCGCGATCACGGCCGCCACGGGCCAGACGCCTCCGTCCGACCGGCTGACCCTCGACCTCTACCTGGAATGGGAAGGGGTCGCCGATCCGCAGGTGTCGCCCGACGGCCGCCAGATCGTCTATACGCGCCGCTGGGTGGACAAGGTGAACGACCGCTGGGCGTCGTCCCTCTGGATCATGAACCTCGACGGCAGCCGCAATCGCTTCCTCACCGAGGGCTCCGGCGCCCGGTGGTCGCCCGACGGCAGCCGCATCGCGTTCGTGCGCGACGGCGAGCCGAAGGGGACGCAAGTCTTCGTGCGCTGGATGGACGCCGAGGGCGCGACGACCCAGATCACCCGCGTGGACGAACGGCCGGCCGATCTCGCCTGGTCGCCGGACGGGCAGACGGTCGCCTTCCTCATGAACGTCGACGAGCAGCCCAGTTTCACCGTGAAGCTCCCGCCGCGGCCCGACGGGGCCAAATGGACCGCTGACCCGAAGGTCGTGACACGGCTCTGGTACCGGCGCGACCGGATCGGCTACGTCGACGGTGGCTATCGCCACATCTTCCTGGTGCCGGCCTCCGGGGGCACGCCTCGGCAGCTCACGACCGGCACTTGGAACCACAGCGCGCCGGTGTGGACGCCGGACGGCCAAGAAATTCTGTTCTCCGGTCTCCGCTCGGATACGGCGGAGTACGCGTGGCGCGAATCCGAAATCTACGCGCAACACGTGACGACCGGCGCCGTCCGTCAACTCACCACCCGCCGCGGACCCGACGGCAACCCCGCGGTCTCCCCCAACGGCCGCTGGATCGCCTACACCGGCTATGATTGGACCGACGACACGTACATCACCACCACGCTGTACGTGATGGGGATGGACGGCGCGACCCCGCGGGCGCTGACCGCCGCGCTCGATCGTTCACCAGAGGACCTCCTCTGGGCGCCCGACAACAGCGGCGTGTACTTCACGGCGCAGGACCAGGGCGCGCAGCACTTGTATGTCGCGCCCCTGCGCGGCACGGTCCGACGGATCACCACCGGGCCACACCTGTTCAGCCTCGCGTCGCTCACGCCCCAGGGTCTGGCGGTCGGCACGCGCACCAGCATGCACGAGCCCGGCGACGTCGTCACCGTCGATGTCCGGCGCGGGCAGATCCGTCCGCTCACGGCGGTGAACGCGGATGTGCTGGAGGGCCGGCGACTCGGGGCGGTGGAAGAACTCTGGTACACTTCGACGGACGGTCTGCGCATCCAGGGCTGGATCGTCAAGCCGCCGGACTTCGAGCCGACGCGAACCTATCCCCTGATGCTCGCCATCCACGGCGGCCCGCACGGCATGTACGGGGTGGGATTCAACTTCGGGTGGCAGGAGCACGCCGCCAACGGCTACGTGGTGCTCTACACCAACCCGCGCGGCAGCTCCGGCTATGGCAGCGCGTTCGGCAACGCCATCAAGCACGCCTATCCGGGCAGGGACTACGACGATCTCATGGCTGGCGTGGACTCCCTCGTCCGGCGCGGCTACGTCGACTCGCTGAACATGTTCGTCTACGGATGCTCGGGCGGTGGCGTGCTCACGGCATGGATCGTGGGCCACACGGACCGCTTTGCCGCGGCCTCGGCCAACTGCCCCGTGACCAACTGGTTCTCGTTCGTGGGGACGACGGACGGCGCGAGCTGGTACCGCAACTTCGCGAAGCTCCCCTGGGAGGATCCGACGGAGCACCTGCGCCGCTCGCCGATCATGTACGTCGGCAACGTGCGGACGCCCACCATGCTCATGACGGGGGAGATGGATCTGCGCACGCCGATGGGACAGACCGAGGAGTACTACCAGGCCCTGAAGTTCCGG
>JAOTWJ010000172.1 GCA_029862925.1 Gemmatimonadota bacterium
GGCCCTGTCGGCAACTCACCCATCGAGTGACCACGACTGGCGTCGCGGAACGCGCGTCGCCATCTTGGCCCGAACGCACCGCGTATTCCCTATGACGGACATCGTCTCCCGGCTCAGCGCGGCCTTGGCCGACCGCTACCGTCTCGAGCGGGAGCGCGGAGCCGGCGGGATGGCGACCGTCTATCTCGCCGAGGACGTGAAACACCGCCGGCGCGTGGCGCTCAAGCTCCTGCGCCCCGAGCTGGCGCAGGCCCTCGGCCCCGAGCGCTTCCTGCGCGAGATCGAGACGACCGCCGCGCTGCACCACCCCCACATCCTCCCGCTCTACGATTCGGGGGAAGCCGACGGCTTCCTGTTCTACGTGATGCCGTACGTGGAGGGGGAGTCACTCCGTGATCGGCTCGACCGCGAGAGACAGCTGCCGCTCGACGACGCGCTGCAGATTGCTCGGGAGGTGGCCGACGCCCTGAGCTACGCCCACAGCCGCGGCGTGATTCACCGCGACATCAAGCCCGAGAACATTCTGTTGGAAGCGGGGCATGCCGTCGTGGCGGACTTTGGAATCGCCAAAGCGATCAGTTCGGCCGGGGCCGACATGCTGACGCGGGAGGGCGTGGCGATCGGAACACCACAGTACATGAGTCCGGAGCAAGCCGCCGGGGAGCGGGAGGTGGACGGCCGTAGCGATCTGTACTCGCTGGGGTGCGTGCTCTACGAGATGCTGGCCGGCCAGCCGCCATTCACCGGCCCGACGGCGGAGAGCCTGGTGCGTCAGCATCTCACGGCCGATCCGCCGGCCGTCACCCACATGCGCCCCACCGTCCCCGCCAGCGTGGCAGAGACCCTGAAGCAGGTGTTGGCCAAGACTCCCGCCGACCGACTGAGCCCCGCCGCCGCGTTCGCCGACGCGCTCGACCCACGCACCACGGTGCCCTCCGCCGCAAAACCAACGCGCCGCTGGACTCTGCCGGTCGCAGCCGCGGCATTCGTCCTGTTGGGGGCGGCGGCCGTCGTGCTGTGGCGCGCCGGCAGCGGCGCGTCCGGTGACCGTCCCGGGCTGGTCGTCCTGCCGTTCGAGAACCTGGGCGCGCCCGAGGAGGAGTATTTCGCCGACGGCATGACCGAGGAAGTGACGAGCCGTCTGGCCGAGATCTCGGGCCTTGGCGTGATCTCCCGCACGAGCGCCTTGCTCTACAAAGGACGCGACAAGTCGCTGAAGGAGATCGGGGCGGAACTGGGCGTGCGCTTCGTGCTCGAGGGCACGGTGCGCACCGATCGCGCTCCGCGGGGCGAGGGCCAGGTGCGGGTCACGTCGCAGCTGATCCGCGTCTCCGACGACACCCACCTCTGGAGCGACCGCCACACCGCGAGCCTCGCCCCGGGCGAGGTGTTCCGCGCGCAGTCCGAGATCGCCGAGCGGGTCGCCACCGCGCTCGAGGTGCGCCTGCTCGGCGCGGAGCGGCAGGCGGTGCGCCAAGTGCTCACCACCGACCGGGAGGCCCACGACGCCTACCTCCAGGGACGCTTCTACTGGAACAAGCGTACCCCGCCGGATCTGGAGCGCGCGGTCACGCACTTCACCGCCGCCACCGAGCGCGATCCGCAGTTTGCCCGGGCCTGGGCTGGCTTGGCCGATACCTACGCCGTGCTACCGACGCACGGCATCACGCTGGTGTCCCGAGCGGAGGCATACCGCCGCGCTGAGGATGCGGCTCGCCGGGCCACAGCCCTCGACCCCACGCTGGGCGAGGCACATGCGTCACTCGCGTTGGCACGGATGTACGGAGCCTGGGACTGGGGAGGGGCGGAGCGCGAGTTCCGGCGCGCCATCGAGCTGGACCCGGACTACCCCGTCGCCCATTACTGGTATACCGAGCTGCTGCTGGCGCTGGGCCGGATGGACGAGGCTGTCGCCCACGCGGAGCGCGCGGTGGCTCTGGCCCCAGCGGCGGCGGTGGCCCAGCACCTGCTTGGTTGGAGCCTCGCCATCGCCGGTCACCGTGACAGCGCGGAGATCTTCCTGCGAAAGGCGCTCGAGCTCGAGCCCGATTTCACCATGCAGAGGATCCCGCTGGCCCTGAACGCGGTACGCGACGGGCGGTACGATGAAGGAGAGCGGCTGCTCGGAGGGGTGATGAAGTACCAACCCTTCATTCCAGCCATTCTTGACGCGTGGCATAACCCGGCCAATCGGCCGGCGGCCATTCGTGCCATTGGAGCAGCCGCCCGGGCTGCTCCTGGACGGGTTCGCGATCCGGCGGACATCGCGGTCGCGTTCGGCATGGTCGGAGCGACGGACTCCGCGGTCGCCTGGTACGAGCGGGCCTTTCGCGAGCGGACGGAGGGCCTGGTCTACTCCATCTGGTTTCGGCCATGGCTGCCCCACGTGGTGGACGATCCCCGCATCGTCGCGCTGCGGCGTCGCGCGGGGCTGCCAAACTAACTGCCGACGATCCAGAGGGAGGACATGACAGAATCCTGGATCAAACTCGCGAGCTATGGTGCCGCCTACGAGGCGGACCTGGCGGTCGGCCGGCTCACGGCCGCGGGCATCGAGACGCGCGTGGATCACAAGGGCGGCGTGGGGCTGTTCGGCGCGGGGCATGGCGGCATGACGGTGCGCGGGGTGGACGTCTACGTTCCCGCCGCACAGGTCGAGGCCGCGCGCCGGGCGCTCGACCTCGCCTGACTCCGCAGCCGTGGTCTAGGCGGAGTCCGGCGCGGTCACCAGGTCCGGCACGCGCGTCCGCGTCGCCACCGCCCACGCCACCAGCATGACGCCCGCCGCCCCCAGGAAGGCCACCGCCGGGCCGAGCCGATCGAACAACCAGCCGAAGAGCGCCGGCCCCGAGAACCGGCCGAGCGCGCTCAGTGACTGCGCCGCCCCCAGCATCGCGCCCTGCTCGGTCGCGCCCGCCAGCTTCGAGACCAGTCCGGTGATGGCCGGGGCGCCGATGCTGTTGCCGAACGCGAGCACGATGACCCACGGGAACACGAGCGCCCCCCGATCCACGAACGGAATCGCCGCGATCCCGACGGCCATCGCGAGAATCCCATAGATGATGAGCGGACGATCCCCCGTCCGGCGCTGGATCTTGCCGAACAGGTAGCCCTGCACGGTGGCGGCCACGACGCCCACGGTCGTGAAGAACCAGGCCAGTTCGCGCGTCCCCCAGCCGAAGGCGCGCTCCGCAAAGAGCGGGAGCGCCACGATGTACCCGGAAAAGGCGAATGGCACCAACCCGAACAGCAGAAACGCCGGTCGGATCACCGGGTCCCGCAGGCCGCGCACGAGGTGTTCCTGGTCGATGAGCGGCCGCGCCGCCCGGTGCTCGCGCGCGAGCGATTCGGCGAGTATGAACCACGCCAGCACGAAGTTGATCAGGCTCAAGCCGGCTGCGACGAAGCCCACGGCCATCGGGCCGCCGTAGTGTCCCGCGACGCCTCCGATCGCCGGGCCCACGATGAACCCGAGCCCAAAGGCCGCTCCCACCAGCCCCATCCCGCGCGACCGTTCGGCCGGCGACGTGATGTCGGCGATGTAGGCCTGCGCCACCGAGATGTTGCCGCCCGCGAACCCGGCGATGGCCCGTGCCACGAACAACGCCGCGTAACTCCCCGCCAGCGCGAACATCACGTAGCCCATCGCGCCGATCAGCATGCTGACGAGCAGGATGGGACGCCGCCCCACCCGGTCGGACAACCGACCGAGCAGCACGGTGGCCACGAACTGCATGATCGAGAACACGCCGATCAACGCGCCGAACCCCAGTCCCGCCGCGCCGAAATCCCCAGCATAGTACGGCAGGATCGGCAGGATCAGACCGAACCCGGCGAGGTCGATGAAGACCGTGAGGAAGATGACACCCAGGCGGGCACGTGAGGCGGGCATGCCCCGGCAATCTACTCATGGTCGGTCCGGTGCGCGGTCCGGGCACCCACCATACGTTTCGACACAGGCGCACGACACCGCGCACCGAGGAGGAACGCATGGTCTGGGAATCGCTCGCGAAATACCGTGATTGGGGACTCGTGCTGCTGCGCGTGGGGGTCGGCCTCGGCTTCACCTACTTTCACGGCTGGCGCAAGCTCGTCGGGGGTCCCGAGGCCTGGGAGCGCGTGGGGGGGGCCGTGCAGCATTTCGGCATCGGCTTCGGCTACACGACGTTCGGATTTCTCGGCGCCCTGTCCGAATCGGTGGGCGGACTGCTCATTGCCACCGGGTTCCTGTTCCGACCGGCGGCCCTGTTCCTCATGCTCACCATGGTCGTCGCCACGAACTCACACCTCTCCACGGGCCAGGGCACGCCGGCACACGCCTTCAAGAACGCCTGGCTCTTCCTCGGCCTGGTCTTCGTGGGCCCGGGACGCTACAGCGTCGATCAGTGGCTGCTCGCGCGGCGGTCACGCCCTGCCGCCGCGTAGCGAATTCGCCGATCGTCCGTGATCCGCGCGATCCTGTTCGACCTCGACGGCACGCTGATCGACACGTGGAACCTGTACATCGAGACCTACCTGCGCACGCTCGAACCGTACGTGGGGCACCGGCTCTCCCTCGAGGAGTTGCGTGCCCTGCACCCGACGTCCGAAATGCGCGCCCTGCACCGGGTCGTGCCGCCGGGCGAAGCCCAGCAGGCCCATACCGTCTTCCTCGATCACTACCGAAGACTCCACCTCGAGCTGTTCGGCGGCATCTACCCCGGCGTGTCCGCGCTGCTCGATGCCCTCCGGACCCGACCGCTCGCCCTCGGCCTCGTCACCGGCAAGAGCCGCGGCGCGTGGGAGATCACGCGCGCCGCAGCCGATCTCGGCCCGTTCGACGTGTTCGTGGGCGACGACGACGTGCAGGATGCCAAACCGTCGCCCGAGGGATTGGTGCTCGCGCTTCAGCGTCTCGGCGTCCCGCCGGCGGAGGCCGTCTACGTGGGGGACTCTCCCAACGATGCGGCCGCCGCGCGCGATGCCGGCATGCGGTACGCCGCCGCCCTCTGGGCCAAGTCGTCCGAGGAGCGGCCGGGCTTCGTTGCGCGGGTCCGGGAGGTCGGGCTGTGGGCCGAGTTGCCTGAGCCAGCGCATCTACTTCCCCGGCTCAACGGCCCCTAGGTCGCCAGTCCGACGCAACCGGCGCCGCAGCACAGCTCTTTCCAGCGAACCACAGCGGCACTATTCTCGACTGACACGATCAAGCACCGCGCTGCCGCCAATGACAGGGGTACACACGTGCCGAAGGACCCTGGGGATTCCGTCAGCGGTGAGAAGACGCTCCGCGATAGCCAGTTGCGTCTGCGCCTGGCTCTCGAGGCCGCTCGAGCCGGTGCCTGGGAATGGGAGATCGACTCGGACCGCACTTTCTGGTCCCCCGAGAACTACGCCCTCATGGGTCTTCCGGCCGGCAGTGGGTGGGCCAGCTACGATGACTGGCTGGCATGCGTCCACCCCGACGATCGTGAGCGGGCCCAGGCAGAGGTCGCCAAGGCGGTGGAGGAGAAGGGCGATCTCGACTTCGAATACCGGGTTGTATGGCCGGATGAAACCGTCCGGTTACTCCGAGACATCGGGAAAATGATGCTCGACGAGCACGGTTCGCCGATCGGCATGTACGGTATCCAGATCGATGTCACGGAACAGCGTTCACTGGAAGACCGCCTCAGCCGGTCCCAGCGCATGGAAGCTATGGGTCGCGTCGCCGGATCCGTGGCCCATGATTTCAACAACCTGCTGACGGTGATTGCCGGGAATAGCGAGCTGCTGGAAACCGATCCTCTGCTGCACGTGGACCTCATCCCGATGGTCGAGGAGATCCTCCGTGCCTCCCAGAGAGCTGCGGCGCTCACACAGCGCCTGCTGGCCTTCGGCCGTCGCCAAGTCCTCAGCGCGCAGGTGCTCGACCTGAATCGAGTGATCAACGACATGGAGAGCCTGCTGCGTCGCACGCTCGGCGAGGACATCGACGTCACCATTCGACTCGCACCCGACCTCGGATGCGTGTGGGCCGATCCGGGACAACTCGAGCAGGTGCTCCTCAACCTGATCGTGAACGCGCGCGATGCCATGCCCAGCGGCGGGCGCCTCAGCGTGGAAACGTACGAGGCCGACGGCGGGCTCCTC
>JAOTWJ010000173.1 GCA_029862925.1 Gemmatimonadota bacterium
GCTCCGCTCGTACACGGACACGGAGTCCTGCACCGCCCCGACGAGCCTCATCACCTGCGCCAACTCGACAGCCCGCGCGGAATCCGCGCGGGCTGCCTCGGCCTCAAAAGCCGCGAGCTGACGCTCCAGACGACGGACGTCGCCCTTGAGCGCACATCCGCTCAGGACGACGGCCGTCGCCAGAATCGCTGCGTGCTGCTTCACATCCCGGCGGGGGCCTTCAGCACGTCGCCGCCCGCGGTGATGGAGAACGCGTCGCGCCGGTTCTGCTCCCACGCGGCCTCGGTGTGTCCGGGGTCGAGCGGTTGCTCCTCGCCGCGCGACGCCGTGGCAATCCGGTCGGCCGCAATCCCGCGGTTGACCATGTAGTTCTTGGCCGCCAACGCGCGCCGGTTGCCGAGCGCCAGGTTGTACTCGTCCGAGCCGCGCTCGTCGCAGTGACCGGTGATGGTGATGCGGAGCATCGGGTTGGCCTGCAGCAACGCGATCTTGCGATCGAGCTTCGCCGCGTCGCCCGGCCGGATGTTCGACTTGTCAAAGTCGAAATTGACCATCTCCGCCAGGATCCCCTTGGCGCGATCGGTTTCCCGCGCAATCATCGCAAGCGAGTCGGCCCGACGCCGCTCGGCCGCCAACCGCTCGGCCTCTTCCCGCGCGCGGCGGATGCTGTCCTCGCGGGCGCGGCGCGCCGCTTCGGCACGAGCGATCGAGTCACGGATTGCCGCCGAATCCACCGCCGGTACCGGCGGCGGGGCCGGCTGGCCGCCGCACGCCACGGCCGCGGCCACGACAACGGCTCCGAGGCTCAACGTCAAAGGAATCGAGAGTTTCATGTGATCACCCCAGATTTGGTGGAGAACGTGAAAGACAGCACGAGTGTCAGCAAAGCACGAAACGCTTGAAAGACCTTCTAATTTAATACATCCGACCCGACCATGCAGGGAGCCGCACCTCCCCGGCCCGGGTCACCTGCCGGACCCGGCCGGTCTCCAGGTCGATGACCCACAGCTGGCGCCGGCCGGTCCGGTCGGACACGAACGCCAGGTGCTGGCCATCGGGCGCCCAGGTGGGATCTTCGTTCCGCCCGGCGCTCGTCAGCTGCCGCACCGTGCGGGTCGCGACGTCCATGACGAACACCTGCGGGGTGCCCCCGACATCCCGATGGAAGGCCAGCGACCGCCCGTCCGGTGACCACTCCGGGGCGTGCGAGCTGCCAGTCACGCCGTAGTCGAACGGGGCGAACAGTTCCTGCCCGGTGCCGTCCGCGGACATCACGTAGATCTGCGGCAGCCCGGAACGGGTGGAGGAGAACGCAATGCGCCGGCCGTCGGGACTGAACGTGGGACTCAGGTTGTCCGCAAACCGTCCCGACGTGAGTCGCTGCAGGCAGCAGTCGGACTCGAGGTTGTAGGTGAAGACGTCCGTGCCCTCCTCGTCGGAGCGGGTGAACGCGAACCGGTTTCCGTCGGGGGAGAAGACCGGGGTGTAGTTGAGCGCGCTCTGCGTGAACGACAGGCGCAGGCGCCGGCCCGTGGCCAGTTCCTGGAGGTAGAGGTACCCGCCCCCGTCGTGGAACTCGGTATACGCGGCCCGCCGTCCGCGCGGGTCCCAGGACGGGGAGAAGGCCGCGGCACCGTCCGGGGAGACCGGCTGCACGTCGGCCCCGTCGGCGTCCATCCGGTAGATCCGCCGGCCCTGCAGGAAGAGGAATCGCGTTGCCGCCACGCCCGCGGTGCCCGTGATGACCCGCACGATCTCGTCGCTCATGCGGTGCGTCGCCATGCGGAAGTCGGGATCGCTCAACACGGGGACCCCCGCGGTGAACTCCCGCCGCACCGTCTCGCCGCGGACGTCATACACGGTGATCGCCACGACGCCGGCATCCTCGGCGCGCGCGCGCACGGCAAAGTCGGCACCCAGCGCACCGTAGAGCGGGTAGTTGACGAATTCACTCCCGCTGCCGGCCGCCGTCTGAATGCCCAGCACCAGACTGTCCTCCGCCGGAAGCGTGATGATCTCGAACTCGTCGCTGAACTCAAGATCGCGGGCGACGATCGTCCGCACCGAATCGAGCAGCTCGGTGCGGGGGCCACCGAGCACGAGCATCCCGGGACGCACGCCGGGTTGGTACGTGATGCCGACCCGGACACCCTCGGTGGGCTCCTGGGCGGCACTCATCCCGGGCACGAGCGCGAGGAGCGGGAGGATCGCCAGCAGGCGCAGCCTCATCGGACCTTCGCCGGGTCGAAGAAGAAACTCACGGGCAGCACATCGTTTGGGTATCCATTGGGGAGCGCCCCAAAGGCGCCGTTCGAGGCGGCCGCCTCGATGGCCCCTTGGGCTTCCAGGTCAAAGGCGAAGTTGCCCGACCGCGTGACGAAGCTGAGGTTGGAGATGGAGCCGTCCCGGTGCACGAGGAAAAACACCTCCGAGCGCAACGCGACGTTGCCGCCCGGGCGCTGCCAGCGGCGGTAGACCTGCACGACGATGTTCCGCAGGTACTCGGGGAACGGGAACTCCTGCCCTTCGACCTTGACCGTCGCCGGATCCCCACCCGTGGACGGCTTCACGTCGGGCAGGGGTTCGGCCGTGGGGGTCGTTCGGGGAGCCGGCTCCCGCTGCTCCTTGCGGAGCTCGGGCGGCGGAGCCTGCTCGGCGACCGTCGTTCGGCGCGCCGGTTTGGGCGCCGGGGCGGGGCGTTCGGCGGGGCGCTCGACCACCTCGGGTGCCCGGCGGGCCTGCGGCTGGGGCCGCGGCGCGGCCACCAATTCCACGCGGTACACCGGGGGCGGCTGGCGCCGGCCCCCCCCCGGCGCCACGATCAGCACCGCGGCGGCCAGCGCGTGGACGGTGATCGAGCCCGCAACAGCCAGCCCGCGCCCACGTGGTCCGGCCTGGACAAGGCGTCGGGTGCGCGCCGCGTGCCTCACTGCCCGAACTCCTCCGACTCGGCGACCAGCCCCACGTCGCCCACCCCCGCAGCTCGCATCGCCGCCAGCACGCGTACGACCTGGCCATAGTTCACGCGGGCGTCACCCCGCAGGTAGATCCCCGAAGGCTGCCGCGACCGTACGATCGCCGGGAACGCCGCGCGAAACTCCTCGAACGAGAGCGCGTTGTCGTCCACGAAGATCCGGCCCTGCCGGTCGACCGACACCACCAACCCCTCTTTGGGCTGGAGCGGCCGCGCTTCGGCACGGGGGAGCTGGACGTCCACGCCTCCCTGCATGATGGGCGCGGTGATCATGAAAATGATCAAGAGGGTGAAGGCGACGTCCACCAGGGACGTCACGTTGATGTCGGCGAGCAGGGGCAGCTCGCCGTGGCCCCGGAGTCCGCCGCCTGCCATGGCCTAGAGCCTCCCTTCCCGCGCGAGCGTGCCCACGATTTCGTGGGAGAACCCTTCCAGCTCACCCGCAAACAGCCCCAGCCGACTCACCAGAATGTTGTATGCGATCACGGCGGGGATCGCGACGAAGAGTCCGAGCACCGTGGTGATGAGTGCCTCGGCCACCCCGGGCGCGACCGCCGAGATGTTGCCGGACCCACCGGCGGCGATGCCGAGGAAGGCGTTCATCACGCCGACCACCGTGCCCAGCAGCCCGAGCAGCGGGCTCACGGAACCAATGGTCGCGAGCCACGGGAGGAACCGGGCCATCAGATCCCGCTCGGCGCTGATCTCCTTGGCCAGCATCATCCGCAGCGCCTCGAGCTGCGTCATGGACAGCGTGGCCTGCGAAGTGTCGGCAGTCGCCTGCAGGGCGCCCGGCCGCAACTCGGCAAAGAAATTCACGCCTTCCCGCAGAATGCGTCCGTACGGCGAGGGCGGCAGCTTCATGACCGCGTGATACGCGTCCTCGAGGCGAGTCGTCCGCTCGAGGCTCGCGAAGAAGCGGTCCCCCTGGCGCCGGACGCGCCGGAACTGCCAGAGCTTCCACACGATCATGAACCAGCTGAGGAGTGAGAAGAACGCGAGAACGGCCAGAATGAGTTTCGTGATCGGCGTCGCCGTCTGCACCAGCTCCCACGGGCTCGACGGGAGCGCGCCGCCAACCTGCATCATGCTGCCTCCACGCTGGAAAGCCACTCGTACGTTCGCCGCAGTCCTTCGGCCAGCTCCACCTCGGGCCGCCATCCCAACACCCGTGCCGCCTTCTCCACCGCCACCGCGCTTCGGCGCAGCTCACCCGCTCGCGCCGGCGCGGTCTCGATCGGGACGGTGCGTCCCACCGCCTGCATCATCGTCTGCGCCAGGGCCGCAACGCTCGTCTCGCGCGCCGTCCCCACGTTGACGGCCGCGTCGTCCAACGCCTGCGGAACCGGGGCCGGCGCTTCGGTCGCCAGCACGTTGGCCCGCGCGACGTCCCCGACGAAGACGTAGTCACGCGTCTGGCTTCCGTCCCCATACACCGTGATCGCTTTCCCCTGCCGGAGGCGGCTCCCGAAGATCGCCACGACGCCCGCCTCCCCGTGCGGATTCTGGCGCGGGCCGTACACGTTGGCATACCGCATCGCCCGCACCCCGATCCCGTACAGAATGGCGTATTGGGCCAGGTAGTACTCGGAGGCGAGTTTGCTCACGCCGTAGGGCGACACCGGGAGCTTCGGGGCCGATTCCGGGTGTGGCAGCTTGTCACTCTCGCCGTACACCACCCCACCCGACGACGCGAACACGACCTGCCGCACGCCACCCTCGCGCGCGCCCTCGAGCAGGTTGAGCAGGCCGCGCAGGTTCACGTCGGCGTCGAACCCCGGATCGCGCACCGACACCCGAACGTCCATTTGCGCCGCCTGGTGATTGAGAACGGTGAACCCGCCGCCGGCCAGCAGTTCCCGCGCGGCCGGTGCCCGCACGTCCTCCTGCACGAACGTCGCGCCCTCCGGCACGTTCTGTCGCTTTCCGCTCGACAGGTTGTCCAGCACCGTGACCTCGTAGCCACGCGCCAGATACAGATCGGCGACGTGCGACCCGATGAATCCGGCGCCGCCCGTCACCACTACGCGTTTCGTCATCGCTGCCGTATCCCTCTCCGGTTTCACGCCCTTGCAGAATATACGAAGCGGCGGCGCTCATGCCGGTCCATGGTCCGTCGGGCCCGGCTGAGCCCCGCCGCGTCGAGGAGGCCGCTCCGGCCTCGTGCTAGGCTGGCATCTTACGGACGAGCCGCACCGGAACGCCCTGCCCGTCCGGACCGACCGTCCGAATGCCCGGCGTGAAGATCAGGGTCACGACTCCCGTCGCCGACCGGTCCCGCACGTGCACGATCCGCAGCTCGGCCATCGCCTGATTGGGGGCATCGGCGATCGCGACGTCTTCCTCCTGTGGCAGAATCTCGAACACGTCGCCCGGCGCGATGCCGCCGTTCCGCCCGAGGTCGATGAACATGATGTCGTACTGCATGGGCACCGGATGCGGATCCCGCAGCGCGATGACATTGCCCTGAATCCCGTCCGTCACCGGTTGCGCCCGGGCCGTCCCCGGATCGCGGAACGGCTCGGCCGGCAGCGCATACTGCCCCGCCCGGACCTGCCCAAACTGCACGGTGATTTCCGCCAGCACGTCACGGCCGCTCACGTGCACCACCCGGGCGAGCGAGGTCGGCTCGACGATGTCGCCCCACCCCCGGCCCACGTCCCGTCGCAGCCGCACCGTGACGAGCGAATCCCCCACTTGATAGGTCGCGCCGGGCGGAACCCGCACGGCGATGACCTGGTAGACGATCGCCGACGCGCCCGCGACGCCGCGGATGCTGCCGGGGTCGGCGTTGCCTTTGACCTCCGCCCACGGGAGCTTCTCGCCCTCGGTCAGAAAGCCGGCGCTGTAGAAGTCACCCCAGCGCACCGCGCGATAGCGATCTTCCAGCTCCATCTGGAGCGACGGCAGGGTGCTCATTCCGCGTTCGCGCCGGGCAAACACGGTCCGGCCGCTCGGGGGAGGGGCGGGCGCCATCACCGGGGCCTGCTCCGGCAGCTCGACCGGTACCTCCACGGGCTCGCCGGCGGGCGGGGTGACCGGCGGTGTCTCCGCCATGGGCTCCGGCATCGGG
>JAOTWJ010000174.1 GCA_029862925.1 Gemmatimonadota bacterium
ACCATCAGGGGACGGTGTGGCCCTGGCTGATAGGGCCGTTTGTGGAGGCGTGGGTGCGGGTGCGGGGTGATACGACGGCGGCACGCCGGGACGCGGACCGGCGCTTCCTGGCACCCATCCGGGCGCATCTCGATGACGCGGGCCTGGGTCACGTGTCGGAGATCGCGGATGCCGAGCCGCCGCACGTGCCACGCGGGTGTCCGTTTCAGGCGTGGTCGGTGGGGGAGGCGCTGCGGGCCTCCCAGTTCCTCGCAGGGGACTGAGGGGGGACGCGGGGCGCTACCGCTCCGCGTTGAGCCGCAGCCGGCGCGCCTGGTGAGAGGGCGCGATCCCAACGGGCTTACCGACAGCGTCTCCTACGATCCGGCCACCTGGAACTCGCGCACTCACGTGCGCCCCGCGGATGGGGCCACATCGCGGGCGTTCTACGATCGCCTCGGCCGCATCGACTCGGTTCTCGACCCGCTGAACGTCGCCACCCGGTTCGAACGCGACGCCATCGGCCGGGTGGTGCGGAGCAAGGCGGGGACGGGACCAGCCTGGCCACGCCCATCGGCGCCGTCCAGACCACGCGCAGCCACTACGATCGTCTGGGCTATGTGGACTCGACGTTCACACCGGGAGGGCGGAAGCAGCACTACCGGCGCGACGCACTCGGTAACCCCATCTGGGAGTTCACCGGGAATGGCAGCTACGTCACACGAAGCTACGACTGGCAGCATCGGCTGAGCGGCCAATGGCAGAGCTTCGTCTCGCCGAGCTACTCGGTGGACGGCCAGCCGTTCGCCGACGTTGCCACCAGGCCCACTACCAGGGCTTGGGCCTGGTGGTGGGGACGACGCTGAGCGCGGGCCGGCGGCATACCTACGAGTACGACAGCAAGGGTTGCTCAGCCGGACGGACGACTCCGTCGCGACGCACGTGTATCAGTACAGCCCCGCGGGGGCGCTGATCCGCGACACGTTGGCATTCGCCGACGGCGCACGGGTCGTACGGACGTACGACTACAACCGGCGGGGGCAGCGCACCAGGGTTGCTGACGTCGTGTCCGGGCTCAGCGTGGCCGAAGGTGCGGCAGCATTGAGTACTACTACAGCGGCGTCACGGCGCGACTCGATTCGATGGTGGGGAAGGAGGCCGCGCTGAGCCGGGAGATGATGTCCGTCATAGGGAATACGCGGTGCGTTCGGGCCAAGATGGCGACGCGCGTTCCGCGACGCCAGTCGTGGTCACTCGATGGGTGAGTTGCCGACAGGGCCGCGACGCTCCGGTGATGCATCTGAGATTGGGGAAAAGCAGAAGCGCGCGCGCAAGCCCACGCGCTTCAGTTTCTGGGAGACCTCAGGTCCTGCGGTGAGCTAGGCCTCCTCTTCGACCTTGGCCGTCGGCGCGTTTTCCTTGACGGACTTGATGCCGTTCTCCATGGCCGACGCGGAGGAGTACATCTCGCTCCGTCCGATCGGCTCCTTGTTGGCCGCCAACAGCACGAAGTACGGCTTGCCGGAAGTGGACGTTCGGCGATCGTAGCGTTCGTCCATCCCGGCGTTGGTGCGGACGGACTCGATGCCGCCCATGGCGCCACTCTTGGATGCGTACGACTCGCTGGTCAAGATGATCTGGCCGTTGCCGGCCTTGAGATTGAACATGAACTTCCCGGCAGACGTCTGCTTCAGTGCGAACTTTCCTGGCATCCTCTCACCTCGTGCGGGGGTGGGGCCGGCTCCCTCATAGAGCCGGCGGGCAGACGGCGTCGGCGCGCGGCCGACGAGTGCTGCTCGAACCGTAACGGGATGGACGGGAGAGGGGAATACCCGTTGCGGAGCGCGGCCTGTTCGGCCAGCGGACCGCGCACAGACGGGATCGTGGAGATCCTAGGGACCGCCGTGCCGCTCAGCGAGGCGGAGCATCACCGCGAGACTCCGGTCGACGTCCGCCTCGTCGGTCATCCAGCAGGAGACGCTGATCCTCATCGCGGTCCGGCCCTGCCAGACCGTGCCGCCACACCAACACGTCCCGTCGGCCTGGAGGTCGGCTATCACGCGGTTGGTCACCTCGGGCGGCCCGAACGAGACCAGCACCTGATTCAGCACCACGTCGTTCAGGATTTCGTGGCCGGCGGCCGCCAGTCCCTCCGCGAAGCGCGTGGCGAGCCGGCAGTTCCGCTCGACGAGGTCAGCGAGCCCCTCGCGGCCCAGCTGCTTGAGCGCCGCCCACACCTCGGCGCCACGGGCGCGACGGGACAACTCCGGGGTGTACTCCCCCGGATTACGCACGGGTCCGGTGGGTGGCAGGTACTCGGCGGCCACCGCCATCGCGGAGCGCAGGGCCTCCCCGTCCCGCACGAAGGCGAGACCCGAGTCGAAGGGGACGTTGAGCCACTTGTGAGCATCGGTGGCCCAGGAGTCTGCCAGCTGGACACCCTCGACCAGGTGCGCATGCGCCGGCGCCGCGCGGGCCCACAGCCCAAACGCGCCGTCCACGTGCACCCAGGCACCGCTGTCGCGCACGCGCTCGCAGATCTCCCGCACGGCGTCCGACGCCCCCGTGTTCACGTTGCCCACCTGCGTGCAGACGATTGCCGGCCCGTCGAGCGTCGGCAGCCGGTCGGGGCGCATGCGGCCCTGGTCGTCCACCGGGATCGTCACGACGCGGGACCGGCCGAGTCCCAGCATGCCGAGCGACTTGGTGACCGAGGGGTGCACCTCGGCCCCCACCACCACGGTGATGGGGGGCGCGCCGTAGAGCCCGTCGGCCTCGACGTTCCAGCCGGCGCGCTCGAGCACGACGTGGCGCGCGGCGGCGAGCGCGCTGAAGTTGGCGACCGTGGCACCCGTCACGAACGCGGCGCCGCACGTGGATGGCAGGCCGAAGATCTCCAGCAGCCAGCGCAGCGCCACCGCCTCGAGCTTCACGACGCCCGGCGTGACCGTGGCGTACACCGTGTTCTGGTCCCAGGCGCCCGCCAGCCAGTTGGCGGCCAGCGCGGCGGGCAGGGCGCCGCCCGCGACGAAGCCGAAGAACCGCGGGCCGGGGATTCCGATGGTGGCGGGCGTCACGAGGGCGTCGAGCGTTGCCACGACGTCGGACGGATCGGTAGAGTGATCGGGGAACGGCTCGTCGAGGTGCGCGAGCGCCCGCACGGCGTCCGGCGCGGGCGCGACGCGACGGTCGGGCAGGGAAGTGAGATGCCGGGCGGCGCGCTCGGCGGTGTCTGCCAGCAGGTCACGCACGAGGCGCTCGGTTCCGCCGTCCCCGGCGTGTGGCCGTGGCGGGGTCACACTCCCAGGGCTTGCGCCGCGCGCTCGAAGTCGTCGGTCCGCACGTACAGCACGTACCCGAACCCACCCCGTCCGTCCGTCACGCCGCTCGCCGTATAGACGTTCACACCCGCCTGATAGACCCGCTCGTGGATCTCGGCTACCGCCCCAAGGCGGTCGTCGCCCTGCACGAGCAGCGCGGGGTGGGGGCCTTCCAGCTTGAGCTTGGCCTTCCCAGCCTCGGCCGCCAGCTTGCGCGGGTGCTCGGGAAAGATCGTGAGCTGCGTCTGCATCAGCCCGACCGGCACCGCCGTGAAGGCGAGCAGGTTGTAGCCGAGTTCTGCGAGGCGCGCGAGCAGCTTGTAGGCCTCCCCGGGCTCGTCGCGCACCGTCGTGTAGAAGTACTCGACCCGCCGGATCGTGTGGGCCATGAAACCCTCCGCGAAGGTAGCGGGCTCCCTACCCTGATTCTATCACGCGGACGGAGCGGGGGCGACCAACCGTGTCAGAACCGGATCTCCACGCCCACGCGGGCCTGCCGTGCCAGTCCCAGGAACGCCCACGGTCCGAAGAACAGATCGTACATCGCGTCGAACCCCGCGCGGGCCTCCTCGACATCGTAGAACCCGTCCCCGTTACCCCACCGGGCCTCGGCTCGCCGCAGCAGCACGCAGTTCACGGGACCGCCACTCCAGGCCGCGCAATCGCCCGTGAGATCCGCCGCGAAGACCGTGCGACCGTCCTTCGTCACCTGGGTCCACTGCGCGCCCGCCTCGTTCTGGAGGCGCGCCAGTTCCGGATCGATCAGCAGGGTGCGGTGCACGTCGTTCTCGAGGCCGTCGGTCTCGGCGAACACGCGGTACGTGTTCCGCCAGTTGAACAGGTTCCGCACGTCGACGAACACACCCCAGCGGACGCCCCCCGTCCGGAAGGCCCGCGTCACGCGGAGGTCCAGCTCCGTCACTCCGGGCATATCGGTCCGCTCGCCTCGGGCCGGACCGAACGTCGCCGGCGGCACGACCGTGCCGAACCCCTGGTTGATCAGCGGCGAGTAGGGCAGCCCGGACGACCAGCGGAACCGGAGGGCCGCCTCACCGCCCTGGAGGAGGCGTGACGGCCACGCGGGGGCCCGCGCATCGTCCGGCCACCGCGCCACGGCCCAGCCCGCCAGGGTGTGCTTCCGGTTGGCGAATGTCTGGAGCGTGCCGCGCGCATCCGCCAGCGAATACCCGAGCTGCACGTTCAGCCACCCCGTCAGTCGGCTGAGGACCGTGAGCTCGACGCCTTTGACGCTGCCGGTGTCCACGTTCACGGGCACCGTGATCGTCAGGTCGCTCAGGATGACCGGGTCGAAGAACGTCTCGAGGCGCAGGACCGCATCCGACTTCTTGGCGACGTGGAAGCCGACGGCATCCACGGCCAGTCGCGATCCGACCGCAACCCGCACGCCGGCCTCGAGGTGCCGCGATCGCTCCCAGTCGAGCGGCTGGCCGAAGGCGGTCAGCGTGTTGCTGAAGGAGAGGTCGCGGTTCTTGCCGGTGAACATCGCCGTGAGGTCCGGATGGCGAGCCTGCTCCGCGTAGCCGAGCCGCAGGGAGACGGGGCCGAAGCCGTCGAACGCGACGCGGACCCGCGGCGAGAGCGCCGTGCGCGATGCCGCCGGCGCGAAGACGCTGTCCGCCGGATCGTACGGATCCGTGGGATCGAAGTTGGGATGGGTGAAGATCCGGCCCGGCACCACCGGGAACGCGGTGCGTGGGTCAAACGTGTCCCACCGCAGGCCGCCGTCCACGGTGAGTCCCCCGACCACCAGTCGCGCTTCGGCGAACAGTCCGGCCTGGACAGGATCTTCCGAGTACACGGACATGAAGTTCTGACTGATCAGCGCGCTGGAGAACGCGCGGACGCGTGAATGGGTCACGTCCGCGCCCGCGCGCACCCGGTGGACACGTGCCACCGGCACCGTCACCACCGCCCGGCCGATCCAGTGCGACTCGCTTGCGAGGGCCGGGCTGCGCTCCAGCGGACCCGCCAATCCCTCGGTGGGGAACCCCGTGGCGGCCGCCCACGGGTTCATCCGGAACGGCTGCGTCAGCCGCAGGTCGTTCCGGTCCAGGTACGGGACGCGGGTGCCGCTGTTGGTCACGACGTTCTGGATCAACTGGTCCCAATCGGCGTCGGACGCGAGCCGGGTCACGGCACCGGCGCCCGTGTCGGCGGAGAACCGGTCGAAGTTCACCAGGAAGTCCATCGGATCGAGCGCGATTCCCAGTGTCGGGTCGCGATGCGACGGCTCCCACGCGGGATCCAGTGTCCCGGACGTGGTCCGCGCGGTTTGGCGGGACGCCGCGACCTGCACGATCGGGCCGCCATCGGCGCCACCAAGCGCGTGCCGCCAGGCGAGAATCCAGGTCGTGCCGGCCGTGCGGCGGCCGGCATACGCGGCGGGATTGAAGCTGAGGGCGCCGGGCCAGAAGCGGTCCTGCGCCGCGTGCCCCACCACGGTGATCCGGAGCGACGATCCGCGTCCATACCGCCACGCGATGTTGCCGCTCAGCGACAGATCCGTGGACCAGTCGTAGGGGAGCCGACGCCCCTCACACGACCGGCCCCCGTTGTCCGCGGACTCGCAGCTGCCGGTGGCGCGCGCGAACGAGGGGATCGTGACCTGCCGCGTGCTCCCGTCGAACAGCGTCTCGGTGACCACGGTGTCGATCCCGCTCGGGACGAAGGCGGCCACGTTTCCCAGGCCGGGCCCGTAGGCCTGG
>JAOTWJ010000175.1 GCA_029862925.1 Gemmatimonadota bacterium
ATTCACAATCACGACTGGGAGCCGGCCGGCGGGGCCGCGACGCTCGCCATCCCGCTGGGGGCGGGCGTCACCGACCGGCCGTTCCTCGACGTGCTGCGGCGCGAGCTGCCGCCCGTGATCGGTGCCCACCGGCCGGGCCTGGTGGTCTACGTCGCCGGCACCGATCCCGCCGAGGACGACCGGTTGGGGGACTGGAAGCTCACGGTGCGCGGCCTGCTGGAGCGGGACCGGTTCGTGGTGGACTCGTTGCGGAAGCAGGCTGCCGGAGTGCCGCTGGTGATCGTGCTAGCTGGCGGCTACGGGCGCGAGGCGTGGCGCTACTCCGCCCGGTTCCTGAGCTGGCTCATTGGCGGGTCGGTGGTGGAGCCGCCCGACGATCTGGAACTCATCCTGCGCCGCTATCGCAAGACCGATCTCCTGGTCGCCAGCTCCGGCGACTGGGGGCTGACCGAAGCCGACCTCTTCGCCATCGCGCCGGGGGCCGGGCCGGGCACGCGCGTCCTGGGCACGTTCTCCCGCCATGCGGTGGAACTGTCGCTCGAGCGGGTCGGGCTGCTGGACGAGGTCCGGCGGCGCGGGTTCGCGAACCCCTCGGTGGCGATCGACTTCGGCTCGGGATTGGGCGAGACGATCCGCGTGTTCGGCGACGTGGAGCAAACCGAACTCCTGGTCGAGCTGCGGGTGAATCGCAACAAGCGCGTCATCCCGGGGATGGACCTGCTCTATATCGAGTGGCTCCGGCTGCAGAATCCGCGGGTCCCGTTTTCTCCCACGTACCCGCGGCTCCCGGGCCAGCAGCATCCGGGGTTGGGCATCCTGCGCGAGGTGGTCGCGTGGCTCGTGGTCGTGTGCGAGCGGCTCGGCCTGGATGGCATGGCGTCGAAACCCGCGCAGTACTACATGGCGCACTTGGGCCGGCGGCATCTCCGGTTCCTGGACCCAGTCGTCCAGGCCCGGTTCGAGGCCATCCACAACGCGCTCGCACGGTGCACGCTGCCGGAAGCCGAGCGGTTGTTGAACGCTGGGCGCGTGGTGGACGCGGATACCGGCGAGCCGGTGGTGTGGAAGCCCGCCCTCCAGGTGTTTCCGGTTAGCGAGCGGCTCAAGCAGGTGGTGGCGACCAAGGCGACGGAGCGGGAAGTGGCCCCGCCGCGGTTTCGGGTGCGGCCGGGGTAACGGCTAGATCGCCTGCAGCACGATCGCCAAGACCACCTGGACGAGGAACCACGCGACCACCGGCGTGATGTCGATGACGCCGAGCGGCGGGACGATGCGTCGCAGCGGCTCCACCAGCCAGTCGGTGAGCACGTACGCCGGCCGGAGCCACCGGTGGTGCCGGCCAGGACCCATCCACGACGCGACCACCCGGACGATCAGCGCGATCGACAGGAGCTGGCCGGCGAAGTACAGGACAAGGCGCACCACGCCGCGCGGGCCGGTCTGCGCGCCGCCGACGAGCCGCGCGGCGGTCGAGAGCAGCCACTGCGACAGCGTGAGCGCGGCGATGCCCAGCACGATCACGCTGCCGAGGAGCCACCACGGCGCGTGCTGCGGGTTGCCGCCGCGGGCCAGCAGAAACCGCTCCACGGGCCGGAGCACGGGATCAGTGAGCCGCCGAATGCCTCGGGCCACGGGGCTGAACGGCGAGAGCCGGCGTGACGTGACGGCCCACGAACCCACGGCCACCAACGTCGCCGCCCCGAGGGCGGCGAGAATCGCATACCGGACGACTTCGTAGGCGGTGGGCATCAGGGTGAACGAACCTTCATGTGCCCTTTAGTCGACGGCCGGCGGGCCGGCCCGTAGGTTGTGAGTACTCCCGCAGGAGGATCCCATGCGCACGGAGACGGAAGTCATCCTGCGCGGCGGCCTGTTCGCCGGGCTCATCGGATACGTCACGATCGTCGTGTTCTTCGCCGCGCTCAATCTCATCGCGGGGCACTCGCCGTTCCAGACGGCGGCGCTGCTGGGCTCCGCCCTGTTCTTCGGGCTCCGGGATCCCGCTCTGCTCGAAGTGACACCCGCCGCGGTGCTCACGTTCAACATGGTCCACGCGCTCGTCATGCTCGCGGTCGGGTTCCTCACGTCGTGGCTCGTGGCGAAGAGCGAGAAGTACCCGGTGCTCCAGTACGCCGTGCTGTTCGCGCTGATCTTCGTGGGCTTCCACCTGTTCGCGGCCGTGGTGTTCTTTGCCGGCCCGCTGATGGGGCGCGGCGCCTGGATCCAGATTGCGCTCGCCAGTGTCGCCGCCGCCGTGGCGATGGGCTGGTACCTGCTCCGCATCCATCCGGAGCTGCGCCAGGAGCTGCGCGACGTGCAGATGGGAGACGTGCCGCCGGGCGCGTAGCTCAGCCGAGCACCTCGCCCACCAGCCGGTCCTGCTCGGTCTTGTGCGCCGCGGGGTAACCCTCCGCGGGGCTGGACCGTTCCGGCCGCGACACGTAGCGCACTCCCACGCCCTCCGGCGCCAGCTCGGCGAGCTGCGGCACGACCCATTTCCGCGCGCCCATGTTGCTGGGCTCTTCCTGAAGCCACACGATGTCGGTGAGCTTGGGGTACGCCGTCAGCAGCGCGCGCACGTCGTCGTCCGGGAACGGGTAGAGCAGCTCGATCCGACCGACGGCCACCTGCTTCGCGTTCGGCCGCCGCGCGTCGGCGATTACGTCGTAGTAGACCTTGCCGCTGCAGAGCACGAGCCGAGTGACCGCGTCGGGCCCACCGGCGAGGGTGGGGTCGTCGAGCACCGGATGGAAGGTGTCCCCGCTCAAGTCCGCGGGTCTCGAGACCGCCTTGGGATGCCGCAGCAGGCTCTTGGGCGTGAAGACCACCAGCGGGCGCTGCTCGCCGTGCAGCGCTTGCCGCCGCAGCAGGTGGAAGTACTGCGCGGGGGTGGAGCAGTTGGCGACCCGGATGTTCCCCTCCACGGCGAGTGCCAGGTAGCGCTCGATGCGTGCGCTCGAGTGCTCCGGGCCCTGGCCTTCGTAGCCGTGCGGCAGCAGTAGCGTGAGTCGTGAGGTCAGCCCCCACTTCGACATGCCGGCGATGATGAACTGGTCGATCACGATCTCGGCGCCGTTCGCGAAGTCGCCGAACTGCGCCTCCCAGATCACCAGGCCCTCGGGCACCGCGACGGCATACCCGTACTCGAAGCCCATCGTGCCGTACTCGGACAGCGGCGAGTTATACAGCTCCAACGGCGCCTTGGCCGTGGCCAGCTGGACGATCGGCGCGTACTCCTCGCCGGTCTCCGCGTCATGCAGCATGAGATGGCGCTGGCTGAAGGTGCCGCGACGCGTGTCCTGGCCCGTCACTCGGAGCGGCACGCCATCCTCCCGCAGCGAGGCGAGCGCGAGGGCTTCCGCCTGCGCCCAATCGAGATCGCCGTCCTGCGCGAGCGCCTCGGCGCGCTGCCGGAACTGCTTCACGAGCTTGCGATTGAGATGGAAGCCCTCGGGCACCGTGTACAGCGCCGTGTTGAGTGCCGCGAGCCGGTCGGCGGGCACGGCGGTCTCCGGTTCCGTGACCGCCACGAACATTCCCGTCACGCGGTCGGGCTCCGCGCCACTCCACTCCCCGTCCTCCAAGTCCTCGCGCAGCGCGTCCTGCGTACGGGTCAGCTCCTCGTAGACGGCCGTGGCGTCCGCCTCCGCGTCCGCCTCGGTGACGATGCCGAGCCCGATCAGGCGCTTGGCGTACAGCTCGCGCACCGGCGCGTGGTCGTCGATCAGCCGGTACATCATCGGCTGCGTGTAGCGTGGCTCGTCGCCCTCGTTGTGCCCGTGCCGTCGGTAACCGACGAGGTTGATCACGACATCGGCCTGGAACTTCTTGCGGTACATCATGGCCAGCCGCACCGCGGAGAGGCACGCCTCGGCGTCGTCCGCGTTCACGTGCACGATGGGCACGTCGAAGCCCTTCGCGAGATCGCTCGCGAAGTCGGTAGACCGCGCGTCCCTGGGGTCGGTGGTGAATCCCACCTGGTTGTTCATGATGATGTGGAGTGTGCCGCCCACCCCGTAGCCCGGGAGCTTCGAGAAGTTCAGCGTTTCCGCCACGACGCCCTGGGCCGCAAACGCCGCGTCGCCGTGCATCAGGATCGGCAGCACGCAGCACGGCTCGTGCAGCGGATCGGGGCCGGACCGATCGGTCTGGCGGGCCCGCGTGTTGCCCACCACCACCGGGTTCACCGCCTCGAGGTGGCTCGGGTTGGGCATGAGCTGGATCGACAGCGACTTGCCGCCGGCCGTGAGGAACGTGCCCTCGGCGCCGTGATGGTACTTCACGTCGCCGGTGCCGCCGCGCGGCGTGAGCGTTTCCTCGACCGCGCGCCCACCCTCGAACTCGGCGAGCAGCACCTCGTAGGAGAGACCGAGGATATTGGCCAGGACATTCAACCGGCCGCGGTGCGCCATCCCCATCACGATCGTATGCGCGCCCTGGTCGGCTGCGATGTCGTTGGCCTTGCGCAGCATCGGCACGAGCAGGTCGAGGCCCTCGATGCCGAACCGCTTGTGGCCGAGGTAGTTCTTGTGGAGGAACCGCTCCAGGACGTCCACACGCGTGAGGTCCGACAGCAGCTGGCGGCGCTCCTCGTCGCTCAGCGGTGCGCGGTGCTCGCCCGACTCGATCACGCGGCGCAACCAGTAGCGTTCCTCGTGCGTCGCGATGTGTTCGATCTCGTAGGCGATCGTGCCGCAGTAGGTCTCGCGCAGCCGCGGCACGACGTCCGCGAGCGTCTCGCCGCTCACGTAGGTCTGGAGCACGGCGGCGGGAATGCTGCGCATCACGTCGGGCGTGAGCCCATGGACGGCCGGGTCGAGCCCGGGCTCTCCCTTGGGCGGTACTCCCAGCGGATCGAGCTGCGCGGCGAGGTAGCCGTGCGTGCGGAACGTGGCGACGAGCTGCATGGCGGAGGCGACCTGTGCCAGCAGTTCTACGGCCGCTTCCTGAATCGACGGGAGCGGGGCGGCGGCGGCCGCGGCCAGGGCGACGCTCGCGCCCTGCCGCCACTCGATGCCCAGTTCCTCGGCGATTTCCTCGAAGAAGCCCTGCTGGCCCTGGAGCAGGTGATCCACGAGCTGCAGGAACATCCCCGACTCGGCGCCCTGGATGATGCGATGGTCGTACGTGCTCGAAATCGTCATCAGGCGCCGGCCGGCGATCTCCCGAATGGCGCCGGTGGCGATGATCGAACCCTGGCCCTTCATGAGCCTCGGCACCGACGCCACCGTGCCGATCGTCCCGGGGTTGGTGAGCGTGATCGTGGCGCCCTGGTACGCGTCGGGCAGCAGCTTGCTGTCGCGCGCGCCGGCCACGAGCCGCTCGTATTCCGCGTGGTACTCGCCGAACGACAGCTGGCTGGCGCGCCGGATCACGGGCACCATGAGCCCGCGACTGCCGTCCTTGCGCTCGACGTCCACGGCGAGGCCGAAGTGCACGGCGTCGGGCGTCACGCGGTGGGGACCCCCCTCGGCGTCCACCACCGCGTGATACATCGCGGGGAACTTCTCGCACGCGCGGACGATCGCCCAGCCAATGACGTGCGTGAACGAGAGCTTGAGGCCTTTGGGCTCGAGCTCGCGGTTGAGCGCGCGGCGCACGTCCCACAGTAGCGACACGTCGATCTCGCGGAACGACGTCGCGGTGGGCACCCCGAGCGACGCTTCCATGTTCTGGAGCAGCCGGAGCGCGGGTCCCTTGATGGGTTCGGCGCCGGCCGGTGCGGCGGCGGGCTCCGCGACGGCAGGGGTGCGGGGTTCCGCGACCCTGCGGCCCCGCTCCGGCTCCACGGCACTCGGGGCGGCGGAGGGCGCGCGGGTCGGGCCCGCCCCCTCGCCGTTCCCCGAAGGGGGTTCGCCCTTCACCCCGCTGTCGAACAGCGCGCGCCATTCCGGCGGGACCGACGACGGGTCCCGCAGGTAGTCCTCGTAGAGGGCTTGGGCAAACCCGGAATTGACGGTTTCGAAGACGTT
>JAOTWJ010000176.1 GCA_029862925.1 Gemmatimonadota bacterium
CGTGCAGCAGCGGCAGCGGCATCCCCCCCGGCGTGCTCACGTAGCGCCGGCGCTCGCCGGGAATCCGGTGGAAATACACCGGCTGCTCCTCGAGCGCGATGGCGGCGCCCGCGAACAGATCGCCCAACTCGTTCAGCGTGAGCGCCGCGTCCACCGTGTCCACCGCATCCGCCAGGCACACGCCCGCGAACACGATCGGGACGTCCGCTCCGTACCCCCGCCGCAGCGCCCGCACCTCGGCCTGCAACGGCGTCACCACCGGCGCCAGATACTTCACCAGCTCCGGGTAGTCGCTCCGCACGCACTCGACCAGCACCGGGCACGTGGACCGAATCAGCGTGCGCCAGCTCTCGTCCGCCCACAGCCGCAGATACGCTTCGGCAACCAGCTCTTCGCCGATCACGCCGTGATGCACACCCGCAAACCCAAGCCGGAAGCAGGCGTTGACCACCTGCTCCATCGCATGGGGATGGAAGTGGACGGCGGCCTCACCCGCCAGCACCAGCAGCGCGCCGCCCGCGTCGAGCAGGTCGCGCACGCGCTCGCGATCGCCGATGACGTCGATGGCGTCGTGCGGGCATGCCTCGTAGCAGAGGCCCGTCCGGACGCACGCGTCGTCCAGGATCCAGAGCCCCGTCTCTTCCACCGCGATGGCGTCCGTGGGGCAGACCCGCACGCACGCCATGCAGCTGACGCACTTCTGATTGATCTCAAAACGCACGCGGCACCGGCTCGGCAATGGAGGAGGGCGCCACGCCACGGTTCAACCGCAGCCTGGCTCCTATGGTGCGCATCCGGGGCGCGCCTGTCAATGGGCGGGCGACTTTCAACATATTGCGGTTCAGCAACTTACGCTGCCTGAAGACCGCACCCCCTTTCCCGGGCGGACAACCCCGCCCCGCCCCGGCAGGTCCGGCCGCGGTCGACAGGGGTACCCGGATCGTATCAGGACGCGCAGGGACCGTGCCACCTCGGGCCCGGGGCCGGCCCGTAACCCCTAGGGGCGACGCAACGTGGAGTCGGTGGGGGTGAGCTCGTCGGCGCGCCAGAAGTCGAGCCGGAACACGGTCTCGTCGCCCCCGCGCCGGGCCCAGTAGCCCCCCCCCGTGGAGTCGATCGCGAGGGCCAACAGCGTGTCCCCCGCCAGACCGAGCACCGTGACCGTCCGGTCCGGCCGGCGGAAATCGAGCGAGTCACGCTGCGCGTCGGTGGCGAACCCCGTGGCGGACACGTCCGCGAAGGCCCCCAGCAGGCGGGCCACGGCGGCGCTGTCGGCCGGCCGGCCGGCCACCGTCCAGCCGGCCTCCGCCCGGGTGACCGTCCAGCCGCGCGGGCCGCGCGTGACGATCACCGTGCCCACGGTGTCGGCGGGCAGGCTCGCGATGCGCCGGTCGCGCCACGCATCCACCTCCCGCTCCACCAGGCTCGCCAGCCGGCCGCGCAGCTGGTACACGCTGGACGCGCCGGCGCGGCGCACGTAGGCCGTCTGATAGCCCCTCCCGCGCTCGCCGACGATGACGTCGAGCAGCACCGCGTCGCCGCGCGCAACGCGCACCCGCCGGCCCGCCCCGCTGTCCACCCCCAGCCGAGCGTGCGACGTGGCGCTCTTCGCCACCAGCTCGCTCGACGCGGCCGTGTCGGTCAGGGCGCCGAACAGCTCTTCCACCGGGCCACGCGCGGCGCGGTGGCCGTTGACCGTCCACGCGTCCCCGTCGCGGCGCAGCAAGACGGTGTCGGCGGGCCCCGCGAGCTCCACGCGATCTACGTCGGCGGCCCCGAGGGTGGGAAGATCGAGGCCGTTGCCCGCATCGCTCAGCGCGCCGCGGAACAGGGCAAACGCGCCCCACGCGAACACGATCACCACGAGCGCCACCAAGGCGCGCAACAGCGCGGTGGGGCTCATCCGGCACCTCCACCTGCGGGCGTGTAGCTGCGGCGCGTCGTGCGGCGCCGCGCGAGCAGCCGCACCAGCCCGCCCAGGGCCACGAGCACCGGCATGCCGACCACGTTGGCATACTTGACGGCGTTGCGCCGCCCTTCGGTGAGTGCCAGCGGCGGGGGCCGCCGGTCTTTGGAGCGGATCGCGATCAGGGCTTCGTCCTGCGCGAGCCAGTCCACGGCGTTGAGCACGAAGACACCGTTCTCCGGCGCCGAGCGCAGCTGCCGGTCGGCGGCGAACTCGTCGCTGCCCACCACCACGAGCCGGCCGCGCGGCCTGGTGGTATCGCCGGCGGCGAGCGGGTTCACCTGCACGGCGAGCACACGCGGGGCGAGGCTGTCGGTGGGGAACGTCTGCTGCGGGTCGAGCAGCGTCTGGGTCGCGGAGACGCCGCCGGCGCGGCTCGTGACGACGAGCGCGGTCACGCTGCCGGGCGCCGCCCCGCTGGTGTCCACCGAGCTGGCCCACGGCAGGAACAGCGACGGCACGTCTTCGTTGATCACCGAGGCGCCGGTGCTCGCGGCGCGGATCCACAGGGGATAGGGCGTGAGCAGCCGCCCGAACTGGGTGGGCATCGAGACGCTCTCGTGGGAGAGCAGGTCGTACACCATGTTTGCGCGCACGGCCACGCCGTAGGGCGCGAGTACGCGGTTCCATGCGACGCCGCGCGGCATGGCGAAGAACGGCCGCTGCGGGTCGATGGCCATGCCGCCCGCCATCACCAAGGCCGCGCCCCCCCGCGCCAGATACGCGGCGAGCCGGTCGGCGGCGCCCGTATCGAGCGAGTCCGGGCCACCCGCCAGGACGAGCACGTTCACGTCAGGCGTGGGCTGTGAATCGGCGGTGAGCGTCACGCTGCGCACGTCGTAGGCGCGGCCCAGCTCGTCGCGCAGCACCTGGAAGGTGCGCTGCCGCAGGTACTCATCGGCGGGATTGGTCACGAATCCCACGACGGGCTTGGCTGTCCGGGTCATCGCGCGCACCGCGGCCGCGAGCCGGTATTCCAGATCGTCGGTGCGCTGGATGACGGGGATCGTCTCCTGCCGGTCGGCATAGAGAATCGCGAGTCCCATGTAGCCTTCGCGGATCTGGAGCTGTGACTCGCCGATCACGTTGAACTGGATGGGCGGGATGCCGAGCGCCTGGGCCTCCGCGCGCGCCGCCTCGCTCTTGGCGGGGTCCAGCTCGACTACGCGGACGTTGCCGCGTCCCGCCGAGCGGAGATCGCGCAGCAGGTCGTCCACGTCACGCTTGAGGAGCGAGACCTCGGGCGGCAGCTCGCGGGAGACGACCAGCTTGAGGGTGATCAGGTCGTCGGCGCCGCGCACCAGGTCGCGCGTGGCGGGCGAGAGCGTGTAGGCGTTGCCGGGCGTGAGATCGAGCCGGCCGCCGATGGAGCCGCCGAGCAGGTTGAGCATCACGGCGGCGGCGACGAGCACGGCGACTCCGGCGGCGAGCCGGCGCGCCGGCGGCGCCCCGCGCGGCAGGCGGCGGCCGAGCACGGCGCCGAAGGCGAGCACCAGGAACGCGCCCGCCAGGGTGACGAAGTAGAGCACGTCGCGCAGGTCGAGCACCCCGCGCGCGATGTTCGCGAAATGGGACAGCACGCCGAGCCGCGCGGCGAGGGCGCCGAGCGTGGGTGGCAGGCCCACGATCAGCGGGTCAAGCCCCAGCAGCACCAGCACGAACATCACCGCCACGCCGAGGATGAACGCGGTGACCTGATTGCCGGTGAGGCTCGAGGTCCAGAGCCCCACGGCGGCCATGCCGCCCGCGAGCAGCAGCGCGCCAGCGTACTGGGCCGCGACGACACCGGCCTGGAGCTCGGCGCCGAGCGCGAGCGCGGCGGGCACGGCGAGCGTGAGCGCCAGCGCCGCCCAGAGGAACAGCACGGTGCCGAGGTATTTGCCGAGCACCAGCTCGAGCTCGGTGATGGGCTGCGCGAGCACGACTTCCAGGGTGCCGCTGCGCCGGTCGTCGGCGAGCGCGCGCATCGTCACTGCCGGCACCAGAAACAGGAACAGCCAGGGCAGCAGGTCGAGCATGGGCCGCAGCGACGCGGCGCCCACGAGGAAGATCTGGCGGAAGAAGAGGAAGTTGTTCACCACCAGGAACACGATCAGCAGGATGTAGCCCGTGGGATGATCGAACAGGGCCTTGAGCTCGCGCCGGGCCAGGGTCCAGATCCGGCTCATGCCTGGCCCCCTTCCGTCGTGAGTTGGCGGAACAGCTCCTCGAGGCTGCCGCCCTCCTGGTGCAGCTCGTAGAGCGTCCAGCCGCGCTCGTGCGCCAGCCGGAAGATTGCCGGCCGCACATCGTCGCTGGCGGCGGCGGTGACCCCGAAGCGCGTCCGTCCGTCGCGCTCGCCCCGCGCGTCGACGCCCGTAACGCCCGGCAGGGCGCGCAGCGCGTCGGCGGCCCCGGCGCCGGCGATCTCGACGCTGATGGTCGCCATCCCCGCGGCCCGCGCCATGAGGTCGTCCACGGGTCCGTCGGCCACGAGCTTGCCGCGGTTGATGATGAGCAGGCGCGAGCACGTGTGCTGCACCTCGGAGAGCACGTGGGTCGAGAGCACGACGGTGCGGGCGCGCCCCAGGTCGCCGATCAGGTGGCGGATCTCCACCCGCTGGTTGGGGTCGAGTCCCTCGGTGGGCTCGTCGAGCACCAGCAGGTCGGGCTCGTGCACGATGGCCTGCGCGAGCCCCACCCGCTGCCGGAACCCCTTCGACAGGTCGCCGATGGGCCGGTAGAACACGCTGGCGATCCCCGTCTGGCCGACCGCGCGGTCGATGGCCCCGCGCCGCGCGGCGGCGGGGATGTCGCGCAGCCGCACCACGAACTCCAGGTACTCCGACACGAGCATGTCGCCGTAGAGGGGGTTGTTCTCGGCGAGATAGCCGATGCGCCGCTTGGCGGCGCGGCCGGCCTCGGCCAGGACGACGCCGTCGAGCCGGATCTCGCCCGCGTCGGGATCGAGATACTGGGTGATCATCCGCATGGTGGTGGACTTCCCCGCCCCGTTCGGGCCGAGGAACCCCACCACCTCACCGCGGTCGACCGTGCAATCGACCCCGTCGACCGCGGCGACGGATCCGAACCGTTTGGCGACACCGTGCAGGGTGAGCAGGGACATGGCGGCAAACTCGTGACGGCGTGGTGGAACGGCGACGGGCGGAATTCTAGTCGCGACCCGCCGGGTGGCTCAAGCCCCCCCACCGGGACCCGACCCCGCCCCGCCGGCGACCAGGGTGAGCACCGCGGCGCCCGCGAGCCGGCCGTCGCGCAGGTGGCTCAGCGCGTCGTTCGCCTCCTCGAGCGGATAGGCGCGGACCTCGGTGCGGACCGGGGCGCGCGCCACGTGCGCGAAGAACTCCTCGCCGTCCCGGCGCGTGAGGTTGGCGACCGAGCGCAGCGTGCGCTCGCCCCAGAGGATCTCATAGGGAAACGCGGGGATGTCGCTCATGTGAATGCCGGCGCAGACCACCGTGCCGCCCCGCTCCACGGCCCGGAGCGCGGCCGGCACGAGCGCGCCCACCGGCGCGAACACGATGGCGGCGTCGAGCGGCTCCGGCGGGCGTTCGTCCGACCCGCCGGCCCACTCGGCGCCGAGGGAGCGCGCGAACGCCTGGCCGTCGGCGTCGCCCGGGCGGGTGAACGCGAACACCCGACGCCCTTCGTGGCACGCCACCTGCGCGATGATGTGGGCCGCTCCGCCAAAGCCATAGAGCCCGAGCCGCGCGCCTTCCCCCGCCGCCCGGTACGAGCGGTACCCGATCAGCCCGGCACACAAGAGCGGCGCCGCGTGCACGTCCGACAGGCCCTCGGGGATCGCAAAGCAGAACCGCTCGTCCGCCACCGCGCACTCGGCGTAGCCACCGTCCAGGTCGTACCCGGTGAACCTGGCGCGCGGGCAGAGATTCTCGCGACCCGAGCGGCAGAACCCGCAGGTTCCACAGGTCCACCCCAGCCACGGCACCCCAATCCGCTCGCCCACGGCATAGCGACGCACGTCCGGC
>JAOTWJ010000177.1 GCA_029862925.1 Gemmatimonadota bacterium
TGCAGCGCCGCCGGGCCGGCGCGCAGCTGTCGGCGGCGGCCGCGTTCGCCGCCCCCGCCCGTTTCGGCCCCGGACCGGTGCGACTGCGAGATGTCGCCGGCCTCTATCCCTACGAGAACACGCTCAAGGCGGTCCGGATCGACGGCGCGCGGCTGCGCGCCTTCCTGGAATGGTCCGCGCGGTATTTCCGCGCCTACGAACCGGGCCGCCCGCCGATCGCGGACACGATCCCCGGCTACAACTACGACATGGTGAGCGGAGTCGAGTACGAAATCGATCTCCTGCGTCCGGTCGGCGAGCGCATCCGTCGCCTGTCGTATCGCGGTCGCCTGGTCACGCCGGCCGACACCTTCACCCTCGCGCTCAACAGCTACCGGCAGGCGGGGGGCGGGGGCTACGCCATGCTCGCCGGCCTGCCGGTGGTGTACGACCGCGGGGAGAACATCCGCGACCTGCTGGTCGCCGAGCTGGAGGCGGCCGACATCCTGCGCGCGCCGCCGGACTTTCAGGAATCGTGGTGGTTGGCGCCGGCCCAGGCCCGCGCGGCGGTGCGGGCGCTGTACGTGCCCCCCGAGGTCGCGCGCGACACCGTGCTGGTGCGGCTCCTCGCGACCAACGACCTGCACGGCGCCCTCGAGACCGCGACCGCGCCGTGGGGTGACGGCCGACCGGTCGGCGGCGCCGCCGTGCTCAAGGCGTGGATGGACTCCCTGGCCCGCACCTGCGACTGCCCGACCGTGCGGCTCGACGGCGGCGACGCGCTGCAGGGCACGCCGATTTCGAACTTCGTTCTGGGCCGCTCGACCGTCGAGGCCATGAACGCCATCGGCTACGACGCGGTGGCGATCGGGAACCACGAATTCGACTGGACGGTCGACACGCTGCGCGCGCGCATCGGCGAGTCCACCTTCCCGTGGCTCGCGGCCAATCTCGTGGACAGCGCCACGGGGACGCGACCGGCCTGGGCGGGCGACTGGCGGGTGTTCGAGCGGCAGGGCCGGCGGATTGCCGTGGTCGGCGTGGCGAGCCCGTCGACGCCGACGACGACGAACCCGCTGCGGGTGGCGGGCTATCAGTTCCTGGATCCGGGGAGCGTCGTGCGGGGACTGCTGCCCGCCATCCGCGCGGCCGCCCCGGACGTGATCGTGGTGCTTGGGCACGTGGGCGCGCACTGCGACACGACCTGTCGGGGCGAGGCGATCGACCTGGTGACGGCCCTCGGCGGCGAGACGGTGGACATCGTGCTCGGCGGTCACACCGGAAGCGACCTGATCACGCGGGTGCGGGGCATCCCCCTGGCCCTGGCCGACCACAATGGGTTTCAGGTCACCGTGGCGGACGTGGTGCGCCGCGCCAACGGCGAACGCGAGGTGCGGGTTCGCCACGACACGCTGTGGGCGGACGTGATTCGACCGGACTCCCAGGTGGCCCGGATCGTCACCGGGTACGGCGCGGCGGTGGCCGAGCGCGCGGGGCGACGGGTTGCGACGCTCAAATTCACGCTGCCGCAGGAGCGGCCTGAGGGGCGGGAGTCGTCGCTCGGGCTGCTCATTGCCGACGCGTTCCGCACCGCGGGACGCACCGATGCCGCCCTCATCAACGACGGGGGGATCCGCGCGGACCTGCCGGGGGGACCGGTGACCTATGGCGCGCTGTATCGCGTCTTGCCGTTCGCGAACCGGCTCCTGCGGGTGACGGTCACGGGCGAGGTGCTGCTCCGCGTGGTGGAGCACGCGCTGGCGGGCGCGCGGCCGACCGCTCATCTGTCGGGCGTGGCGATCCGCTACGACCCGCGCCGCCCCGCGGGGAGCCGGATGCGCGAGGCGCGGTTCCAGGACGGGCGCCCCATCGAGCGCCGCGGCACGTATACGCTGACCGTCCCCGACTTCCTGGCCGTCGGTGGCGGCGGATACACCATGCTCCCGGCAGCGCGAGCGGAAGACCTGGGCGTGACCGATCTCGAAGCGGTGCAGGCGTACCTGGCGCGGCTCCCCCAGCCGGTCGAGGCGCCGTCCGCCGCGCGGGTCGTCCCCACCCGGTGAGCCCCACGCCGCTTCGCGCATGACCCTCAGCCGCGAGTCCCTGGCGCGCCTGCCCAAAGCGGAGCTACACACGCACCTGGACGGCTGCGTGCGCCCCGCCACGCTCCTGGCACTCGCGGACCGGGCGGGGGTGGAGCTTCCGGCCGCCACCCCCGACGGGCTCGCCGACGTCATGCTCGTGCGGCACGCGCACAATCTCGAGGAATATCTCGATCGCTACAAAGTGACCGTGAGCGTGTTGCAGTCGACCGAGGCGCTGGCGCGCGTCGCGCAGGAACTCGTGCAGGACGCCGCGGCAGAGGCGATCCGCTATCTGGAGGTGCGGTTCTGTCCTGCGCTGCACGCGCCCGGCGTTTCGATCGAGGGCGCGCTCGAGGCCGTGCTCGACGGGCTGCGTGCCGGTGAGCAGGCCACCGGCACGATTGCCCGGGTGATTGCCTGCGGCCTGCGGACGCTCCCGCCGGCGACTTCGCTGGCGATCGCGCGGGCGGCGGTCCGCCATCGCGACACGCGGATCGTGGCGTTCGACCTGGCCGGGGCGGAGGCCGGCCATCCACCGGCGGCTCACCGGGAGGCGTTCGACGCCGCCCGTGACGGCGGGCTTCGCCTCACCTGTCACGCCGGGGAGGGGGCGGGTGCGGAGTACATCCGCGAGGCGCTCGCGGTATGCCACGCGGAGCGAATCGGGCACGGCGTCCGGCTCGCAGAGGACCCCGGGCTCGAGACCGAGGTGGCGACCCGGGCCATCCCGCTCGAGATGTGTCTCACGTCCAACGTGCACACGCGCACCGTCGAGACGCTCGAGGCGCACCCCCTGGCGCGCTACCTCGCGCTCGGCATACCGGTCACCCTCAATACGGACAGCCGGCTGATGGATCGGACCAGCCTGACCCAGGAATACTGGCTGGCCCACACCACGCTCGGACTCGATGCCGCCGCCCTGCGGCGCGTTGCGCTCAATGCCTTCCGGCACGCGTTTCTGGAGGATGGGGACAAGACGGCGCTCCTCAAGCGCGTGACACCCGAACTCGAGGAGCTGGCATGATCACGCCGTGGCTGCTGCAGGCGAGTCCGCTGGGCGGACGGGACGTGCCACTCGACACCCCGCTCCTCGAGCGCATGGTGGGACTGCTCGGCCTCGCGACGATGATCGCGATCGCGTGGCTGCTGTCGAGCGACCGCCGGCGCGTCTCCTGGCGACTCGTCGGGACGGGGCTCGCGCTGCAGCTGGTCCTCGGCGTCCTGGTGCTCAAGACCGGGTTCGGGCGCGCGCTGTTTGCCGGGGCGAACGTCGTCTTTACTCGGCTCCTCGCGTTCACCGAGCAGGGCGCCCGGTTCATCTTCGGCGGCCTGGTGCGCAACAACGTGCCCGTGGGCCTGCCGACGGGCACCCCGGCCGACATGGCGCCGCTCGGCGAGCCGAGCGCGTGGGCCGCGACCGGCGCGTACTTCGCGTTCGGCGTGCTCCCCACGATCATCTTCTTCTCCTCGCTCATGTCCATCCTCTACTACCTCGGCATCATGCAGAAGGTGGTCCGGGGGATGGCGTGGGGGATCCAACGGCTGCTGGGGACGTCGGGGGCGGAAACGCTGTCGGCCACCGGCAACATCTTCGTCGGCCAGACCGAGGCCCCGTTGTTGATCAAGCCGTTCGTGGGGACCATGACCCTTTCCGAGCTCAACACGGTCATGGTCGGGGGATTCGCCACGATCGCCGGCGGGGTGATGGCCGCCTACGTCGGCATGCTGTCGCCGTACTTCCCCGATATCGCCGGGCACCTGCTCACCGCGAGCGTCATGAACGCGCCGGCCGGTCTGCTCATCTCCAAGCTCCTGGTGCCCGAGACGGCCGAGCCCGTAACCAAAGGGGGCGCCAAGGTCGAGATCGAAAAGACCGAGGCGAACGTGATCGAGGCGGCGGCCGCCGGGGCCGCGCAGGGACTCCAGCTCGCGCTCAACGTGGGCGCGATGCTGCTCGCGTTCATCGCGCTGATTGCCATGTTCAACTACCTGGTGGGGGGGGCCGGTGCACTCGTCGGTGTGGAGGGGCTGAGCCTGGAACGTATTTTCGGCTGGGTGCTGGCCCCGCTCGCCTGGGTGATGGGCGTGCCGTGGTCCGATGCCGGAGCCGTCGGGTCGCTCATTGGTGTGAAGACCGTCGTGAACGAGTTCGTCGCCTATCTCCAACTCGCCGGGGAGATCGGCGCTGGCCAACTCGGTCCACGCGCCACGGTGATCGCCACGTACGCGCTGCTCGGATTTGCCAACTTCTCGTCCATCGCGATTCAGATCGGCGGCATTGGCGGGATCGCGCCCGAACGACGGGGCGATCTGGCGAAGCTCGGGCTCAAGGCGATGATCGGCGGGAACCTGGCGGCGTTCATGAGCGCGTGTGTGGCGGGAATGTTGTCGTGACGGAAGGACGGAAGGACGGAAAGACGGAAAGACGGAAGGACGGAATGATGGGTGGTGAGCCGGACCTCGCGACGGCGAGCCGCGTGCTGCGCGAGCGGCTGGGGCCGTTTCGACCGCGGGTGGGCATTGTGCTGGGCTCCGGGCTCGGCGGTCTGGCCGACGCGGTCGAACCGCACGCCGAGGTGACGTACGACGCGATCCCCGGCATGCCGCTCCCCAAGGTGCCCGGTCACCGCGGCGCCTTCCTGGCCGGGCGGTTGGAGGGCGCAGCGGTCGTGCTCCAGCGTGGACGCCTGCATCTCTACGAGGGTCACGCGCCCGCGGTCGCCGTCCTGCCGGTGCGGCTCATGGCGAGCATCGGGGTGGAGGTCCTGATCGTCACGAACGCGGCCGGCGGTCTCCGTCCCTCGGTACCGCCCCCGGCCCTCATGCTCATCACCGATCACCTCAATCTGATGGCGCGCTCCCCCCTCATGGGGCCGGTCCTGGAAGGCGAGCAGCGGTTTCCCGACATGACGGCCGCCTACGATCCCGCGCTCCGCGCGCTCGCGCGGCAGGCGGCGGGCGAGGTCGGGGTGATCCTGCACGAAGGCATCTATGCGGGTCTGCTCGGGCCGAGCTTCGAGACGCCGGCCGAGATCCGCATGCTCGCACGGCTCGGCGCCGACGCGGTGGGGATGTCCACGGTGCCGGAAGTGATCGTTGCTCGGGCGCGCGGCCTCCGCGTCCTGGGCATCTCCTCCATTACCAACCTCGCCGCCGGCATCTCCGGCGAGGCGCTGTCGCACGAGGAGGTGCTGGAAGCCGGCCGGGCGGTGGCGCGCGATCTGGAAATGGTGGTGCGGGGGGTGGTCGGGCGGCTGGATACGGGCGGGTAGGCGGGTAGCCGGTTGGGCGGATATGCGGTTGCCCCGCTAGTCCATCCGCTCGTCAGCCCACCCGCCCACCCGCCCACCCGTCCACCCGTCCATCCGCCCACCCGCCCACCCGCCCCTGCAACCCTTTCCCCCCCAACTGTGTCGCACAATCGGACACGGACACCAACCCCCGGAGCGGTGTGGACGAACGCGAGCTGATCCGTAGGGCGTTGGACGGCGACCCGCAGGCGGAGCGTGAGCTGTATGACGCGCACGTAGACCGGGTGTACCGGCTGGCCTACCGGATGACGGGGAACGACGACCTGGCGCAGGACTGTACGCAGGATGTGTTCATTCGCGCGTTCCAGCGCCTGGGGGACTTCCGTGGGGAGGCAGCGTTGTCGACCTGGCTGCATACGATCGCGACGTCGGTCATTCTCAACGCGCTGCGCAAGGTGAAGCGGTTCCGCGCGCGGGAGGCCGATCTCGATGCGGCCGAGGTGGTGGCGGCGTCGGGCCGCGAGGCGAGTCCGGATCTGCGCGAGCGACTGCACGCCGCGGTCGACGCGCTGCCGGAGCGGTATCGGATGGTGTTCGTGATGCATGATGTCGAGGGATACACACACGAAGAGATCGC
>JAOTWJ010000178.1 GCA_029862925.1 Gemmatimonadota bacterium
CACTAAGCCCGTTTTGACCGAAGAAGTGGGTCACGTTCCAACCCTTGCTCCCGCCGAGTTGGACCACTCCGAGTTGCCCATGCGGACGCCCGAACCCCTGGCAGCGAAGCGATTCTCATTTGGTCCGCTACAACCAAGGCTGCGGGGCACGTTCGAACCCGTCGCCGACCTCTGACTCCCGGCGGGCAGGTGCTTTCGGACCGGCCTGAGCCGGCGGGACGACCTAACGCGCTTGAGCGACCAACCCCCTGGCCTCGGCCGATCTAGGGACCAGCGCAGTCTTCCCAGTCCTCGGCGGCGAGGGCCTGCCGAAGTGCGATGCGAATTGACCGTAGCTCCGCCTTCAGCTCTGCCGATTCATCATCCGTCCCGAGTGCGCTTGTGACGCCCTGCTCGAGTTGTTCGAGCGCGGGCAGCGCTCGTTCCAGAGCGCCCTTCCCATCGTCGGTCACTCGAACAAGACGTCGCCGTCGGTCGTCGGGGTTCTCGTGACGTTGGACGAGGTTCCGGTCCTCGAGCTGCTGGAGCACCGTCGTTGCGTGTGCCGAGCTCATCCCAAGCGCACGCGTGAGGTCTGTGGCGAATGTCGAGTCGGGTTCACGGGCCTCGAGAACGCGCAGCACATTGAACTGGTGGAGGCTCAGGCCCGAGCGTCGCCTAACGGTGCGTTCAAGGACCTGCGACAGCTCGGCGCCAGCCATGAGCAGCTCCATCGCGGTTCCGCGGCGGGCATCTTGGAAAGAAGGCTCAGTGCTGAGCTTGCGTGGGGACGTCATCGGGAATATTCTCCGCGCAGTTTAGTCAAAGTACGAGCTATACACGAGAGGTTCATGATGCGACTCAGCGACAAGGTGGTGCTGATCACCGGCGGGAGCAAGGGACTCGGTCGAGCTACGGCCTTTCTCTTCGCCCGTGAAGGGGCGAGCGTCGTCATTACCGGACGCAACGAGGAAACGCTCAAGGAGGCGGCCGGCGCGGCCACGCAGGAAGGCCTCAAGCTCACGTGGATCGCAGGCGACGTCTCGAATGAGGACGACTGTCGACGGACCGTTGAATCCACGATCGCCGAACACAGCCAGATAGACGTCCTTTTCAACAATGCCGGTGTCCTCTACGCGGGGACCACCTGGGAAACAGCTCCAGACGTCTGGGACCACACGATGGCCGTGAACGTTCGCGGTACGTGGCTGATGTCCCGCGAGACGATTCCCCACATGATCGAGCGAGGGACTGGCGCAATCATCAACAACAGCTCGGTCCTCGGGCTCAAGGCGTGCCCTGGGGCAGCCGCGTACAACACGAGCAAGGGTGCTATCTCACAACTCACTCGCTCGACGGCGCTCGAGTTGGCAGGCACGGGTGTACGGGTCAACGCGATTTGCCCCGGCACGATCGTAACCCCGATGGTCGCCGAAATATTCGCTGCCGCACCCGACCCGGCGGCGGCGGAGGAGTTCTTCCTTTCTCAACACCCGATCGGCCGGTTCGGCACCGAGGATGAAGTCGCTCGGGCGTGTCTCGTGCTCGCTGAGGACGGCCTGGACTTCATGACCGGATCGATGCTCTCCGTCGACGGAGGCTGGGGAGCTCGCTGAGGAAAGCGCCTCGGGAGTCGGAGGCGGGCACTGCGGCACTCTTTCCGGCCGGTGGTCACCCACTCCTCCCGGTGAGCCGTTGCGCACCGCTCGACGGGATCTTGAGTTCGTCGAGCCGACATCGTTCTTGCGGGTAACGGCGGCAATTCGGGCTCCAATAGGGATGGGCGTTGTCGGCCCGGCGAGTTCGGGCTCGCTGGGGTTCAACTTCAATCCCACTAAGCCCGTACCTCCTGTGGACAACTCAAGATCTGCCCTGGTCGTTCCGGCATTCAAGGTTCTCGTTTCGCTGCCGTAGGAAATGGGTCACGTTCGAACCCGGCGAGCGTCGCGGGTCCGCGCTGGGCGCGCAGCCCGGACTTCTCTGAGCCCGCGCGTTGATCTCGTGGTCAAGCGAGATCTCCATGAGCCTCGACGCCGTCGCGACCCAGAGTCCGGTTATCCATGGAGTTAGCTCCAGAGGAGGGCACCCTGGCCCAGCGCGAGGGCAAGGTTGGCAAGGGCCCCCACCACATTCGAGGCGGGTACGACAAGCAACGCGAACGCGATGCCGGCCACAAGTGCCGCCGTCATCAGCGTGCCGCCCGCCAGAATTAGACCGGCCTCCGCCGCAACTCCCACTCGTGGCGGTGCGACCCCACGCGTGCTCAACGGGCCTGCGTGGGATCGCCACGGTCTAGTGCATGCGGTGGTCACATTGGAAGACGTAGTGGCAGACGGGAATGAACTCGTGGGCGATACAGGCCACGGCGAAGAACGCAAAGACCGACCCGAGCACACCAGCGAACAGCCGAGGGTGGGCGTCGATCGCTCCAAGTCCCCTGATGGCAAACGCGCTCATGGCGGCGCTCCTTTGGATCTTCTGGGCCTGCCGAACGCAAGGTCCAATGTGATGTGAGTCTTCTTCGACTTGCCGCCACTGCCATCGGGGTCTTCACGGCTGCTCGTTGCGCCCTTTGCCGCAGATCCAGGGCCCCGGGCCTCAATCGTGCAATCGCCAGCCGCACGCTAGTTCAGTAGTTCGCCGTCGTCGCCACCAGGGCGGAACACGGTGCCTCTGGCAAGGCTGCGAGCCTTAGCCTCGGGCAAGCTCACTCGGCGAGTGAAAAGAGCCCTTGGTGACGAGAAACGTATGAGGTGCATAGACACCGATAAACCACTCGGCACCTTCGTCGTCCGCGTGTGCCACGGCTCCGTCTGGACGGGTATGCAGCCACCAGAGCCGCAGCTCGCCTGATCGGTCGCCCATCTCGGCGCTCCCGCGACACCGACGCACTCGATGCCCACACGAGCCTTGGGAACGCGGTCTTCGGGTTGGAGGTGTTGCTCTTCCTCGCCGCCCTCGGCGCCTTCTGGAAGATGCGCGCCCGCAGATCATCCTCGCGGGTCTCCTCGTGGTGGTCGGAGCAGCCCAGCTCGGGCTGGTCGAGGGCGACAACGAATGGGTCCGGGGGCTCCACGCGGTCCTGGCGCTGGTGCTGCTGATCCTCGCCCACGCACTCGCTCAGCGCGCGGTCCACGCCCTCGGCATGGGTCGCCGCGGGAGAACCTCTCGGCACTGACCCTGGAGTTCCCGGACCGGGTGCGGCTCATCCGCGGCCGGCATGAGGGATTCCTCGGTTCGCCGGGAGGCGCCAGGCGGGACGATCGGTCGGTGACGATCATCCGAAGGACCTTGGTGCTTGCGCTCTCCGCCGTGGCGCTATCGCTCGCCGCGGGCCCGGCGGGGGCGGCGGACATCATCGCGACCGCCCTCTCCCCGGACCCCGTGAGCTCCGGCATCGCGATGAACGCACGGGGCGAGAACGTGGCGGCCTTCGAGGCTCCCGTGGGTGACGGGTTCGCCGTCTTCGTCCGCTCGCGGGCGCGGGCCGGCGGTCCGTGGGGTCCGCGCACGCGGATCTCGAGGGTGACCGAGCGCCGCCCGGATCGGATCCTGGTCGCGGTGGACGAGCGCGGGCGGGCGATGGTGATCTGGCGCCGGGTGCTTGCGGCCTCGGGCGCCGACCTGCAGTCGGCGCTCCGAGCGACCGCCACGGGGGCCTGGCGGAACGCCGGAGAGATCTCCTCTCAACCGATATCCGGAGGAGCGTTCTCGTCGCCCGTGCTCGCATTCGCCGGAGGACGCGCGACCTTCGCCTGGGGCGAGGTCTCGTCCGCGGGCTGGCAGGTCCGCCGCGCCATCTACGACCTCGACACGCCAACGGCTCGGTACTGGTCGTTCGAGGAGCCACAGGTGCTCGGTGTCCAACCGGCTCTGGCCGTGGACTCCCAGGGTGACGTCGTCGCCATCGGCCCGGCGGCCGCCCTGGGATCGGGCATCGGAGGCGACCCGAGCGCGCCGGTGGTCGTGACGAGTCGGGCGGCCGGCGGCGCCGACTGGGAGGCGCCCGTGACGCTCGATCCGGTGGGAAGCCAGGCGACGATCGCGATCGCCGATGGTGGCCAGACCGTGGCGGCCTGGCGCCGGGGAGCGCCCGCGGCAGGGATCGCCATCGCCACGCGGGCCGGCCTCGCGGAGGCCTGGGCACCCGCCGAGACGCTCGCGGCGGCCGGGTTCCTGCCGGTCGCCGCCGTCGGGCCGACCGCCCAGGCGCTGGTCGCCTACGGGGTGAACCTCGACACGCTGGATCCGCCGGACCCGGACCTGGTCTTTCCGCCTTCCGACCTGACCTATCCGCTGGGCAACGTTCTGCGTGCGCGCCGGCGCGCGCCCACCGGCGCCTGGGGGGGCGAGGAGACCGTGTTCGCCTTCGTCGACGACATGAGGCCCACGTACCGGGAAGCGCGAGAAGTGCGGCCGGCCGTCGACCCCTTCGGGACGACTCTGCTCGCCTGGTCGAGCACCGTCGCCGGCTTCAGCGCGCCATGGGCGACCGCCGCGCCCGCCGCCGCGCCGTTCCCGCCGGCGACGAAGTACCCGACCGTCGACGGGATCGGGCAGGTCGCGCTCGCGCCCTCGGGGCGCGGCGAGGCGGCGCTGATGTGGGTGAGCGAGCGGGGCGGCGCTTTCGGGTCGCTCAACCTGTGGTCGGATCGCGTGCCGGCCGCCTCCTGCGCCGCCCCGCCGCAGTCGCCGCCCCCGGCCACCGCCGACACGATCACGCTGAGCGCGGTCCAGCTCCGAATCAACCAGCGGATCTACGCGGCCGCGCTCCGGCGGGCCGACGCCCTCGACGGCTGGCTGCGCGCGCGCATCGCCACCCGGGACCTCTGCGGTGGGGGCATCGCCGCCTCTTCGCTGGGAGCGGGCGTCGAAATCGGCCCGGCGCCCGCGCCGCGCACGATCCCGGTGGCGACGCCGCGCGCGCTCGCGATCCGCCCGGCGGCCGACAAGAGCGGCGTGGCGTTCACGCTCAGCGTGGACCAGCTCCGGATCAACCAGCGGATCGCCTCGGCGGCGCTGCGCCGGGCCAACGCGCTCAGCGCCCGCCTCGACGCCGGGCTCTCGGGGGGCGACATCCGCGCGGGCGCGGTCAGCGCCGACCGGATCGGCGCCACGATCGCGGCCATCCGCGTCAGCGCGACGGCCCCTCCCGCGGCGACCCGTACCGTGATCGCGCCGGCGGCCGAGAAGACCGGCGTCGTGTTCACCCTGAGCGCCGCGCAGCTGCGGATCAACCAGCGGATCGGACAGGCGGCCATCCGGCGGCTGAACGAGGTCCGGGGTCGCCTCCTCGATGGGATCTCGGGCGACGAGCTGCGTCGCGCAACGGTCACCGGGGCGAACCTGACCCCCTGATCGGGGGCCGCCGCTCCCGCGCCGCAAGGGGGCCGAGCACCTACCGCCCGATCAGCGGGCAGAGCGCCGCCAGGGCGATGGCCACGGACACGAACAGGATCGTGTTCTGCACGCCGAGCGCCGTCCCCACCCGCGCCGGCCCGGCCATCTCGGCGGCGGCGGCGAACGAGACGCCGCTGCGATCGAATGCGTGGCTGTAGCGTCAGCTACGGTGACATCGTGTCCTACGCGGGCCCTCTCCGCGACTCTGCTCCGGATCGCCTCACACGGGCTCGCGGCGTCCTACTTGAATCAACCGATCGAACTCCCCGAACTCCGACCGGAGGTCGCTCGGCTCGTGGGGACCGATGGCTGCCCGCAGCTTCTGCCTGTAGTCGGACGCCCAACCGAGCATCAGCCCCATACCCCAAGAATCCCCGCCGCCCGACTGATTATCTGACAGAGCACCAAAACCCCGATCTGCGTCAATCAACTCAGCACGGAGCCGGACCCAGGAAG
>JAOTWJ010000179.1 GCA_029862925.1 Gemmatimonadota bacterium
GCGCGGTCCACGTCTTGGACGAGCTGCACGCCATACCGCAGCAGTTCCGGCGGCGTGGCGGGCACCGCGTGCTGGCACTGCAGCCGGAAGTTGAGCGTCGCTTCGCCGGCCGCAGCGGGATGCCCGTCGCCGCCGTCGCGCAGCAGACTCGCGAGGTGTCCGCGGAACGCCGTCAGGGCGTCGCGCGCCGCCGCCTCGGCCGGTCCGCCGCCGTTGACGCCGGCCCCGGCGAACGCCTCGACGACGTCGTCCACCAGCCCCACACCCGCGTCCGCCACGTCCTGCGCCGCCTCCACGAGCACCACGGGACAGTCGCACAGGGTCGCCCGCGCCTCGTCGAGCAGCCGCGGCACCGCCCGGAGCCGCGCGGCGACCGCCCGGGCACGCGCCGCCTCCGGCCGGTCGCGGACCGTCAGCAGCTGGTACAGCCCCTCGAGAGCATGGCCGACCCAGAACCCGGGATCGCGCACGTGCGGCCGCTCCGTCCCGTACCGATGCACGTCGAGCCGGACCTGGTAGAGGAGCGCGGTGCGATCGACCTCGTCCGCGAGCGAGGGGGCGTCGAATTCCTCTATCGCATGCATCAACGCCCGGAGCGCCGCGACGTGCTGACGCACGCTGTCGGCGTCGAACGTCCCGAGTCGGTCGTCGTGGGAGGCGCCACCGGCACCGGAGCCATCGACGGGATCCAGGTGCCAGCGGAGATCGAGATACGATTCCGCGAGGCGGGTGAGGCCGTCGGGCTCGGTCACCGGTCGGTCGGCAGGGCGCGTGCGGGCATCGTGCTCGAAGAGTGGGAGTCCCCCAGCGGACCGTCAAGCCGTGCCGACGCTCGCACTGCGGCGCTCGAGCAGCACGGTGTCACGCCAAGTCCCCTGGAGCCGCGCAATGCGGCTCCGCCGCCCCACCTCGCGGAAGCCTGCGGCCTCGTGCAGTGCCAGACTCGCCGTGTTTTCGGGAAAGACGGTGGCCTGCAGCGTCCAGATCCCGGCGGCCTCGGTCTCGGCGATCAGGCGGTCGAGCAGCGCGCGGCCGATCCCGCGGCCCTGGTGCGCGGGCGTCACGTACACGCTGACTTCGGCGACGCCCGCGTAGACGCGGCGTGCCGACACGGACGTCAGGGCCGCCCATCCGACCACGGCGTCGTCCAGCCGCGCCACCAGCCGGCAGTCGGGACGGTGGCCGGCATCGAACGTCTCCCAGTCGGGCGCGGCCGTCTCGAAGGTCGCCGTTCCCTGATCGATCCCCTGCTGGAAGATCCTGCGCACCGCCTCCCAGTGCGCCGGGAGCAGCGGGACGATCGTGACCGCGGTCAGGCGTCCTCCTCGGCCTCGAACGCCTCGCGGCCTTCCCGCACGAGCCACGGCACCATGGCCAGCGCCGCCACCGGGTCGGCCCACCACCACCCGACCGCCAGGTTCGCGCCGAGACCCAGCAGCAGGCAGAAGGAGAGATAGGCACAGGCCAGGGTCTCCTTGGCCTCCGCCGCGAGCGCGCGACTCTCGACGGCGCGCGCCGCGCGCAGCTTGCCCCAGGCGATGACGGGCATGATGAGCAGGGACAGCACCGCGAGCGCCGCTCCCACGACGCTCGCCGATGGGATCGCCCGCCGCCACAGCACCCAGCCCGCATCCAGGGTGACGTAGAGCGCGAGCGCGAAGAACGTGAGCCCCACGAACCGCCGCACCGTGTGCTCGACGCGGGCCACCCGTTCCGCCGGGGCCCCGCGAGCCTCGATCGTCATGCGCCACAGGACGACCGCACCCGCCACGAACTCGACGACACTGTCCAGCCCGAAACCCACGAGCGCAATGGAGCGCGCGTCCGTTCCCGCCCACAGCGCCACACCGGCCTCGACGGCGTTGTAGGCCATCGTGCCCCCCACGAGCCAAAGCGCCCTCCGGAGCCACGTCGCGCGATCGGCAGCCATTCCGACGCGGCCGGGGTTACGGAACCACCACGTAGATGTGCGCCAGCACGCGCTCACCGGTGGCGAGCGTCACCGGCACGATCGTGCGCCGGTACGGCGACCCCTCGAACCGGTCGAGGCGATCCCAGTGGGCGGGCAGGTCCGGCGACACGAAGAGCTTGAGCGGCACGGCCGGGGCATCCGGATGCCAGGCGAGCGCCGGGAACCCGAAGGTCCGGCCCCAGCCGCGCTCGTGCCGTTCCCCGTGCACCACCCCGTCGAACCACGTGCCCTCCAGTCCGCCCAGCACGTGGGCGTTCCGTTCCCCCGGGGCCAGCGTGCCGTAGACGGCGAGCCGCGTGTCCACCGCCCCACCGACGCCGGCGAGATAGTGGAGGTCCACGAGATCCACCTCGCGACGGAGCACCGCCTTGTACTTGATCAAATCCCGCAGGGGCATGACGGGCGTCTCGGTCCCGAGCACCGGCACCGACACCGCACGCGCCGGATCGGCGGGAAACGGCCGCCACGGCTGGGCGGCGCCGGCCCGATACCGCGCGGACTCCGCCCCGGCGATCTCCACGCGGCATCCCGCCACCGTGGCCGCGAGCCCGTGCAATTCCCAGTGTTCGGACTCGACCCAGGTCGGCGCCTGCTCGAGCCCCTCGAGTCGTCCGGCGATTGTGGACAGCGCCGCATCGGGCACGCAGAAATCCAGATCCACCAGACGGCGGCGGGCGCCGTGCGCCTGCGCCGCCAGCCCGCCGACGGCCACAACGGGAACGCCCTCCCGGTCGAGGAGGGCGAGCACACGGCCGAGCGCTTCCGCCGCGCGGGCGCGCCCCGTCACGTGGCCTGCGCCCGTTCCAGCTCGCGCTCCAGCGCGTCCGCCGCCACATCCCAGTGCGTCCCCGACCACACCACCCGCCCCTCCCGCAGCAGGATCACCTGCGGCGAGGCGTGCCGGAGCGTGAGCCGGGCCGCGATGAGACGGGAGAGCGCGCGCTCGGCCACGACATCCACCTGGTACACGGGAATCTCGGCATGTCCCTCGGCGAACCACCGCACCTCGCGCTCGGCGGCCGTGCTGGCGCCGCAGCGCGGGCTGTGCTTGTAGAGGACCGCCACCGGCTCCCGCAGCGCCGCCTCGATCGCGCGCACGTCCGTGACGGCGTGGATCATCGCGCGGGCGCGGTCTCGTCCCGCGCGACCACCATGCCGGTGACCATCCCCCCCGCGATCACGGCGTCGTCACCCACCAGCGTCGCGTCGACGGTCGCCCCCGTCACGCGGGCCCGCGCGCCGACGATGGTGTGCCGCACCGTGCTGTCGCGAATCACCGCCCCCGTCTCGACTGTCACGTTGGGACCGATCGTGCAGCGCTCGAGCGTGACGCCGTCTTCGACGCGCACCGGCTCCACGATCCGCACCCCGTCGGCGGCCCGCGGCGGCCGGGCGCGCCCGGTCTCGAGCAAATGCAGGTTCGTCTCGAGCACCGTCTCCACCTTGCCGCAGTCGTACCAGCCCGTGACCTCGGCTACCCGGATCGTGCGCCCCTGGTCGATCATGTACTGGAACGCGTCCGTGAGAAACCACTCGCCCTTCTGCTTGGGTCCATCGAGGGTGCGGTGGATACCCGCGAACATGGTCTGCCAGTCGCGCATGAAGTAGAGGCCGATGTTCGCGAGCCGGGAGATGGGCTCGGACGGTTTCTCGACGATCCGCGTCATGAAGCCGTCGGCGTCCGTGACGACCACGCCGAACCGCTGGTAGTCCTCCACCTCCTTCGCCCAGATGATGCCGTCCGCGTCGTCCCGCTTCACGAGCGCCAGGTCGGCATCGAACAGCGTATCCACGAAGATGATGAGCACCGGGCCGGCCACGTGCGGCTCGGCGAGCGCGACGGCGCCCGCCGTGCCGTCCTGGACCCGCTGCTCGATGAACCGGGCCGGCACGCGATAGCGCGTCCGGACGTGCTGCTCCACCTGCTCCTTGAGGTGACCGGTGATGAGCACCAGCTCCTCGACGTCCAGCCCGTCGAGCATGTCCATCACGTAGTCCATCACCGGTCGCCCCGCGACGCGGATCAGCGGTTTGGGCACGTGCCGCGTGAGCGGCATCAGCCGCGTCCCCTTGCCGGCCAGCGGAATGATGACCTTCACCTAAGCCCTCCCGTAGCGGTCCTTGAGACGCACCACGTCGTCCAGCTCCGGCGTCGACGCCTCGAGCAGATCCGCCGGGGTGAGCGCCTCCATCTGGTGGATCGTGTGGGGCGTGACGTGATAGGCCTCGCCCTCACCCATGCGGAGCTCCCGCAGCGCGGGGCTTCCCGGCTCCTGCACGCGGAAGATGATCTCGCCGCGGAGCACGTAGATCGTCTCGTCCTTCCGTTCGTGATACTGCAGGCTCAGCAGGTGCCCCGGCTCGATGTGGAGGATCTTCCCCACGTACCGGTCGGTCGAGGCCCAGATCAGCTCGTAGCCCCAGGGTTTTTCCACGCGATACGGTGCGGTCATCAGGACTCCGTGAGCGGATGAATGACGAGCGACGGCGGCGTCGTGACGCAGACCTTCACGCACACGCCGCAGCCCACGCAGCCTTCGGCCTTGAGCACGGGCCGGCCCGCGTCGTCGAGCGCGAGCGCGGCCTCCCCCACGGGACAGTCCCGGGCGCAGACCCCGCATTCCACGCCGTGGAACGCGATGCAGCGCTCGGGCACGAACTCGATGCGCGCGAGCCGATAGTCCCTCCAGCCGCGCTCCGGCACGACGAGCGCCCCCGTGGGGCACGCCACCGCGCACGGCGTGTCGGGACACACGGTGCACGGCTCCCGGTCGAGCAGCAGGATCGGGGTCCCGGCCGCGAGCCCGCCGGCGGGCGGCGCTTTCGTGATGCAATGCGCCGGGCAGACCGGAATGCAGGCGTCGCAGCGGGTGCAGAGCGAGAGGAACGAGACTTCGTCCACCGCGCCCGGGGGCCGCACGTAGCGCTCCACCACCACCCGGCGCTCCGTCCGTTCGGCCACTTCCCGCGCCAGCCGACCGACCGTTTCCCGCACGAAGTCGCGCCGGGTGCCGTCTGCGTCGAACGCCATTCGCCCCATGGGTCTCCCGAGGTCCAAAGGTAGCCAATCGCCGCCCGTCGAGGGGATTACCTTTCGTGAACCATGTGGTGGCTCCGAGTGATCGCGCTGTTCCAGCTGCAGGTCCCGCAGCCGGTCGGCTACGTCAACGATTTCGCGGGCGTGATCCGCCCCGAGGTCGCCGCGCGCATGCAGGCGACGATCGATGAAGTGCGCGCCAAGTCGGGCGGCGAGATCGTCGTGGTGACCCTGCGTGACCTGGGCGGCCGACCGGCCGCAGACGTGGCCCTCCGGCTCGGCCGTGAGTGGCAGGTGGGTGCCCGGGGCGGCGCCGGCGACCGCGCGCGGAACGCCGGCGTCGTGCTCCTGCTCAAGGCGGGCGAGCGCCCGGGCGACGGGCAGTCGGACGTGTTCATCGCCACCGGACTTGGGACCGAGGGCTTCATCACCGACGCCCAGGCCGGCCGGATCCGCGATGCCATCGGCCGCACCGCAGTCGAGCAAGGCCGCTTCGACGCCGGTCTGCTGGTGGGCGTCCAGTTGCTGGCGGCCGGCTACGCGCGGGAGTTCGGCTTCGAGCTGACCGGGGCCTCGCAGCCGCCGGAGGGCGTCGTCACGGGTGAAGGGATCCCCGCGGCCGTGATCGGGCTGATCATCCTCGCCTTCTTCCTGCTCCAGGCATTCGCGGCCGCGTCCGGGCGCGGGCGCTACCGGCGGCGCGGGAGCGGACTCGGCTGGCTGCTGTGGGCCATCCTGGCGAGCGGCGGCGGGGGCGGCCGCCGGGGCGGCTGGGGTGGAGGTGGCGGCTTCGGCGGGGGTGGAGGGTTCGGTGGCTTCGGTGG
>JAOTWJ010000180.1 GCA_029862925.1 Gemmatimonadota bacterium
CGGTCATACCCGCCAGGGCCTCGAGCTTGGCTTGCCGCTCGGCCCGAAGCCGCCGCAGCTCCTCCTCCCCCGCGTGCAGGGTCTGCTCGCGCTCCGCCAGGGCCCGGTCCCGTTCTTCCAGCCCTCGATCCCGCTCCTCGAGGTGGTCCAGCTTCCGATCGAGCGTGGCCGTCCGTTCCTCCAGCCGGCGCTCGTGCCGCTCCACTTCCTCGCGTCGCGTCTGCGCTTCCGTCTCCCACAGCTCGCGCGCCTTGATGATCTCTTCCTTGGCCGCCAGGACCGCCTGCGCCCGGTCCTGTTCCGCCGACCGGCGCGCGTCCGCCAGATGCCGCTCTGCTTGCTGCGCGCCCGACCGCCCCTCGACGTCGGCCCGCCGCCGTTCGCGCCTTCGACCCACGAGAAAGAAAACCGCCCCGGCGAGTACGGCCACGCCGAAGACGGTTGCAAGCCAGAGGAACGCCGGCACTGATGCCATGCTCCGTATATCTCCAACGGCCGGCCGCCCGACGCCGCAAGGCAGAGCCGCGATTTCCAACAGTCAGGCGGACGCGATCTGCGTCCGTCACGTCAACTTACGTGCCGTCCCCGGACGAGGCAAACGCGCCCGTCGCGCGCGACGACCGCTTGGCAGGAGGCAGCAGACGGGTCAACTCGGCGGCGAGCTGTTCCAGCCGCTCGGCCAGGTCGCCCTGCCCGCGACGGGCCTGGAACAGCTCGTCGGCGATGGACAGCGCAGCCAGCACGGCGGCCTTGTGCGATTCGACGATCGTCCCGGCCGACAGCACATCCCGCAGCGCCCGATCGACGTACTCCGCCACCGCGCGCGTGTACTCCTCCGGTCGGTCCGACCGCAAGGCGTACTCCTCGGAGCCGATCCGGACTTTGACCACGCGGCGGTCCGCGCTCACCGGATCTCCTCCTCCGCGCCGACCTGCTCCTCGAGGAACTGCAGCCGTTGCACCAACCGTTCGAGCCGCTCGCGCGCCGCCTGGAGCCGACCGACGAGGTCGCTGTTGTGGTGCTCGAGCTCGAGCACGCGTTCCCGTGCGGACACCAGATCCGGCGGGCCGGACGGATCCTGCCGCTGCCCTTCCGCCTTCAGCGCCCGGCGGCGCCACGCCGCCAGCTCCTCGGCGACGTGCCCGATCACGTTCTCCAGCTCCGCGAGCGCGCGGGCCTCAGGTCTCTCGGCGTTCGACTCCAAGCTCGCTCCTCAGGGCCACCAGGATGGTCTCCACGGCGTGGTCGACGTCCGCATCCCGCAGAGTCCGCTCGGGGTCACGGAACACGAGCCGCCATGCCACGCTCCGGCCGGCGAGTCCTTCGCCCCGATATTCGTCGAATACCTGGAGCGATTCCAGCCGTGCGCCACCCGCGGCACGCATCACCCGCTCGACATCCGCCGCCCGGACCTCCACCGGCAGCACGAGCGCGACGTCACGCTCTGCCGTTGGCGTCGCCGGCTGCCCGCGGTGCCGGACCGCCGCCCGGGGCGCGTCGTCGAGATCGAATTCGAACCCCACGATGCCCGCCGCCCACGGGGGACAATCGGCCTCGAGCGGGCCCGCACGGCCGCGAACCGCCCCGGCAGCGTCACGCAGCACCCACCCGCCTTTCACGGACTCGAGGTGCGCGCCAACCGGACCCACGGCCCGTGCCGCCTCTTCAAACATAGCTTTCGCGTCCCACAGGTCGAGATCCGGCGCCCGGCCGGCGTCCGACCAGTGAGGCGGCGTGCGGGCCCCGGTCAAGACCGCCGCCACCCGGATCGTCTCTTCGGGCGCCCGGTCGGTTCCGCACGCCCGGAACACCCGTCCGATCTCGAACAACCGCACGTCCCGCTGGCGCAGGGACCAGTTGTACTCCACCGACCGCACGAGGCCCGGGATCAGCCCGGTCCGCAGGTGGCCTTCTTCCGAGGACAGGGGGTTCAAGACAGCGGGGGCCTCGGGTCCGCCGGGTGCGCCAAGTGGCAGGGTCCGGGCCTCGTGGAGCCCCCGCCCGGTCAGCAGCCGCCGCGCCTGCGCCGCCGTGGCCTCGCTAGGCGCACTCGGGACAGCCGTCGGGCGGAACGGACGCCGTTCGGTGGGGAAGTGCTCGTAGCCGCGCAGCCGCGCGACTTCTTCGATCAGGTCCACCTCGCGCGTGACATCCGGGCGCCAGCCCGGAACCTGCACGGCGAGGCGCTCGTCCTTTGGGGCGGCGGTGAACCCAACCGCGGCGAGCAGCTGCTCGATCTCGGCCCGCGGGACGTCGATCCCGAGCAGATGCCCCACGCGCGACGGCCGCAGGAACACGGTGCGCGGCGCCTGCGGAGTCGGCCATAGGTCCAGCGCCGCCTCGGGCTCCTGGCCGCCGGCGACCGCGAGGATGAGCTCGACTGCCCGACGCACCGATTGCGCGAGCGCGAGCTGATCGGTGCCGCGCTCGAACCGGTAGGACGCATCGGTGCTCATCTTGAGCGTCGTCCGGGCTACCCGCACCCGCGCCGGGTCGAAGTAGGCGCACTCGAGCAGCACGTCGGTGGTGCGCTCCGACACCTCCGAGTTGGCCCCGCCCATCACCCCCGCGACGGCGATCGGCCCTTCGCCATCGCAGATCATCGTCATCTCGGTCGTCAACGCGCGCTCCTCGCCGTCGAGCGTCACGAGCCGCTCGCCCGCGCGCGCGCGGCGAATCACCAGGGCGCCACTCCGCAACGTCGCGAGATCGAAGGCATGCATCGGCTGGTTGATCTCGTGCAGGACGTAGTTCGTGGCATCCACGACGTTGTTGATCGGCCGGGCGCCCACCGTCCGCAATCGGGCTTCGAGCCACGCCGGCGACGGACCCACCTTCACCCCACGGATCACCGCCGCGATGTAGCGCGGGCATCCGGCCGGATCCTCGATTCGCACGTCCACGCCCGCCACGGTTCCCTCAGCGCCGGCCCGCCGTGGAGCGCGGGCCGCCGCGCCCGGAAATTCCGGCAGCCGCAGGGTCAGCCCGTAGGCGGCCGCCAACTCGCGCGCGATGCCGCGTTGAGACAGCAGGTCGGGGCGATTGGGGGTGACGTCCACCAGCAGCCGCGTGTCCGCCACCGGCATCACCTGGAGAAACGGGGTGCCGGGCGCCGCGTCGGTGAAGACCTCCATGAGCCCGGCCTGGTCCGTGCCGAGCCCCAGTTCCTTGGCGGAACAGAGCATTCCGTTCGACACCACGCCGCGGATCTTGCGGCGCTCCAGGGTGAGCCCGCCCGGCAACGTGGCCCCCGGCGCCGCGTAGGGGTACGTCGCCCCCGGTCGCACATTGGGCGCCCCGCACACGACTTCGACCGGCTCGCCCCCCGCTACCACGCGGCACAGCGACAGGCGGTCAGCATCCGGGTGCTGCTCCACCCGCTCCACCACACCGACGACGACGTCGCCGAGTTGTTGATGGATGGGCTCGACCGCGTCGACCGTCGCCCCGGCCAGCGTCAGGCGGCGGGCGGCTTCCTGCGGGTCGAGCGTCTGGCCCAGAAGGGCGGCGATCCAACTCAGGGACGCGTACACGGCGACCTCACTCGACGAACTGGTCGAGGAACCGCATGTCGTTCTGATAGAGCATGCGGATGTCGGGGATCCCGTACCGCACCAGCGCGATGCGCGCGGGTCCCATCCCGAAGGCGTAGCCCGTGAACCGCTCCGGATCGAGTCCGCACGCCTCGAAGACGGCCGGATGCACCATGCCGGCGCCCATGATCTCCATCCACCCCGTCTGCTTGCACGTCGAGCAGCCCGAGCCGCCACACATCTGACACTGCACGTCGACCTCGGCGGACGGCTCGGTGAACGGGAAATACGAGGCACGGAAGCGTACGGCCGTCTCCCGCGAGAAGAACCGGTGCACGAAGTAGTCGATCGCCGCCTTGAAGTCGACGAAGCTCACGCCTTCGTCCACCGCCAGGCCCTCGATCTGGTCGAAGACCGGCGCGTGGGACGGGTCGAACGGGTCGCGGCGGTACACCAGTCCCGGCACGACGACGCGGATGGGCGGCGGATAACGCTCCATCACGTGGGCCTGCACGGGCGACGTATGCGTGCGCAACACCAGGCCCCGACCGAGATAGAACGTGTCGTGCATGTCGGCCGCGGGGTGATCGAGCGGGATGTTGAGCTTCGTGAAGTTGTAGGCCTCGGACTCCGCCTCCGATCCCACGACCCGCGCGAAGCCGAGGTCCTTGAAGATGCCGCAGATCTCGTCGACCACCTGTTGGATGGGGTGGGTCGCCCCTCGCCAGGTCCGACGACCGGGCATGGTGAGGTCGACGTCCGCCCGCTGCGTGCCGCGCGCGAGGCTCTCCTGGCGCGCCGCGAGCGCGGCTTCGATCTGGTGTTTGAGGGCGTTGGCTTGCCGGCCCACCGCGCGGCGCGCGTCCGGGGCCAGCGAGGGCAGGTCGCGCAGGACCCGCGTGAGCTGCCCCGCCTTGCGGCCGAGCAGCTCCGTCTTCAGGTCGGCGAGCTGGCGCGCGTCCGCGCGGGCGATCTCATCGATGCGGGAGGCGATCGCCGCCAGCTGATCAGCGAGCGGACCGGACGCCATGGCGCGGCGGGCAGATCGGGACGCGGCCCGATCTACTTCCCTTTCTTGGCGACGGCCGCCAGCTCCTCGAACGCGGCGGGATCGTGCACCGCGAGGTCCGCCAGCACCTTGCGGTTGATCTCCACTCCGGCGGACCGCAGGCCGGCCATGAACTTGTTGTACGACAGATCGTGCTGGCGGGCCGCCGCATTGATGCGGACGATCCAGAGTCGGCGGAAGTCCCGCTTCTTGGTGCGGCGATCCCGATACGCATAGCGCAGTGCGCGCTCGACCGTCTCCTTCGCGGTCTTGTACAGCTTGCTGCGGGCGCCGCGCGCCCCCTTCGCCGCCCGCAACACCTTGTTGCGACGCTTCAGGCGCGCCACCGTCGTCTTCACCCGTGCCATGCCGCCCCCCTACGCGTCCAGCAGCCGCTTGATGCGGCGCTGATCCGCGGAACTCAACGTGGTGGTCTGCCGCAGCCGACGCTTCCGCTTCGGGTGCTTCTTGGTCAGGATGTGGCTCTTGAACGCCCGCGCCCGGCGCACCTTCCCCCGCCCCGTGAGCGTGAACCGCTTCCGCGCCGCTCGCTTCGTCTTCTGTTTCGGCATCTGTCGTCCTCGGGCCGGGGCGAGTACCTGCGCCCTGCTCGCCCGCTTGGCGTCTAAGCGTCTGGGGTCCTGGCGGTCGACCAGCGCATCACTTCGGTGCCAGCACCATGGTCATGTTCCGGCCTTCGAGCCTCGGCTCGGCTTCGACCTTCGCAATCTCCTTCACCTCGTCGAGCACCCGGTAGAGCACGTTCCGACCCAACTCGGGGTGCGTCACCTGCCGTCCCCGGAACATCATCGTCAGCTTCACCTTGTTGCCCTCTTCGAGGAACTTCCGCGCGTGCCGCGTCTTGAAGTCGAAGTCGTGGTCGTCGATCCCGGGCCGGTACTTCACTTCCTTGATCTGTATAACATGCTGCTTCTTCTTGGCCGCCCGCGCCGCCTTGGCTTGCTCGAACTTGAACTTCCCATAGTCCATGATCTTGACGACGGGCGGGCGCGCCATCGCCGCGACCTCCACCAGATCCAGGTTCCGCTCCGCCGCCAGCCGAAACGCTTCCTCCAGCGGCACGATGCCGACCTGGCTGCCGTCCGCGTCCACCAACCGCACCGGACTGATGCGGATCATCCGGTTTACGCGAACGCGCTGTTCCTGATTGTCGTTCGGACTCGCCAGTGCGTCCTCCTCTGTGTGCGA
>JAOTWJ010000181.1 GCA_029862925.1 Gemmatimonadota bacterium
CGTGCTGGGCAACGGGCTGGGTGTGGTCTATCCGGCCGCCAACCGGGTGCTCTACGAGCGGGTCGCGGCGCAGGGCGCCCTGGTGACTGAGTTTCCGCCCGGCGAGCGGCCCAACGCCGGCAGCTTCCCCCGCCGCAACCGCCTGATCAGTGGGCTCGCCCGCGCCGTCGTCGTGATAGAAGCGCGCGAGAAATCCGGTGCGCTGCTCACGGTGGACGCGGCGCTGGGGCAGGGACGCGAGGTGTTGGCCGTCCCCGGCCCGATCACGAGCCCCGTGTCGACCGGGTGCAACCGCCTGATCCAGCACGGCTGCAAGCCGGTGCTGGGGCTGCGAGATGTGCTCGAGGAGTACGGGCTCGCCGGAGTGGAGGTGGCGGCCGCCCAGATCCCGAACGACCTCACACCGCTGGAGCGACAGACCCTGACGTTGCTGGACATGGAACGCCACGTGGACCAGCTGGCCGCCGCGCTGAACACCGGCACGCCGGACACACTCGCCGTGCTCACGTCGCTCGAAATCCGGGGTCTGGTCGCCCAATCCCCCGGCAAGCGCTTCTGTCGGGCCTCTCCCCTCTCTCCCTGATCCCCGCTATCCGCCTATCCGCCTATCCGTCTATCCGTCTAGGTTTTAGGGGTGCATCTCTACGTTCACGTCCCATTTTGCCGTCGGCGCTGCACGTACTGCGACTTCGCCATCGCGGTGCGGAAGCGCGTGCCGCACGGACGCTTCACCGCCGCCATTCAGGCCGAATCCGAGATGCGCCGCGCCGCGGGAGACTGGCCTCGCGCGCCGTTCGACACGGTGTACCTGGGCGGGGGGACCCCGTCGCAGCTGGCGCCCGCGGCGATTGCCGATCTGCTCGGCACTTTCACCTGGGTGGCGGGGGCGGAGATCACGCTGGAAGCGAACCCCGAGGACGTGACGGAGCCGGCGGCGCGCGCGTGGGTCGAGGCGGGCGTCACGCGCGTCTCGCTGGGGGTGCAGTCGTTCGCGCCGCGGGTGCTCGCGTGGATGCATCGCAGCCACGAACCCGGCGCCGCCCAACGCGCGGTGACGGCCTTGCGGGAGGCCGGCGCCGCGGTGTCGCTCGACCTGATCGTTGCCCTGCCGGAAGATCTGGGGCACGAAGTGCTCGACGATGTCGAGCGTGCGCTCGCGCTCGAGCCCGAGCACCTGTCGGTGTATGGACTCACGCTCGAGCCCCACACGCCGTTCGGGCACTGGGTGGAGTGGGACCGGGCCACCCCGGCGTCGGACGACCGCTATGCCGCCGACTTTCTCGCCGTCCACGACGTTCTCACGGACGCCGGCTTCGAGCATTACGAGGTCTCGAACTATGCCCGCCGCGCGCCGGGGGCGGTTAACCGGGCGCGCCACAACAGCGCGTATTGGTCGGACGCGCCGTACCTGGGGCTGGGGCCGTCGGCCCATGGCTACCAGGACGGCACTCGGCGGTGGAACCTGCGCGAGTGGACCGCCTACGAGCGGGCCGTCGCGCGGGGCGAAGATCCCATCGCCGGGCGCGAAGCGCTGACCGAGGAACAGCGCTTCCTCGAGCGGGTCTACCTGACGCTGCGGACGGACGCCGCGCTGGCCCCGACTGACGAGGCGCGCTGCGACGCACGCGCCCTGCTGGCAGCCGAGGGAAGGGGGTGGCTGACAGGTGGGCCGGGCCGGCGCCGGGCCACGCCCGCCGGGTGGCTGGTACTGGACGAATTGGTCCCTGCCTTGACCACTTCGCCCGGAGGTGGCTAATTTCCTACTATTACAGGACTTGAGCCATGCCTGAAGAGCTGACGCCACGCGAACGCAAGGTCTTGGAAGCGGTCGTCCAGGCCTATATCGAAACCGCTGAGCCGGCGGGATCCCGCACGATTGCCAAGCGGTTCCCGCTCGGCGTGTCCGCGGCCACGATCCGCAACACCATGAGCGACCTCGAGGAACGGGGCTACCTTTCGCACCCACACACCTCGGCCGGCCGGGTGCCGACGGATCAGGCGTACCGCGCGTATGTGGACTCGCTGATGTGGCGGCCGAGCGTATCGGCTGCCGATCGGGATCACCTCGAGCGTGCCCTGAGTGGCGATGCGGGCGTGATCGAGGGCATCCTCCGCAAGGCGGCTCAGGTGCTCGGCGTGCTGACCCACGAGCTCGGCGTGGCCGTGGCGCCCTCGTTCGACCGGGCCGTGCTCGAGCGGCTCGAGCTGGTGCAGGTCTCCTCCGAGCGGCTGCTGATGATCTTGGTCGTGCGCGGCCGCCTCGCCCGGACCCTTTTCGTCCAGGTGGCCACCCAGCTCCCGCCCGAGGCCGTGGCGGGTGTCTCCCTCGTGCTCAACGAACGGCTGAGCGGCCTCACGTTGCGGGAGATCCGCGCTACCCTGCGGGACCGCCTGCGCGATTCCGGCGGCCGGGTGCGGGGCGAGTCGGAACTGCTCAACATCTTCATCGAGGAAGCCGACCAGCTGTTCGACCTGCCGACCGATGACCAATCGGTCGTGCTCGGGAGCGCGCAGATGCTGGCCGAGCAGCCCGAGTTCCACTCCAACGAGCAGATGCGCACCCTGCTCGAACTCACCGAACGGCGCGACCTACTGCGCGAGTCGTTGCGGCAGCGCAGTCACGGGGGGCTCACGGTCACGATCGGAAACGAGCACGACGATCCGCGGCTGGCGGCGTTCACCATCGTGACGGCCAGTTACCGGCTCGGGTCCCTCGCCGGCGTGATCGGGGTGATGGGGCCGACGCGGATGCCCTATGACAAGGTCCTGGCGCTCGTGGAGCACACCAGTCGGATGGTCGAGGAACTGATCACCTGACATGAGCCGGGACTACTACGACGTCCTGGGGATCGCCCGCGACGCCACCGACAGCGACATCAAGCGCGCGTACCGCAAGCTCGCGATGGAGTACCATCCCGACCGCAACGACGGGGAGAAGCAGGCCGAGGAGCGCTTCAAGGAGGTGACCGAAGCCTACGAGGTTCTGCGGGATCCGGCCAAACGCTCGCGCTACGATCAGTTCGGGAAGGCGGGGATGCGGCCCGACGCGGGCTTCGGCGGGTTCCACCCCGACCTGGCCGAAGCGCTCTCCATCTTCATGCGCGACTTCGGGAACCTGGGCGGGTTTGACTCGTTCTTCGGCGGCGGCCAGCGCAGCCGGCGGACACGCCGCCGCGGGCCGGACGTGCGGTTGACCATGGAGGTGACGCTCGCGGAAGTGGCCAGCGGGACGAAGCGCACGGTGAAGCTGCGGACCCTGCAGGCGTGTGAGCGGTGCGGCGGGAGCGGGGCCCGCGAGGGGAGCGGGACGGACGTCTGCCGCACGTGCGGGGGTGTGGGTGAAGTGCGACAGGCCACCCAGTCGTTCCTCGGCCAGTTCGTCTCGGTGGCGACCTGCCCGGCCTGCAACGGCGAGGGCTCGGTCATTCGCGACGTGTGTGAGGAGTGCCGCGGGGACGGGCGCACGCGGCGCGAGAAGACCGTGAACATCGAGATCCCGCCCGGCGTGTCGAGCAACAACTACCTGACGCTGCGCGGGGAGGGGCAGGCGGGGCCGCGGAGCGGACCGCCCGGGGACCTCGTTGTCGTGCTCGAAGTGGAAGCAGACGACCGCTTCGAGCGGCACGGCGACGACCTCGTGTACGATCTGCCGGTCTCGTTCAGCCAGGCGGCGTTAGGGGCGGAGTTCGAGGTGCCGACTCCGCTGGAGCCGATCACGGTGCGCGTACCGGCGGGGACGCAATCGGGCACCGTGGTCACGGCCCGGGGCAAGGGGCTCCCGGCGCTGAACTCCGGCCGGAAGGGGGATCTGCACATTCGAGTGCAGGTGTGGACGCCGCCCCGGTTGTCGCGCGAGGCCGAAGAGTTGTTCGAGCGGCTGCGTGACGTCGAAGGCGAGCCCCCGTCGGCGGGCAAGGCGGGCAAGAACCTCTGGGACAAGATGAAAGAGGCGCTGGGAGGCTGACATGAGTGCCGACTGCATCTTCTGTCGCATCGCGAGCGGGGAGCTACCGTCGCGCGAGGTCGCGCAAGACGAGCGGTTCTTCGCCTTCCACGACATCGACCCCAAGGCCCCGACCCACATCCTCGTGATCCCCCGCGCGCACGTCGCGTCGCTCGACACCGCCATGGACGAGGCGCTGCTCGGGGGGCTGCTGGCGTTCGTGCGCAAGGTCGCGCGCGATGTGGGGGTCGCGGAGCTGGGCTATCGGACCGTACTCAACACGAATCGGCATGGGGGGCAGGCGGTCGCCCACCTGCACGCGCACATTCTCGGCGGCCGGCAGATGACGTGGCCGCCCGGGTAGGCGGGGTGGGTTGTACCGTCTGCGGGGCGACAATATCTTTCTGCCTCTGTACGCGTCTAGCGCTCGTCGGAACGTTCAGCGGCCCCGGCGATCCGGGGATTGGGAAGGGGTGAGTCCACGGCATGGCGGAAGTGATCATCCACGAGGATGAGAGCTTCGAGCGCGCGCTCAAGCGTTTCAAGAAGAAGTGTGAGAAGGCGGGGATCTTGTCGGATCTGCGCAAGCATCGGCACTACGAGAAGCCGAGCGAGCGTCGGAAGCGCAAGATGAACGCCGCGCGGCGCAAGAACCGCCGGGACCGGTCTTCCTGACGGCGGGGGAGCAGCGCGGCGCAGATGTGGCCGCCGCCGTGGGCGCGGCCGGGCTGTGAGAATGTCGGTGCCGCGAGCAGACCACGAGGGGGTGCGGGTGACGAATGTCACGCGCACCCCTTCCGCGTTTCCCGCCGCGGCCACGGCTGAAACGCTGGCTCAGTTGGAGTTCGTTCGCGCGGTGGACGAAGTGGCGCAACGAGCCGTCGGTCCGCTGGGGGCGGCCCGCGTGCGGGAACGCCGGCCGTCGCGTGACCGGACCTGGGTGACCGAACAATTGGCCGCCGTGGCCGAGCTCGCCCCGCTGGTGTTGGGCGCGGATGGGTTCCGACCCGCGCCCATCGCGGACCTGACGCCCGAGCTCGAACGCCTGCGGCTCGAGGGCACCGTGTTCGACGGGCTCGCCCTCATCGCCACGGCCCGCGGTCTGGAGGTTATGCGGACGGTCGTGGGGGAGCTGCGGCGCATTGCGGAGCGGGCGCCACGCGCGGCGGCGCTCATCGTCGAGCTGCCGCCGGCACGCATCGCGCGGGACGTGCTGCAAGCCCTCGGTGACGACGGGGAGGTGCTGGACGGCGCCGATCCCGCGGTGGATCGGGCCCGTGGACGCCTCCGCGAGGCGCGCGGGCGACTCATCCAGTCGCTCGAACGGATGCTCCGTGGACTCGCGGCCCACGAGGTTCCGACCGACGCCGGGGTGACGGTGCGCGCCGGTCGCTACGTGATCCCGGTGGCGCGCGATGCCCGTGGCCGCGTGCCGGGGATCGTGCATGGGGAGTCGGGCTCGGGCGCGACCCTGTTCGTCGAGCCCCAGGCGACGGTCGAGCTCGGGAACGCGCTTGCGGCCGCGGAAGCGGACGAAGCGCGGGCCGTCCACGCGCTCTACCGGCGGCTCACCGAGGCGTTTCGACCCCACCGCGATCTCCTCGTGGCGGGTCTCGCGATGTGCGTTGCCGCGGACGACCTCTACGCCCGGGCGCGCTATGCCGCCGAGCTGGACGCCGTCCCGCCCCGACTCGGCGCGGTACCCGGTCCGCACGCGCTGCGCGGCGCGCGCCACCCGCTCCTGCTCGCCGAGGGCGTGGAGGCCGTGCCGTTCGACCTCGTCCTCGAGACCAAAGAGCTCGCGCTCGTCGTGAGCGGGCCCAATACCGGGGGCAAGACGGTC
>JAOTWJ010000182.1 GCA_029862925.1 Gemmatimonadota bacterium
GATCGGGAATCAGACTCCGCCCGAGGACGACCTACTGCGCGCCGTGCGGGAAGCGGCCAACGGCGCGTTCGAGGTCATCGGCGAAATGGGTCGCGGGCAGCGAGGCACGATCGTGTACCTGGCGCGCGACCTGGCCAACCGGCGCCTGGTGGCGCTGCGGCTCGAGCGAGGGGGCGGGGCGGGCGAGTTCACGCTCGAAGTGGTCACCCAGCTCGACGCCACCGTGCCCGCCGTCGAGAGCACCTGCCCGCGCTGCCACAACACGCTGCGGGGCTGGGGTCGGTTCTGCCCGCAGTGTGGGGCGGACCTCGCGGGGGTGGATGCGGAGCCGGAGCGCCTGCGCCAGGCCGTGGCGCAGGCGGCCGCGGGGCGCTTCGAGGTGCTCGGCGAGATGCGGGGAGCGGAGGGGGGCGGGCGCGTCTACTTCGCGCGCGATCTGCAGTCGCAGGCGATCGTCGCCCTGCGCTTGCAGCTGGAGCGCAGCGGCGAGGGCCGCGCGGAGTTCGTGCTGGACCGCACGCGCATGCTCACGCCGCTCGCCGCCGACCTGGCTGCCCGCGGGACCCCGCCCGCTGCGCCCCCGCGCCCGGCCGCCGTCCCGCCAACTCCCCCACCGGCGCGTCCCGTGCCGCCGCGCCCGGCGCCTCCACCGCCCACGCCCCACCCGGCGGCGCCGACGCCCGGCGCCCCCCGGCACTTCGCGCCGGCGCCGCGACGCGGCCGACGCGAGCAGGCCGAGGAACTGGCCCGGCAGGCCGTGGCCTGGGGTCGCGAGAACCCGCTGCTCGTCGGCGGCGTCGCGGCGCTGCTGTTCCTGATCATCGTGATCGCCCTGGTGTCGGGCGGCGGCGACCGGGGCGCGTCCCGGGCGACCGACTCCGTCGCGGTCACGCTGCGCGGATCGTTGCCGATCGGAGCCACGCTCACGGTCGACGATCGCGAGGTGCGGCCCGAAACGACCGTGTGGCTCACCGCCGGCCGGCACGTGTTTCGCATCTCCATCCCGGGTGTCGCGCCGGTCGTCGACTCGATCGAGGTCCCGGCCGGCCAGGCGCTCATCTGGAGTGCCCCGAGACTGATTCGCGTCCCGTCGCGCTAGGTTCCAAAGGGGAAAGGGCCCCTTCGCAGGCGCGTTGCCCACCCGTCCACCGACGGATATACTGGCCGGACCGCGGCAGTCTCCTTCCGGTAGTCGACCCCATCGGAGAGGACGGGATGGTCGGACGGAGCCTTCTCTGTCTCGCGCTGTGCCTGTTCTCGGCGACGGCCCTCCCGGCCCAGAGTCTCCGCGACCGGCTCCTCAACTTGTTCCAGTTCGGTGTCTGCGAGACCGACGCGCTGCTGTGTCTCACCAACACGAGCGGGCAGGACGCGGCCCTCGCGTTCTCCGACGCGCTGGAGAGCGGCAACAACCTGCTGATTGGCTTCGTCACCAACGCCATCGGCCTCAGCGTCGCGTCCATCCCGACCCCCGCCACGAGTTCCGGCAGCGTCGTCGAGTTCACGCCCGGCGGGCGCGTGGAGACGCGCCTCCTCTCGGGCGGCCCGATCTACGCCGAACGCGCGCCCTCGCTCGGCAAGGGGAAACTGCTCGTCGGCGTGCTCTTCACGCAGCTGGGATTCGAGAAGCTGCGCGGCGTCCCCATTCAGAACCTGCTGTTCAACTTCCGACACGTGGACATTCCCGGCACCCCGGGTCTGGGGAATCCGAATCAGGAGAACAACATCCTCCAGGTGCGGATGGAGCTGGCCGTCAGACGGTCGCGTCGTCGTTCTTCGCGACCTACGGGCTCACGAACACGCTGGACATCGGCATCGCCGTGCCGCTGGTGTGGACCTCCATCAGCGGGCGCAGCGAGGCGCAGATCGTGCCCTTCGGCTCGGGCTCCGTGTACAGCTTCGGCGGCCCGGCCGAGGATCCCAAGGTGCGCGAGTTCAGCTTCCAGGAGGGATCGGCCATCGGGATTGGGGACATCGGCGACATCACCTTGATCGCCACCTTGCGGGCGAGCGCCACATCGTGCGCCAGGTGCACGGCGGCCATGCCGCCTTCGCCGAGCTCGCGTTCGATCTCGAAGCGGCCACGGGTCGCGTCGCGCAGCTTCACGAGGATCACGTCCCACGGGGTCGGAGCGGCGGCCGGCGCCGCCGGGTCTGGGCCGCCGGGCGGGGCCTCGGCCCCGGGGACCGGCGTGCCGCAGAATGTGCAGGACTGGTCGGCGCTGCCGAGGGGGTGGCCGCAGGAGGGACAGGGAGTTCCGTCGGTCATGGCAGGGTGTCCTCGGCTCGAAACTGCTCGACCGACGGTCACATGGCAGTTGCCGGGCCCGCGACAGAAGGTGGGAGGTCCGGGGGCTCCATCTTGCGAAACGCCATCGCCTTTGGCGTCTGCCTTCACCCGGTTTGTCAGATTTGTCGTCTAAGTCACTGAACTCGATGCGGTTAATGGCATCTTACGTGGGGCACGGGACTTGCCTCCTTTGGGAATCCCGTGAGCCCCTGCGCCCGTGGTCTGGCGCCGGGGGGAACGCCGGTTCAGAATAGGTCCGAGGAGTCCGTCCCGATGGCGGCACCGCTCGATCCCGAATCCGTTCCGTCCTCAGGCGCCGAGGCTGAGGAGGGTCGGGGTGCAGCCGGCGGGGCGGTCCAGAACGGGAGCCGCCGCTCGCGGTTGTCGCGCCCCACGCCCTCCCAGCTCTTCGCCGAGCGCCGCCAGGCGCCGCCCCTCACGCCGCGCCGCCCGCGGGTGGTCCCGCAGCTCGCCGGCACGGCGGACACCGCCGTCCCGAGCCCGAACGGGCGCGAGGGTCAGCCTGCCGAGTACCCGCCGGATCTCGTCTTCATCGTGCGGCAGGACGGCACGGTGTTGTACGTGAACCGGCCCCTGGGTCGGCGCGGGGAAGAAGACGTGATCGGGTCGGATCTGTTCGACTGGGTGTTCCCCGAACAGCACGAGTTCATGCGCGCGGCGCTCGACCGGGTGTTCGGCGGGGGCGCGGCCGACGGTCTCGAGCTGACCGGGATCCAGCAGCACGATCCGGACGCCTGGTACGAGTGCCGCATCGCGCCCAATCTGCGCGACGGCAGGGTCGTCTCGGCGACGATCATCGCCCGCGACGTGACCCGCTACAAGCGCGCCGAAGAGGAGCTGCGCGGGGCGCACGACGAGCTCCGGCGGCTGCTCGAGGAGCGCAGCGCGGACCTCGAGCAGGCCCGCGCGCGGCTCGCCGCCCGCGCGGGCCACGCCGATACCGAGCAGGATGGGCTCGAGCGGTTCCGCACGCTGCTCGACGCCGCGGGCGAGGCGATTTTCGTGACCGACCCGGCGTCGGATACGCTGGTGGATGCCAACGAGACCGCCTGCCGCTGGCTGCGGCGCTCGCGCGCCGACGTGGTGGGGCAGGGCGTGCACGGCCTCGGGCTCGAGTTCCCGATTCTCCCGCCGCTGGCGCTCGACGTGCAGTTCACCGAAACCCGCGACTCCCGTCGGCCCCTCATCCTCGAAGGCGTCCAGCGCCGGTCCGACGGCTCGACCTTCCCGGTCGAGGTCGCGGTGGCTCCGCACGTGGTCGGGGGGCGCGAATACGTGCTGGCCATCGTGCGGGACGTGAAGGGCCGCCGCCGCGCGGAAGATGCGTGGGTCGAGAGTGAGAACCGGTATCGGGCGTTGCTCGCCCAGTCGTTCGACGCCGTGTTCCTCACCACGCGGGGCGGTCAGGTCGTCGAGGCCAATCCTGCCGCGCTCGAGCTGTTCGGGTATGCGCAGGGCGAATTCGTGGGCCTGGACGCGCGGGCGGTGATGCCGCGGGTGGAGGACATCCGCCAGTTCCAGCGCCAGATGGCGGATTCCGGGGTTGTGCGGGGGTTGGAAGTGGAGCTGCGGCGCCGCGATGGCGCCGCCGTCGCGGGCCTCGTCTCGGCAACCCGTCGGCGGGACGCGCACGAGCACTTGCTCGGCTATCAGTGGGTGGTGCGGGCGCTCGGGCCAGCCCCGGCCCCGGTGGTCCCGCCGGGAGCGGCGGTGGCGGAGCCGGAGCCGCTGGTGCTCCTGGTGGACGCCCAGGACGCCGCCCGCGTCGAGGCGGCCGCTGCGCTCGGGCGCGGTGGGCTGGCGGTCGTGACGGCCGGGAGCAGCGCCGAAGCCCTGCAGGTGGCGCGGGAGCGCGGGCCCGACCTCCGGCTGGTCATCGTGGGACCGATGGGGGAGGGGGCGCCGGAGGACCTCGCGCGCGACCTGCGCGCGGTGGTGGCGGACGTGCCGGTGGTGCTCGCGACCCCCGACGACCCCGTCCAGGTGCTCGAGCGGACCGCGGACCTGGCCGTGGCCGCCTGTCTGCGCCACCCCGCGCACCCGTTGGCCCTCGTGCAGAGCGCGCGCGCGGCGCTGGGGCTCGGGCAGGACTGACGCTCCTTGCGCGGCCGCTCGGTCCGCGCGATCTTCCCCGTCCCCGCCTGACGCGGGGCGCCGTGTCTCCGGGCGCGGGTCGGCGATGGTGGGCCAAGTGGTGGAGTGGTGGGGCGGTAGCCGGCCTTGACGTGCCCTGAATTCCCGTCTACTCTTCAATGCTCGCCGGGAACGTCGTTGGTTCCTGGCCTCGCTCTTTGACAACTGAATCGACGTGGGATGGGTGCTTGGAGTGCGGTCCCGTTACAGCGGCGCCTGGGCAGAGCCGGGTGTCGCGAGGGATCTCAACTCTGACGTGATTCGGACGACATCGTCGTTCGATGAGCCATTGAATTCTCTTTGGAGAGTTTGATCCTGGCTCAGGACGAACGCTGGCGGCGTGCCTAACACATGCAAGTCGAACGGAAGTGGGGGCAACTCCACTTCAGTGGCGGACGGGTGCGTAACACGTGAGCAATCTGCCCTCGGGTGGGGGATAGCCGGCCTAACGGCCGGGTAATACCGCATGCAGCTGCGGGGTCACCTGACCCTGCAGTGAAAGCCGCAAGGCGCCGGAGGAGGAGCTCGCGGCCTATCAGCTTGTTGGTGGGGTAACGGCCCACCAAGGCTTCGACGGGTAGCTGGTCTGAGAGGATGGCCAGCCACATTGGGACTGAGATACGGCCCAGACTCCTACGGGAGGCAGCAGTGGGGAATCTTGCGCAATGGCCGCAAGGCTGACGCAGCGACGCCGCGTGTGGGATGACGGCCTTCGGGTTGTAAACCACTGTCGGGAGGGACGAATACCCGGCTTGACCGGGGGTGACGGTACCTCCAGAGGAAGCACCGGCTAACTCCGTGCCAGCAGCCGCGGTAATACGGAGGGTGCGAGCGTTGTCCGGAATCACTGGGCGTAAAGGGCGCGTAGGCGGCGCGGTAAGTCGGATGTGAAATCCCGGGGCTCAACTCCGGGGCTGCATCCGAGACTGTCGGGCTAGAGCACGGTAGGGGCGAGTGGAATTCCCGGTGTAGCGGTGGAATGCGTAGAGATCGGGAAGAACACCAGTGGCGAAGGCGGCTCGCTGGGCCGTTGCTGACGCTGAGGCGCGAAAGCGTGGGGAGCAAACAGGATTAGATACCCTGGTAGTCCACGCCGTAAACGATGGGTACTAGGCGCCGGGGGGAGCGACCCCGTCGGTGCCGTCGCTAACGCAGTAAGTACCCCGCCTGGGGAGTACGGCCGCAAGGCTGAAACTCAAAGGAATTGACGGGGGCCCGCACAAGCGGTGGAGCATGTGGTTTAATTCGAGGCAACGCGAA